>CAYPRM010000018.1:11579-25811 GCA_964413365.1 uncultured Lachnospiraceae bacterium | reverse complement strand
ATTATATTTAGAAAACTTTGTGAAATATATACAAAATTTTCTATAAGAAATTGTCTACAATAATATTACACCTACCGATTGACAGAATTTCAAAAATAGGTTATAATAAATATGAATGGATTGAATTTCAATACCGTCAATATTACAGGAGGAATCACATAATGAGATCTATCATCAGCTTCAACAGCTCGTGGACATTTTATAAGGGCACGAGCGACATCGGCACGCGCGAGGGCGGCATAGCAATTGACCTGCCCCACACATGGAACGCGACCGACGGTCAGGATGGCGGAAACGATTATTTCCGCGGTGCCTGCCTCTACACCAAGACCTTCAGCCTCTCCGAGCTTCCCGTTGAGGACCTTCATTATCTCGAGATACACGGCGCAAACTCAAGCGCGGACGTTTATCTCAACGGAAAGCACCTTGCTCATCATGACGGAGGCTACTCCACGTGGAGAGTCGACCTCACTCCCTCCCTTGAGGCGGAGAATACACTCGCGATCGTTGTTGACAACTCCCCGAGCGATACGGTCTATCCGCAGGCAGCGGACTTCACCTTCTACGGCGGACTTTACAGGAGCGTTGACCTCGTATCCGTGTCGAGCGTGCATTTCGACCTCGACTATATCGGCGCACCCGGCATCAAGGTAACTCCCACCATCGTGGGCAACGATGCAAGCGTTGAGATCGAGGTGTACTCCACCACACTTCCCGCAAATCACGAATATTGCTATTCCATAACCGACGCCGAGGGCAACCTCGTCGCCGAGGCTCATTCCGAGGATAAAAAGGTAACGCTCCTTATCGGAGACGTCCATCTTTGGGACGGAATCAAGGATCCCTACCTCTACCGCGCGACCGCGTCCATCGTAAACGGCGGCGTCGGCGTTGATACGGTAAGCACACGCTTCGGCTGCAGAACCTTCCGCATTGATCCCGAGTGCGGCTTCTTCCTCAACGGACGTGAGTACCCCCTTCACGGCGTATCCCGTCATCAGGATAGGCTCGGCATCGGCAACGCACTCCTTCCCGAGCACCATAGAGAGGATATGGAGTTCATCGCCGAGATGGGTGCTAATACGATAAGACTTGCTCACTATCAACACGACCAGTGCTTCTACGACCTCTGCGACGAGTTCGGTATGGTAGTCTGGGCGGAGATCCCCTATATCTCAAAGCATATGCCCACGGGTAGAGAAAATACTATCTCCCAGATGAAGGAGCTTATCGCGCAGAATTATAACCACCCCTCGATCGTCGTTTGGGGACTTTCCAATGAGATAACGATCTCAGGCTCCGACCACGACCTTATCGAGAACCACAGAATACTCAACGACCTCGCTCATGAGATGGATAAGACAAGGCTCACCACCATCGCCTGCGTATCCATGTGCAAGCCCGAGGACGAGTACGTTCACATTCCCGACGTCATCTCCTATAACCACTATTTCGGCTGGTACGGCGGAGATACCTCAATGAACGGACCTTGGTTCGATGAATTCCACAAGAAATATCCGAGCGTGTGCGTAGGCATCAGCGAATACGGCTGTGAGGCACTCAACTGGCATAGCTCAAGCCCCTTCCAGGGCGACTACACCGAGGAATATCAGGCATATTACCACGAGGAGCTTATAAAGCAGCTCTTCTCACGCCCCTATATCTGGGCAACGCACGTATGGAATATGTTTGACTTTGGCGCTGACGCAAGAGCCGAGGGCGGTGAGAACGGTCAGAACCATAAGGGACTTATGACCATGGACAGAAAGTATAAGAAGGACTCCTTCTATGCATATAAGGCATGGCTTAAGGATCCCGCTGACGATCCCTTCGTCCACCTCTGCAGCAAGAGATATGTTGACAGAGTTGAGGACGTAACGCGCGTTACCGTCTATTCGAACCTCCCCGAGGTAGAACTTTTCGTGAACGGCGAGTCCGTCGGTAAGTGCCGCGCTGAGGATCACTTCTTCCGCTTCGACGTCAAGAACGTCGGCGAGAGCGATCTTCGTGCAGTTGCAGGCAACGTGTCCGATGAGAGCGTGATCCGCAAGGTCGATACCATGAACGAGGACTACATTCTCAGAGAGAAGGGCGCAGTGCTCAACTGGTTCGATATCACCGCTCCCGAGGGACATTTCTCCCTTAACGATAAGCTGAACGATATCATGGATACGATCCCCGGTAAGCTCTGGTTTGCAAAATTCGGTCTGACTCTCAAGAAGAAGATGAGCGACGCGACACCCAAGGGTGAAAAATCCTCCGCTATGGGATTTGAGCTTACGTCCGACCTCATGAAGATGCTGGGTGGCTTCACCGTGCTCCGCCTTGCGAGCATGATCGGCATGATGAACATCTCCTTTACCAAAGAGGAGCTTCTTAGCGTCAATAGAGAGCTCAACAGGATCAAAAAGCCAAAGAAATAATTTAAATATATAAGAATTGGAATGAGCCTCGGCTCATTCCAATTCTTTTTTAAGGCATAAAAGTATCTTTTTCTCCTCTCTCGATACCTTGACCTGCGAAAGCCCCAGAAGCTCCGCCACCTGCTGTTGAGTCATATTTCGGAAGTAGCGCAGGGTGATTATCCTCTGATGCTCGGGCGTAAGATGGGATATCGCCTGTGAGAGCGCCACTCGGTCGCAGGTGCGCTCTATCTCGCGGTCGGGCGAGGCGAGACGTGTCTCGAGCGTGAGCTTCTCGTCGTCCCCACAGCTCTCGGAGAGCGATGATATCGGACTTTGAGCCTCGAGCGCGACCGCCGCATCCTCCGTCGAGATCCCACAAAGTGCCGCAAGTTCCGTAATACTCGGCTCCCTGCCCTCGTCGGTAATGATCCGCGCACGCAAAAATCCAAGCTCCGTCGAGAGCTTTTTGTAAACGCGGCTGATCTTGATCGGCCCCTCGTCACGCAGATGACGCTTGATCTCCCCCGTTATCAGGGGTACAGCATACGTGGAAAACGCCACCTCGCGCTCGGGTGAAAAGGTGCGTACCGCCTTCATCATTCCGATCGTTCCTATCTGCACAAGATCCTCGACATCCACTCCCCTGTCCCGAAACCTCAGCGCGATGCTCCGCACAAGTCCCACATTCTCCTCTACGAGCGTGCCGAGTGCATCCATGGCGTCCGCCTCGTCCTCCCCGCGCGCGCGAAGTATCAGATCGAGATTTCTCGACCTTCTCGATGCTTCTATTACATTCATCGTACCACTCGGCGACCTCAGCGGCCGCCTATCCTTTTGTATAGAACAACGGTAGTTCCCTTGCCCACGCGCGATGAAACGCTCATAGCGTCACTAAAGCTCTCCATTACAGTAAAGCCCATTCCGCTTCTCTCGCCTGCGCGATCCGTGGTAAAAAGAGGCTCACGCGCTCCCCTCACGTCGTCGATTCCACAGCCGCGATCCCTTATCTTGATCCGCACGACACCGCTCTCCAAGAGATCCACCGTTATGTATATCTCGCCTATCCTGTCCCGATAGGCGTGCACGATGCAGTTGGTTACCGCCTCACTCACCGCACACCTTATGTCCGCAAGCTCCGCCACCGTCGGATCGAGCTGCGCGCAAAACGCAGCAACCGCACTCCGCGCCACACCCTCGTTCACCGAGCTTGACGGCAAGGTCAGCTTCATCGAATTGACCACGGGCGCATACCTCTCACTTCTCCTCATCCGTATCATCCTCCTCAAAATTTTTCTCGATCCTTACGATCCTCTCCATTCCCGCAAGGCTCAGTATCCTCATCACCGCCGAGGTCGGCGAGCGAAGTAATAAAACTCCGCCAAGCTGCTTTGCGAGCGAATACCTGCCCATTATCAGCCCAAGCCCCGAGGAATCCATAAAGCTCACGCGCGATAGATCGAGTATCACCCTCCGCGGCCGTGTCTCGAATATCAACCCGTCGATCTCCGAGCGTACATTCACAGCACTGTGATGGTCGATCTCGCCAAAAAGCCTTATCACTAACTCATCCCCCGTAACCTCGTGCTCAAAAAGTCCCTTTCCTTCCCTCATTTTCACGTCCTCCTTCGTCCCTTTTCCATATTATACCACCGCCACTGCGAAAAATATGTCAGATCCTGTACCAAAACCAACGATAATCGAAGATATGTTAAATAATTATATTAAAAAATCCCCAAAGCCATAAAAAAAGATCGCCGCTCGCGCGGCGATCTGATTTGAATTTTTCTGTTTTCCCGTTTGGAAAAGAAGCAATTATCTCTTCGAGAACTGAGGAGCACGACGAGCGCCCTTGAGTCCGTACTTCTTTCTTTCCTTCATACGAGGATCGCGGGTGAGGAAGCCTGCAGCCTTAAGAGCGGGCTTATTTGCCTCATCAGCAGCGACGAGTGCGCGCGCAAGTCCGTGACGGATAGCGCCTGCCTGACCGGAGAAGCCACCGCCGTTTACGAGGGCGATGATGTCCCACTTACCCTCTGTGCCTGTAACGCCGAAGGGCTGGTTTACGATGAGCTTGAGAGTCTCAAGACCGAAATAAGTATCAATATCCTTGCCGTTGATCGTGATAACGCCCGTACCGGGAACTATGCGAACGCGTGCAACGGACTTCTTTCTTCTACCTGTGCCGTAAAAATAGGGCTTTGAGCTTGTATACATTCTGTTCGTCCTACCTTTCCTTAAACTTCAACAGCGACGGGCTTCTGAGCCTCGTGCTTGTGGTTAGCGCCTGCGTAGACCTTAAGGCGAGTTGCAGCCTTTGCACCGAGGGTGTTGTGAGGAAGCATTCCCTTAACAGCCAGCGTCATAGCGAGCTCGGGCTTGGTAGCCATAAGAGTCTTGTACTGAACCGACTTCATGCCGCCGATGTAGCCGGAATGATGATAATAATACTTCTGCTCGAGCTTTCTGCCCGTGAGAACTGCCTTATCAGCATTGATGATGATAACGAACTCACCGCAATCGGTATTGGGAGTGAATTCGGGACGGTGCTTGCCGCGAAGAATGTTAGCAGCCGCAACTGCAGTTCTTCCAAGGGGCTTATTTGCAGCGTCTATAACGTACCATTTTCTTTCAATGGTCTCTGCTTTTGCAAAAAAAGTAGACATTAAAATAATCCTCCAAAAAATTGTGTTTGATTTTTTACCTTGCACATTATAGCACTTGTTTGGAGCTTTGTCAATAGGTTTTTGAAAACTTTTTTGGAGAATTTGATTTATCGCCCACCAAGCTCTCGTTTTCTCTCTTTTTCACCCAATTTGCTCACTTTTCCTCACGTGCATTTTCAAATTTTTTTTGAATATTTTTTCGCAGACCGCAATATTCTTATATAAAAAAAGCAAAAAGAGAGGATAGGGATAGAACAATGAATTACAACTGCTATCTGCCCGAGGGCAGAAATCTTTATACACAGGAAAATCTGCTCTGCACCTCGAGTATCTCGGGGCTTGAGCATGCCATGCACGAGGGCAGGATACTTGAGGGGAGAGTGGTCCTCTGCGACGGAGACCTCGACCTGCACGTGGAGCTCGGAGAGATCGAGGGGATAATTCCAAGGGAGGAATGTGTGCTCTGCGGCGAGGGCGAGAGCGTCAAGGATATAGCAATAATCAGCCGCGTGGGCAAGCCCGTGTGCTTCAAGGTGCTTGCACTCGATACCTCGGGAGCCGCACCGCGCGCCATCCTCTCACGCCGTGCCGCACAGGCGGAGTGCCGTAGCCTCTACCTCAATTCCCTGCTCTCGGGGGATATAATTCCTGCCACCGTAACACACCTTGATACCTTCGGAGCGTTCGTGGATATCGGTTGCGGCATCTGCTCCCTGCTCTCGATCGACTGTATATCCGTCTCAAGGATCAGCCACCCCTCGGATAGGCTCGGCGTCGGCGCACAGCTCAGCGTCGCGGTCAGATCGAACGACCTGCAAACGGGGAGAATATACGTAACGCTTAAGGAGCTTCTCGGAACGTGGTTGGAGAACGTCAGAGGCTTTTGCGCAGGTCAGACCGTGAGCGGAGTGGTGCGGAGCATTGAGGAATATGGGGTATTCGTCGAGCTGACACCGAATCTCGCAGGGCTCGCCGAGCCGAGAGCGGACGATCCGACATTGCGTGATGTCAGAGTCGGCGACGGAGTGTCGGTCTACATAAAAAGCATAATTCCCGAAAAAATGAAAATAAAATTGGTCCTCATCGACTATGCCCCCTGCCCCACACTCGGCGAGCTGAAATATTACATCGATCCAACACGGATAAGCCATATCGAAACGTGGCAGTATTCCCCCACAGGCTGCCCTAAAATAGTCGAAACAGTCTTTTAGCAGCAAAGCCCTCGCAGCATAACTGTAAATTACAGCTTGCAAATAGCCTTGTCCCCGTGTATAAAAATCTCAAATATCGATAAAAAACAATGGGCTTCGCAGCTGCGCGAAGCCCATTTTGTGCCAATTTGTAACGTTTCCGACCTCAAACATCACCGTTGATCCCGTCAATAATGCCGAGTGCAAGTATTCCCGCGACCACAAGTCCGACCGAGATATACTGCTTCCACGTGAGCCTTTCCTTCAAGAAGATCCTCGAGAGAATAAGACTGACGATGCAGTAGGAGCTGATCATCGGAGCGGCGACCACCGCAACACCGCTGATCGCGTAAACGTATGTGATCTGTCCGAGCGTCTCCGCACCTGCGGCAATGATCCTGTTCTTCTGCTTCGGAAGCTCTATACGCTCCCTCTTGATAAATTTGAGGTAGACGAATATCACCGCCGCCACGATAAGGAAGGTGTACATATACGCAACGTTCGCCACGTCCTCAAAATTCTCCTCGGTAACGTTTCGCAGGGGCGTGGAGTCGATATCGTCGAGATAATAGCCGTCAAAGAACGTTCCGAGCGAGTCGATAATGCAGTAGAGTATCGGCATCATGAACGCAATAAAGCCGATCTTGTACTTCCTGTCCTCGGGTGTAAGTGCGTCAAGCTCCCCACTCTGCTTTTCGAAAACGCCGAGCAGAAAGACGCCGACACAGATCGCAACGATCGCAAGACCTGTGAAAATGTCAATGCTGTCGCCGACAAAGATGAATAAAAGCACCGCCGCGACCGCACCGGAGGCATTCTGTATGGGCGAGCTGATGGAGAGGTCGAGATAGCGCAGACCAAAATAGCCTATCGCCATCGAAAGAATGTACATGGCGGAAACGGGGAGATAGATCAACATATTTATGGGATCGAAATCCACACCGCCGAGTGTGATAAGATACGTCGCGTAAAGTCCCATCACAACGCCCACCCACATGGTAGTCTTGAGGTGGCTGTACCTGTCGGTCTCATCAGCACCCTTTTTGTAAAACAGATCTGCAACACCCCATGCAAGCGTGGTGCAAAGGGCAAAAATAAACCAAGTCATATATGTAGATATCCTTTCTTTTTTTGATAAAAGCTAAGCTGTGAGCGACCGCTACGGATCGTCCTCGGATCCCTTGCCGAGAATGTCGAGCGCAACATTTCTCACCGCGTCGGGCGAGGAAATGATGATCCCACGGGAATCGTCGCCGAGTACAAGAAGCGTGTCCCCCGACTTTATCCCGTACCGCTCGCGTGCCTCCTTCGGAATACAGATCTGCCCCTTCTCGCCGACCTTCACCGTCCCGAAAATGTGTTTCCCCTTCGGCATTCCGAGTATGTGCTTTCCCTTTGGCATTTCTTCACCCCCGTGTTTTTCCTACAAGTAGGATTTTTTCGATTTAGTATAGCATATATCCAATGGGTTTGTCAAGATTTTTTTGAAAACGCAAACCGCTTTTTTTGATGACCGATTTTCCACGTTGATCTTGAAATCCCTATAGTGCCATATCCCCATCGTCAACCCTCAAAAATAACACAAAACCCCACCCCTCGTTCGCACAGCGAACATAAATGTTGCCTGTGGCAAAATGATGTTAGCACTTCGTGCGAATGATGTCGTGGCTTCGCCACAAATTGGTAGGGGAGGGGCTTGCTCCCCCCAAAAAAAACAAACGCCCACCACCGCACCAAATCCCTGTTGACAAACGCCCTCCCATGCTTTATAATATACATAGAAATTTTTGCAAAGGATCTGATAAAAATG
The DNA here is from genome assembly GCA_964413365.1 of uncultured Lachnospiraceae bacterium. GTDB lineage: Bacteria > Bacillota > Clostridia > Oscillospirales > CAG-272 > RGIG4608. The sequence goes on along the minus strand of CAYPRM010000018.1, from coordinate 17,743 downwards.
AAGCTTCAACTCGTTGCGACCTGCCTTTTCGGACTCGAAAAGCTACTCGGTGAGGAGATCGACGCCCTCGGCTGCAAAAGGCTCGAGACGATGGACGGCCGCGTTACATTTGAGGGCGACCTTGCGGATATTGCGCGTGCAAATATCAATCTCCGCCTCGCAGAGCACGTATTCATCAAGCTCGGTGAGTTCCCCGTCCATACCTTCGACGACCTCTTTGAGGGCACTCGCACTCTCCCGTGGGAAAATTACATCTCACGCTTTGACGCCTTCCCCGTGAAGGGCCACGCGATACGGAGCAAGCTATATTCCGTACCCGATTGCCAGAGCATAGTCAAGCGTGCAGTGGTCGCAAGACTTGCGGAGAAATACGGCATAAGCTGGTTCGAGGAGAATAGCGGAATCAAATATCAAATAGAATTTTTCATATTCAAGGATCGCGCATCCCTGATGATCGACACGAGCGGTATATCACTCCATAAGAGGGGCTACCGACCTGCCGCAGTTGCCGCACCGCTTCGTGAAACGTTAGCGGCGGCTCTTGCGCTGACCTCGCACCCGAGACGTGATGTGCTGATCTGGGATCCCTTCTGCGGCTCCGGCACGATCGCCATTGAGTCCGCAATGATCCTCACGAACCGTGCCCCGGGGCTTGGTCGGAGCTTTATCTCCGAGCAGTTCCCCCTTATTCCGAGTAGCATCTGGACCTCCGAGCGCGAGCGTGCGCGCGCGGCGATAATTGACGATCCCAATATCGAGGTCTACGCCTCCGACATTGACGAGGACGCGACGGACATCACCTACGAGAACGCCCTGCGTGCAGGCGTGGTGGATCATCTGAACATTTTTGTCGCCGACGCAAGAAGGATCGAAAAGCCCGACAGACGCGGCACGATCATTTGCAATCCCCCCTACGGTGAGAGACTGATGACGCCGAGCGAGGCGCGCGCACTCTACCGTGATATGGGACGGCGCTTTGAAGACTTCTACCCGTGGCAGATCTACGTTTTGACATCAATGGAGGATTTTGAACGCCAATACGGTCGCCGTGCCGACAAGATAAAGCGCCTCTATAACGGAATGATCCCCTGCAATCTCTACCAATTCTACAAGCCAAGATCAAAATAAAACAAAAACCGCCTAAAGGCGGTTTTTTGTTATTTGAAATCCGTTTGTGCATCTTCAAGATAGACTCTTTTGCGAACGATATCATAATATTCATCGAGCGGCGAGCCTTGAAGGATACCCATCTCACGCTTGAGAATGGCGATAAGGTGGTCGGGATTGATATGCGGATGCGTTTGGTTTATGGAGGCGGAGAGCACGGCGCGAATGTGGATCTCTCCATTCTCATACACCGCCCGAGCATCCCTTATATACGGTGCGATATCCTGATCCTTATAGGAGATATTGCCCCTCTTATCCTTGACCTTCTTCTGAATGACCGCGTGCTCGGCTGTGAGGATGGTCTGCATCTCCTGCGCCATTTTCTCATCCGCGCCCTCGGTCCTTACCGTATACTCGTACTCCGACCAATAAATGTCGGAAAAGCTCGTCTCGGCGTAATACGCATCAAGAAATCTCAGCTCGTCCGTGACCTCGGCATTTATATGCTCCATCAGCTCCGTGGGCGGCACGGCACGCTCGACACGAACGTCAAGATATTCACACTCTCCCTGCACTCCAACGGAGAGAGGAAGTGCGAAAATGAGCTTCGGGTGGGGATTGTAGCCCTTGGAATACCAGAGCGGAGCCTTTGCCCTTATGAGTACCCTCCCCATAACGGTCTGCAGATCGAGATGGGAAACATATTGCAGATCCCCCGTCTTACGGAACTTAAATCTTATATATTTCGGCTCGGGGAGCAGCTCGTAGTCCTCCCTTGAATAGGGCTTGAGCTTTACTGCTTTTTCGGACACCATGTGCGCTCACCTCCCAGCTTATTAACTCCACATCCGCTGCATTTCTCGCGGCAGGAGGGTGTGGTCTTGCCTGCGTAGGCATTTCTGCGCTCACGGAGCAGGAATTCCTTGTTGACTCCGCAGTCGATAACGTCCCACGGAAGCACCTCGTCCTCTCCCCAGACACGCTTGGCGTAGAAATCGCAATCTATACCGCAGTCCGAAAAGACCTTCATCCACTCGTCATAGTGGAAGAACTCATCCCACGCATCGAAGCAAAAGCCCCTCTCGCATGCGAGCTTGAGTGCAGGAGCGAGCCTGCGATCACCGCGTGCGAGGACAGCCTCGATATGGGAAACACGTGCGTCGTGATGAACGTAGCGTATCTTTTTATCCGTTATACAGCTCTCGAGATACCTCTGCTTCTCGGTAAATTCCTCCACGCTGTCCTGCGCCTCCCATTGGAAGGGCGTAAAGGGCTTGGGAATGAAGCAGGAGACGCTGACGGTAACGGAGGGCGCTCTGCCCTTCATACGATTGGGGTTCGCATAGTACGCCTCAACGACGTCCTTCGCGAGCTTGGCAATACCCTCGATATCCTCGAGCGTTTCCGTCGGAAGCCCCATCATAAAATAGAGCTTGACCGAATTTTTCCCCGCGTCAAACGCAACATTCACGGCACGGAGCAGATCCGCCTCGACGACATTCTTGTTTATAACATCACGAAGCCTCTGCGTACCTGCCTCGGGCGCAAATGTGAGCGAGCCGGAGCGCACGGTCGCTATCTTATCCATCAGCTCCTTTGTGAAGCTGTCCACACGGAGAGACGGAAGCGAAAGATTTATCATATTGTCGTCCGTCCACTCGAGCAGCTGATCGGTCAGCTCATCGAGCCTCGAATAGTCACTTATAGATAGGGACGAGAGCGATATCTCATCGTATCCCGTCGCCTCAAAGAGGCATTTTGCCTGATCGTTGAGGACCTCGGGCGTCTTTTCCCTGACAGGACGGTAGACCATTCCCGCTTGGCAGAAGCGACAGCCACGTATGCATCCGCGGTAGACCTCGAGCATTATCCTGTCGTGCACCGTCTCGATATACGGCATTACGACCTTGTCCGGGAAGTACGCCTTGTCCATATCCGTCATTATACGCTTGGTAACACGCCTCGGAATATCGTCATATATAGGTCTGTATTCCTTTATCGTTCCGTCGGGATTGTAGGAAACGTCATAGAGCGACGGGACGTATATTCCGCCTATCTCACGGGCGGCTCTGTGCAAAAATTCGCTCTTTGTATACGTGCCGTTCTCCTTCATCTCAATGTAGAGCCTCGCGAACTCTACGAGATTTTCCTCTCCCTCTCCGATCGAGAAGCAATCGAAGAAATCCGCCACAGGCTCAGCATTATAGGCGCACGGACCGCCACCGATGATGACGGGATACTCCTCGCCCCTGTCGCGTGCGTAGAGGGGGATGCCTGAAAGCTCCAACATCTTCAGCACGGTGGTGTAGCACATCTCATATTGGAGCGTGATTCCCATTATATCAAATTCCGACAGAGGATCTCCGCTCTCGTGCGCACAGAGGGGAATGGAATACTTCCGCATCCTCTCCTGCATATCGTGCCACGGAGCGTAAGCCCTCTCGCACCAGATATCCTGCTCCTCGTTGAGCGCACCATAGAGTATCCTCACACCGAGATTGGACATTCCTATCTCGTATGTATCGGGAAAGCAGAATACCCACCTTGCCTTGATATCCTGCTTGTTCTTGATGATCTGCCCGTATTCGCCTGCGCTGTATCGCCCGGGCTTTTCGACCGATCTTAAGATCGAGCTGTTTTTATTGTTCATTACTTGTTTCACCTATCAGTATCAGCGTTTAATGTAAAAATGCGTCATCAGCATCATCACCGACGCTCCGAGAGCGCAGGTCAGCATAAGCACGAGCATACTCACCGTATTTATGCCCGAGAAGAGCACAAGGGAGAGTGAGAGTAATGCGACGAGCACTATCGAGGCGATCCTCAGCTTGCCTATGAGGGATTCAAAGCTGTCGAGCTTGATGCACATCATCAACGCCTCCGCAAGTGCGCGAACGTTCTTGACCGATGCAATACCGCCGTCAATGGATTTGTCGCGCGGCTTGATCTCCTTGAGCGTGGGACGCACGATGCTTATATCAAATTTTTTGAGCTTGCCGTAGTGCCTTGCCCACCTGTCATTGACATTGGGATCGCACGAGCGTATGCCGATGCGAACGCCCTTTGCGGTAAGCTTCCTTGCGAGCCTTTCAAACTCCGATGAGAATTGGTACGTTACATACAGCTTCGCACCGAGCTTTCCGCCGAGGACTATGAACATAATGCTCTCCTCGCCCGACGCCTCCGCACGGAGATCCTCCGCCGTGTACGAGGGGTGGATGCCGCGACTGCGCAGGAACGCTCCCGTTCCAATGAGCACCGACGTTCTTCCGTCAACGAGAGCGGAGATGCCCTCCTTGTTTATCTCGCGTATCTCAACGTTCTTCGAGTGTATCATCTCGCTCGTGGCGAACTCAAAAACGCCCTTGAGAGGTCCGCCGACCTTCGAGAACACCGCCTGCGTGTGATAGAGCACGCGATATATCTCATTGTTGTCGTAGAGCTTGAGTCCCTTGGTCCTTACGCTCTTTTTGTTAAAGACATTGTAGTCGTCAAAGTAGATTATATTGCACTTTCCGTACTCGGAAACGCTCGATTTTCCTATAATGCCCGTCTTGTATTTTCTGAGCGCCCTGTATACCGCAAAGAATGCGAACTCGCTCTCGAATATGACCGAGCACAGGAGCGCGAATAAGCACGAGGCGGTCGCACCCATGCCTGCGGTCGCAAGCGTTTCTCCCATAAGCAGGAGCACGAGCAGCACGCAAAGTGATGCGGAGAGACAGAGCACGGGAGAGATGAATTTGCTCCACGCATTTGTGGTCGGCTTAGCGATCCTTGAGAAGAATCTGCTCACCGTGGGCACTCTCGAGATGCAGTAGCTGTCCTTGTCGAGAACATCGCTTCCCCTCTCACCCTCGTCCATTCTGACCTTTCCGTATGGCTCGAGCACGAGCTTTTTGTCACTCGACGAGATCACGCCGAAGATGCTCTCCTGCTGTATGACGTCAAAGAGATCGTATACAAGGCTTATGAGCAGCAGTATCGCAGGGATCGGGTGGAACGACATCGTAACGGGGACGTACCTTGTGAACATCAGAAGCGCGTCGTGGAGCGTGCATATCAGTATAGCGAGCACCGCCGCCGTGAACGACATACTTGAAAAACTGAATATACTGCAAAGCAGCCTTTTGAATTTATTGTACGAGATCAGCGCGCAGATATAGACGAGCTGAAGCCCTGCAAGAACGTATATGCGAGGATATTCGTTCATGTCAAATATGCTCGGGAGCACGTAGCCCACGCGACCTGCGATATCGTACGCGAAAATGAGCAGAGTCATTATCGCCGTAAGGACGAGTCGGATGATGATCCCCCTCTTATCCCTCTTGTATTTTTCCTTTATGCCTGCATTTTGAGAGAGGGACGAATATTCCTCTCCGCAGCAGCCGAGAATACCCCTGCCTGCGAGATCGTCATGCTTTTCCTCACTCGCGCTGTGCACCGCCTGCCTGATCTTCTCAAAGCCGACCGTGCGGTTCAGCTCACCCTCGCCTCCGAGAGCGACCATCAGAGCTATGTCAACGGCGTCAAGATCGGCACTCGTCTGAGCCTCAAAATAATCGGTGTGTCCGCTCGCACCGCCCGTGATGTCGGCACTTCTTGCAAGTTCGTCCTCGGTCGGGGGAATGATACCCTCCTCCGCGGTGGCGTAGCTCTTGTCCTTCATCAGACGCTCCCAGTCCTCAAAGATGGTGTACTGCTTGTCGGGAGCGTGGCTCTCGGTTATCTCCGCCTCGAGCACAACATCGTCAAGATCGCCCGTAAAATCCTCAACGAATTTGTTAAAGACCGTTCCCTGCTGTCCCTCAAGCACCTCGTCGTAGTTTATGGATTCCTCCGCAATGGGCTCCTCCTCGACCTCGGGTTCTTCCTCAACAATAGGCTCAGCCTCGGGTACTTCCTCAACAATAGGCTCAGCCACAGGCTCTTCCTCAACTATCGGCTCAACCTCGGGTTCTTCCTCAACAATAGGCTCAGCCTCGGGTTCTTCCTCAATAACAGGCTCAGCCACAGGCTCGTCCTCAACTATCGGCTCAACCACGGGCTCTTCCTCA
>CAYPRM010000018.1:0-11479 GCA_964413365.1 uncultured Lachnospiraceae bacterium | reverse complement strand
TCAACCTCAGGTTCTTCCTCAACAATAGGTTCAACCTCAGGTTCTTCCTCCGCCTCTATCTCGTACTCGCCGTTGGTAAACCAGTCCTCGTCAATACTGAATTGGTCGGTGATGATCTTCTCGTCGAGCTTGCCGAAATCCACCGTGTCGAAGTCGTGCTTTTCGGTCGCACTCTCCGTCTCGGCTGTGGCATCGGCGTCGTTTTCGTTCGACTCCTTCTCCCTTGCCCTCAGCTGTTCAAGTATTCTGTTCATATCTTCCATACTGTAATCGGGCATTCGGATCACCTCCCACTAAAAAATTTTTCAAGCTCATATCCATACATAGGATCATTTCAGCTTCTTTCCCTGTCTGTGCTGCCTTGATGCCTCTGCGAGTATCACGGACGCGGCGGTCGAGACATTGAACGAATTTACGTGCCCGTACATCGGGATCGAAACGATGAAATCGCTCTTTTCCTTGACCAAATGCGACACGCCGTCGCCCTCGCTTCCGAAAACTATCGCACAGCCGCCGCCGAAGTCCGTCTCGTAATACGGCACTCCGCCTGCCTCCGCACTGTAAACCCATATTCCGCGCTCCTTAAGCTCCTCGAGCGTCTGCGCGATATTTGCCACCTTGGCGACAGCAAGATGCTCAATAGCACCTGCGCTCGCCTTGCTGACAAGGGGCGTAAGACCGCTCGCGCGGCGCTTCGGAATTATAAGCCCGTGCGCTCCGACTCCCTCCGCACAGCGAATGAGCGAGCCGAGATTGTAGGGATCGGTAATACCGTCGGAAATGACGATGAGCGGAGCCTCGCCCCTCTCCTCGGCAATAGCGAGGATATCCTCAACGTCGACATATTCCTTCTCCGCCGCCATGGCGATGATACCCTGATGGCGCGCGCCGCCCGACATCGTGTCGAGCTTCACCCTGTCGACCTCGACAACGGGTATCGACCTCTCTATCGCCTGCGCCACGAGCACCACTATTGAGCCCTCGCGGTCGCCACGGCTGACAAGGATCTTGTCCACCGCCCTGCCCGAGCTCAAAAGCTCGCGGACGGCGTTTCTGCCTATAACGAGTCCGCCAAGCTCGCCCTCGGGATTCTGTACCTCGGGACTGGCACTTCTCTGCGGTCTGCTGCCTCGGTCGTTGCGGTCGTTTCTGTTATTTTTCTGATATCTGTTTTTGTATTCCTCTTTTTTCATGTATGCACCTTTCGGATATAGAAAACTATATATACTTAATTAAGTATACCATAAATTTGCCGATTTGTATAGAGCTTTTTGGGAATTCTGTGATTTTTTAACGACTTTTTTCGCAAAAAACGCTCCGACGCGACGGCATCGGAGGCATTTTTATGATTTTTTGTGATTTTTTATAATTTTTCGCGATTTTTCAAAGGTACATCATTTCGCAAGCACGTCAAGCAACACCTCAAAAAGACGTGAGCACGACTCAAGATCAAGCGCCTCGTCGGGCGTGTGGATGTTGCGCATATTCGGACCTACGGAGATGATGTCCATCTCGGGAAGGCGCGATTTGATTATTCCGCACTCCAGACCTGCGTGAATGACCACCGTTTTCGCCCTCTTGCCCGTACGTGCAAAGCATTTCTCCGCATACCGCTCACGCAGCTCGCTCTCGGGCAGGAAATCCCACCCGGGGTATCTTCCCTCGTGGTAAACGGTCGCGCCGAGAGCGGAAGCACACCTCTCGACCTGTTCTATCGAGAGGTCGATCTGCTCCTCCTTTGCGGAGCGCGAGGAATATGTGATGTAAACGCTGTCGGTGCCTGCCTCGATAACTCCGAGATTGCGCGAAAACTCAACAAGCCCCTCAAGCTCGGCACTCATAGCGAGCACTCCGACGGGCACGGACTCCAGAAGCTCCAAAAGCTCCCTCGTCTGTGCGATCGTGGGAATGTTCCGCACGCCACAGCAGGTATCAATGCAGAAATCAAGTCCCTCGTCCGCAGGGCAAAGCTCGCGCCTTATCTCATTGTCAAGGTTCTCGATGAGCTCCACCGCCGCCTCCGCATCGGAGACCACGAGCCTTGCGGTGCAGGAGCGCGGTATCGCGTTGTCCTTCTCACCGCCAATAAGCGAAATAAGAGCTATATCCTGCTCCTCGGCAAGCCTTTTAAGTATCCTTACGGTGAGTATTATGGCGTTCGCTCTGCCGCAGTTTATCTCCGCGCCCGAGTGTCCGCCGAAAAGCCCGTCGAGCGTCAGCGTAAGCTCATCACCGCTCGTGGGCACGACCTCGGGGGTAAAGCGAATACGGCTTCTTACGCCGCCTGCACAGCCTGCGCAGATCTCGCTCTCGCTCTCCGAGTCAAGATTTATCATTTTCTTGGCAGTTACCTCCGAATAATCGAAGCTCTCTGCCCCCGCAAGCCCCGTTTCCTCCTCAACAGTAAAGAGGAGCTCGAGCGTCGGATGATCCTCCGATGCACCGTCGATCAGGGCGAGCATCATCGCAACAGCGATACCGTCATCTCCACCGAGCGTCGTTCCGCGTGCACGAAGCCAGCCGTTTTCAATGTAAAGATCAAGAGGATCACGCTCAAAATCGTGCTTCGACGAGCTAAGAGCGGCACAAACCATGTCCGTGTGCCCCTGAAGAAGGTAAGCAGGCTCTCCCTCCCTACCCTCGGTGGCAGGGATTCTTACAAAAACATTGTTTTTCGCATCGCGGACGCAGTAAAGCCCACGCGAGTGCGCGACCTGCTCAATAAATCGAGCAACTCCCTCCTCGTTCCCCGAGCCGTGGGGTATCGAGCAGAGCTTCTCGAAATACGCAAGCACCGTACTCGGCTTATATCCAACCGTTATTTTTTGTGAAACCATATATCCATTATCTCCCAAAGACCGACTGCGGTCTTAAATATATCAAAACTAAGCGTTCGGGCGGTCAGCCGTTTCCAAAGCTCCCGAGAAATCCGAGCGCACCGTGCTCAAGGTCGTCGAGCGACTGCCCGATCCCGAGAGCGACACAGGAAGTCGGCTCCTTTGCCACGGTGGTACGAATACCCGTAGTCTTTTCTATGAGCTTGTCAAGCCCCGTCAGCTTCGCTCCGCCACCCGTAAGTATTATCCCGTTTTTATAAACGTCGCCAAGCAGCTCGGGCGGCGTCTGCTCTATGACAAGGCATACCGTGTCGATTATCGCCGTCAATGGCTCAATGAGCGCGCTCAGCGTCTCGTCCGCATTGAAATTAACCACTCGGGGCATCGCCTTCACAAGGCAGCGTCCCTTGACCTTCATCTGAACGGGCTTTTTCGTCGGAGCATTGAAAACGCTTCCGACCTTTATCTTTATTTCCTCGGCACTTCTCTCGCCTATAAGCAGCTTGTGCGTCTTGCGCATATATGACATTATCGCCTCATCGAGAGCGTTACCTGCGACTCTGACCGACCTTGAAACGACCACTCCGCCGTATGATACGACCGCAATATCCGTCGTTCCTCCGCCGATATCGACGACCATGTGTCCCTCGGGGGCATCTATATTCACCCCTGCACCTATCGCCGCCGCAACAGGCTCCTCGATAAGGAAGGTCTGACGCGCACCCGCCTGAGAAACGGCATTGATGATAGTCATCTCCTCCGCCTCACTAATTCCGCAGGGCACGCATATCATCACCCTCGGACGTACAAGACTCGATCCGCACGCGCGGCTGATGCAGTGCTGAAGAAGCTTTAGCGTGGCATTGTACTGACTTATAACGCCGTCGGTCAGCGGATGGACAATGGAAACTCCCTCGGGAGCTCTGCCCAGCATCTGCTGTGCCTCCTTGCCGATCCTCACGATCTTGCCTGTGCTGTCCTCAATGGCAACAACGCTCGGCTCGCGCAGTACGATCCCCTTGCCCTTTACGTAAACGAGGACACTCGATGTTCCGAGATCTATTCCAATGTCAGTTGTAAATTTGAACATCTAAGTTTTCCTCCTATCCATTCTTGTTGCATATCAAAAGTATTATAGCATAAAAAAATCAACAAATCAATCGCTTTACCGCAATATTTTTATTATTTTTTCTTCTTAACAGTCCTCGCAAGGCACAGACCGACCGTGCTATATGCTCCGAGCGTGTCCAAGATCCTGACGCAGGACGCCATCGACGCTCCCGTAGTAACGATATCGTCAACGAGTATCACCGTCTTATCCCTCACCCGATCACCCACCTCAAGCGGAATATAGGACGAGCTCATATTCATTCTTCGCTCAAATTTGCTAAGGTTCTTCTGCTCATCACTCAAAAGAACCCTTGAAAAGCACACGACGAGCGGTATTCCCGTAATTCTCGATAGCTCACGGGCAAGAAGCTCTCCCTGATCGTAGCCGTACTTCGCCTTGTTTTTGCGTGAGCGCGGAAGATAGGTGATAACGCAGTCCTCGGGCGCAAGTGAGAGCGTCCGCATCTCGTCGATGAGCCTTGCACGGAGCTGCTCTGCGCTGAATCTTATATCAAGCCTGCAGGCGTTGTGCTTGACGGTGTACAGATATCTGTTTATGCCTGCATTTCCCATCTCGGGATCATATCCAACGATCTTTAGAAGCGAGATGCACTGCGCACGACTGAGCGCGCTCGGCATACAGCGGCAATACACCATCGCCGTTGAGCACCTGCGACATTCTCGCTTCTTCTCCGCCTCAAGCTCACGCCTGCAATCCGTGCAAAGTGCGCTGTACGCCTCGGTGGTGAGCTTGATTTCGAGCATTCTGCCACAGCAGGCACATTTCGGCGGAAAGATGAGATTTCCCAAAAGGCTCTTAATTCTCCCCATACCGATCATCCAAGCATCCTTGCAAGATTGGTGTAGCGTAGCGAGTGGCGATCGTTCTCCACCATTTTGCTGACTATTCCGCCCTCGCCGACGATTATGACCATTTTTTGCGCACGTGTAACTGCGGTGTAGAGCATATTTCGCGTGAGCAGAAGCTCGGGAGCGCGGTAGGCGGGAATTATCACGATGGGATATTCACTTCCCTGACTCTTGTGAACAGTAATGGCATAAGCGTGATCGAGCTCGTCGAGGTACGAAAAATCGTATCTGACGCTTCTGTCGTCAAAGGTGATACCCATCTCGTGCTCACGCAGGTCAATGTCCGTTATAGCTCCTATATCACCGTTAAAAATTCCGTTTCCGCCCGTGCCGTCGGAGCGTTCCCAGAAAATATCATAATTGTTCTTCGTCTGCATAACCCTGTCGCCGACTCTGAACGTGCGCCCGCGGTGTCTGTATTCCGTTTTTCCGAACGCTTGGGGATTGAGTGCCGCCTGAAGAAGAACGTTCAGATTTTCCGTTCCTGCCTCACCCCTTCTTGAGGGCGATATGACCTGCATATTCGCCGTGAGCAGCTTGCCGTAAGCGCGCGGAAGTCGACTTTGGCAAAGCTCAACGACCGTTCTCGCTATCTCCGCACCGCCACTGCGAGGGAGAAAGAAGAAATCGCCGTCCTTGACGTCGAGCCTCGGCAGCTCGCCCGAGTTTATCGCGTGCGCATTGGTTATTATAAGGCTCTCGCTCGCCTGACGGAAGATCTCGTTGAGCCTTACCGTAGCAAAGCGGTCGCTGTCTATCAGATCGTGGAGCACATTCCCCGCCCCGACCGAGGGGAGCTGGTCGCTGTCCCCGATCATTATAAGGTGCGCACCCGGCTTTATCGCCTTGAGCAGAGCGCACATAAGGGGCTGATCTATCATCGACGCCTCGTCAATTACGATAACGTCCTCATCGAGCAGATCGTGCTCGTTTCTGTTAAAGGTCGCGTGCGTGCCGTCCGAAAAATCCATCTCGAGCAAACGGTGCACCGTCCTCGCCTCGTGCGAGGTCGCCTCGCTCATTCTGTTAGCGGCACGCCCCGTGGGAGCGGCGAGTGCAACATCGAGTCCAAGGCTCTCAAAAATATTGATAAGCGCGCGAACGACGGTGGTCTTACCCGTACCCGGACCTCCCGTGAGTATCATCACACCGCTCTCAAGGGCTAACGATATCGCCCTGCGCTGAAGGGGCGCATAGGTGATGCCACTGCGCTTTTCGTCCATAAGTATAAACCCGTCGGTGTCGGAGGCATTGACCGAAACACAGAGCTTGTCAAGCATATCAAGCTTGCGAGCAATATATTCTTCCTCCTCGCGGCTCTCGCGGTCGTAAATGTATCTCACATCTCCGTACTCCGCCGAGCGAAGCCGCCCGTCCGCCACGAGCCTGTCTATCGCCGATCTGATACGGCTCTGCTCCACACCGAGAAGGTCGGACGCCTGCGAAATGAGTATGCTCTCGGGCAAGCAAACGTGCCCCGAGCCGGCTATGCGGTAGCGCATCATGTACGCCACACCTGCACAGATCCTCTCACCGCCGTCATCCGAAAAGCCGAGTCCCCTCGCCATCTCGTCCGCTCGCTCGAAACCGATGCCCTCGATCTCCTCGCAGAGCAGATAGGGATTTTGCTTTACGAGCCCAACAGATTCCGCGCCCCATCTCTTGTATATCCTCATCGTGAGTGCCGCACCGAAATAGTCGCGGAAGAACATCATCGTGCTCCTCATTCCCGCACTCGCCCGAAACGCCTCGCCGATCTCCTGCGCCTTTCTGAGGGATATTCCCTGTATCTGCGCGAGCCATTCGCAATGGTTCTCTATGACGTCAAAGGTCTCCTCGCCGTAGAGCGCAACGATCCTCTGTGCGGTCTTAGGTCCGATCCCTCGGATCGCACCCGAGGCAAGATAGCGTAAAATGGAATCCGCATCCGCAGGCAGGAGCTTTTCGTAGCTCGTCGCGGCGAATTGACGCCCGTATTTCGCGTTGTGCACCCATTTTCCGTAGACCTTGACGTGCTCCCCCTCGCCGACGTCGGGCATTATACCCGTGGCGACCGAAAGCTCGCCGTCGGTGCACGATATCTCGATTATGGCATAGCCGTTATCGTTGTTTGTATATATGACTCGCTCCACGCTTCCCTCAAGCACCGAGGGCTCGTTTTCGTTTTCCACAGCGTCGGCGAATTTTTCACTTGCATTTTTATTTGACCTTGACATTGACCTTGCCTTTTCTGTATCAATCTCAATATCATTCCCTTTACGAGCCATACCGTCACCTCCCAAAATTTCAAAAACAGACCTCAAACGTATTCCATCCGAGGTCTGATAATTATTGATACCTATTTCGTATCAGCCGAGAAGCTCGGACGCAAGAATGGGCGCAAGATCGCGCTCCTCCCAGCTCACTCCGAGATCCTCACGTCCCATGTGTCCGTATGCCGCAAGCTGTGCGTATATTGGACGGCGAAGATCAAATCTCTCGATTATCGCCGCAGGGCGCAGGTCAACGTGCTTGCAGACCGCTTCGGATATCGCACTCTCGTCCACCTTCGACGTGCCGAACGTGTCGATCATTACGGAGACGGGGCGCGCCACACCGATAGCATACGCCAGCTGGACCTCGCAACGGCTCGCAAGTCCTGCCGCAACGACGTTCTTTGCTATGTACCTTGCAGCATAGCACGCAGAGCGGTCGACCTTCGTCGGATCCTTGCCCGAGAACGCACCGCCACCGTGTCTGCCGTAGCCGCCGTAGGTGTCGACGATTATTTTTCTTCCCGTAAGTCCGCTGTCCCCTGCAGGTCCTCCGACTACGAAGCGTCCTGTCGGATTGACGTAGATCTTGGTATCAGCGTCAATAAGGCTCTCGGGAATAATGGGCTTGATAACATTTTCTATAAGATCCTCCCTGATCTGCTCAAGGGAAACGCTGTCGGAATGTTGCGTCGAGATGACCACCGTGTCAACGCGGACGGGAGCATCATCGTGATACTCGACCGTTACCTGCGTCTTTCCGTCGGGGCGGAGATAGTCGAGCAGGTGGGATTTTCTGACCTCTGTGAGCCTGATCGCAAGCTTGTGCGCAAGCGAAATGGGCAGGGGCATGAGCTCGGGCGTCTCGTCGCAGGCGTAGCCAAACATAAGTCCCTGATCTCCTGCACCCGTGTCGTACTTGTCGGCGATCTCACCCCTCTTTGCCTCAAGGGAACGGTCAACGCCGAGCGCAATGTCGGGCGACTGTGCGTGAATGGAGCTGAGGACCGCGCAGGAATCGCAGTCAAAGCCGTATTTCGCCCTATCGTAGCCGATCTCGCGAACGGTCTCGCGAACGATCGCCTGATAGTCAACTGTCGCCTTGGTCGTGATCTCGCCCATTACCATTACAAGTCCCGTCGTACAGCAGGTCTCGCAGGCAACACGGCTCTCGGGATCCTGAGCAAGGAGCGCGTCAAGTATCGAGTCACTGATCTTGTCGCAGATCTTGTCGGGATGTCCCTCGGTAACGGATTCGGATGTAAAGAATACCTTTTTCATTTCAAAATTCCTTTCATTTCTCTGCCGAAAACCGCCACAACTAAAAAATCCCTCGCAGTCCGAGGGAGTGAAAGTAAAATCTCATCTCTCGGGAATTAGCACCTTGCCCCGTACCGAGGGGTAGGTTGCTGTGGCTTCATAGGGCACGTCCCTCCACCACTCTGGATAAGTCATATATGATCTTCAGCATATATTTGTATTTATTTTCTTCAACTCAACTATTATAACACACATACCGCCGCTTTGCAATACCTTTTGCAAACTTTTTGCACTTTTTCGAAGCTTTTTTTGATTTTTTCGCTCTTTTTAACACTTTTTGACCGCCATTGCACCTTTTGCTTGACGCCCATTTTGGGGTTGCAACCGTAAAAAGCCGTGCACTATGGGAAATGCTGCAATAGCGATTCGGTGCCGTGGTAACCGTTCATTTTTTGGATTACCGCTTTCAAAACCGCTGTTGAACAACGAACGAGGGCCACTATCTAAAGGCGTCGTTTCAGCGACACGGGATTCGTCCATGCGTGCCAAAACCGCCCGATTTTTAGTAAAACAATCGGCGTGTTACTAAAGCCCTGCGCGCAGTCGCGTATGGGGACGGTTATATAAATTCGCAGGCTCGGGCGAAGTCAGAGAAAAAGCCGTCGGGATCGATGCCCCGACGGCTGTTCGATAAAAATATAACATTATTTAATATGCTCCCACGGATCGCGGAGAGTGTCATTTTGCAGGCAGCATGGATCTCGTGAGGCTGCCCGTCAGATGAGCCATGCGAGGAAACCGATGCCGCCATAGACTATGAGCGTTACGACCGCGCCCGCGATGAGAACGCCGAGAAGCGTTGATAACGTTGCCTTCCACGGCTTGACTCCGATCATCGCCGCGACAAGTGAGCCCGTCCACGCGCCCGTGGCGGGGAGAGGAATTGCGACGAAAAGGCAGAGCCCCCAAAAAGAATATTTTTCGATTTTTTCCCTATTTTTTTCAACCTTAGAGAGCAAAAAGTCGGCTATTTTATTGAAAAATTTTACATTCGAGCGTTGCATAAGTCCTATCACTCCCCTGATGAGCAGGAGGATGAACGGCACGGGGATCATATTCCCCACGACGGATATGAGATACGCCTGCCACCACGGAATCCCGAACGCATAAGCCATTGGGATCGCTCCGCGAAGCTCGATCACGGGCAGCATTGAGCAGAAAAACGTGCATAGCTCCTCACCCACGGTGTTCAAAAAAAAGTCTCTTATTGCTTCCATATTTTTGGGTTCTCCTTTGTTAGGATGTGAATATAAAATGAATAATTATTCAGAATAGTGAATATTTTTCGGTAAAAAACCGCGCAAAAACTCACCAAAACTCGATCAAAACTCGTCAAAAACGTGCAAAAACTTGTCAAAAATCGTTCAAAATCTACTTAAAATTTTCGCCGAGTGCGGCTGGGGGAACGCGATTGCGTCAGTCGTTAATCTCGTTGCGATCGTCGGTTTGAGAGCCGGTATTATCATCGTTCTCGTTGTCGGTATCGGTAACGTCGCAAGAGTCGACTTCAAGGTCATCCTCGTCGGGGGTATCGGTTTCTGCGGACGTGCGGAGAGCCCTGCCGATCTTGGTCAGCACAGCCGATGCGCCGAGGTGAGTCGCGACGCCCAAAAGAAGGCAGGGCGTTGCAAAGGGCAGCTTGAGCACGTAGCCGATGATCGCCCCGACAAAAAGTGCCGCGCTCGCCGCATAGATTGCGATTGCAGGATAATATTCTTTTCTCATTTTTACCATTTATCCTTTTTTTTGAAATATAATTATGCTCTTTTGATCTCGTATAAGTTGCTTTTGTGAACAACCGACTCGTCAGGTGTGTAGCGACTGAAGGAGGGCGCGGTATTAAGAATTTTGCGTTTGTACAGAAAAAGTGCAGATTTTTCAGTCTTGCAGGCTCCTTCCACCGCTTCGCGGTCCCCTCCCTCTCGGAGGGAGGCTCTGTTGAGCGTCCGTTTCGGCAAAACTGGCTTTGTACGGTGGGGACGTTTGTTTTCGGGATGAGCAAGTCCTCCCCCACCAATTTGCGGCGAGGCAACACCATTAGCCGAAGGCGGCATAAAGGCACATATATGTTCGCTATGCGCACAAGTGGCGTTCCGTCCTACCGCGCAGATTTAGAATTCAGTTAAGGCTACCGCCGAGGACGAAGAAGATAATTACGAGGGATGCGGTGAGGGTTATTATACTGAGAATGGCGACGGTGAGGGAGCGGTTTTTACCCTCGTGAGGCACGCTATTCTGCTGTGATGCTCCCTGCTGCACAGTAGTTTTCGAGCCGCTGACGCCCATTTTTTTGAGCAATCTTGATATCGGTTTATAGAGGAGCATCGTTAAACTGGAATTCAGAGCTGCCTTCACGAGGTTAAAGGGCATAATGAGCTTTGGCAGCAGCTCGGCGACCTGTTCTCTTGAGACTCCCATATAATATGGCGTGATATAGAGGTTTGCGACGCTCATAGCGGCGACTGTAGCGACCGCTCCGCAGGCGAGTGCGAGGACTGCGCCGACGATGGAGTGCTTATATTTATAAATGAGGGACGATATTCCTACGAAGGCTATCGAGCTCAGAAGGTTCATAACAAGTCCATAGACGCCCGTATCGGAATATGTAAACTCGATGAACGGCACTATGGTAGCGCAGGCGAGTCCTGCGGCAGGTCCGAAGAACATTCCGCATATTGCGGAGACTGCGTCCTTAAGGTCGAGCGTCAAGAAGCTGACCTTTATGGGAAGGATCATCGACACGATGAACGAAAGTGCGCAAAAAAGCGCGATGACTGTTATTTTTTTGACTCTTTGCGAGTCCTTAATATTAGTTTTCATATATTTTCCTCCTTATGACCGTGAGGAAAGATAAAAAAATCCGACGCTCAACAACGTCGGGGAAGGAGCGATGGACCGATGCATTTTAGGTCGCGTCGCGCCGATTTATTTTATCTTATTTTATCTTTTCTCATCCGGACTTTTACCGTCGGTTCGGGAATCTCGCCCGATCTGCCGCCGTGCAGGTGGCTCACAGACTTTACTGTCGGTATGGAATTTCACCTTTCCCCAAAGATATTTTAATTATTTTTATTTTTTATTATTTAAGGG
>CAYPRM010000017.1:0-27719 GCA_964413365.1 uncultured Lachnospiraceae bacterium | reverse complement strand
GTTATAACTCTTATCGAGATATCGTTATTAGCGTCTGCACCATAAGTTTTGCCAGAGATCTCGCAGACCTTATCTATGATGCGTCTTATCGAGTCGACCTCGAACATATTGTCAACGCCCTGCATTACGCACGCAAGACGTTCAAGTCCCATTCCCGTATCAATATTCTTGTGTGCAAGCTCCTCGTAGGTGCCGTCGCCCATATTATTGAACTGCGAGAAAACGTTGTTCCATATCTCCATATAGCGATCGCACTCGCATCCAGGCTTACAGTCGGGGCTTCCGCAGCCGTATTTCTCGCCGCGGTCAAAATATATCTCAGAGCAAGGGCCGCAGGGACCTGTGCCGTGCTCCCAGAAGTTATCTGCCTTGCCGAGGCGGACGATGTGTGAGGGATCGACTCCCATCTTATTTACCCAGATTTCGTATGCCTCGTCGTCCTTCTCGTATATCGAGGGCCAGAGAAGATTTTCGGGGATCTCAAGCTCCTTTGTGAGGAACTCCCAGCACCACTCTATTGCCTCCTCCTTGAAGTAATCGCCGAAGGAGAAGTTACCGAGCATTTCAAAGAATGTGCCGTGGCGTGCGGTATGTCCGACGCGCTCGAGGTCGGGGGTTCTGATGCACTTCTGACAGGTGCAGACGCGCGATCTCGGAGGCTCCTCCTCGCCCGTGAAATATTTTTTCATCGGTGCCATGCCCGAGTTGATGAGCAGGAGGGATTTGTCATTGATCGGCACGAGGGGGAACGATTTCAGTCTGAGGTGTCCCTTTTTCTCGAAGAACGAGAGATAGCTTTCGCGCAGATCGTTAAGAGATGTCCATTTCATAGTAAAATATCCTTTCAAAAAAACAAAAATACGCCTTCGTCCAATGCTTTAGAACATAAGGACGAGGACGCGCTCGTGATACCACCTTATTTCACTCCGCACTCGCGAGCAGAGCCTCAGCGGCTTATAAAAAGCCAACGCGATAACGGGCGCACCCGATCCGCCTTTCGGCGACAGCTCAGGGAGAGCTTCACGCACCCTGCCCATTGCCTCGCACCGAACGGCAACTCTCTTGTGAGTCATGGGGACGCTACTTATTCCCGTCAAAGCCTTTACAAACAATTATTCTATCACCAAAACCTCCGATTGTCAATAGCTAATCGAGAAAATTTCGATAAATGTACAGTTTTATAATAATTTAGAAGACCGGCAGAAAAAAAGATTGCTTCATTTTGTTCGTTTTTAGGAGCGATCTGATCGGGCTTCGGATTAGGCGGCTGCGAGTTGAGCAAAACGGGTTAGATATTGGGCTTGTAGCGTTTTTTTACCCTTTTGGACATACAAGTCTTCGGCTTACAGCTGCCGTCCTCCAAGTGAGGGCGGCTTTTGATTTATCATTAAGGATTTGGAGAAAAGGATGGCTAAAAACAATATCGGCAAGGTATACCGAGGAAGGACCAAATACATAGATCCCGAAACGAAGCGAGAACGGAATTACGTGGTTGTGAGAGACAACGGAAAAAGCGTATCGGTGGTAAAGCTGACGTTCATCAAGAAATTTGACGAGCACGGGCGAAATACAGATCCGACGATCATGCAGATAAATCACTCTCGATACGGATTAGAGAAGCCAACAGGCGTATATTATCGCAGGTATTCGAGAAACAGAATGTCAAAGAAAAGTTTGAAAATATCGGATGAAAAAGTTTTCCCGGAGCGAAAAGAATGTTTCAAGCTTGGCAGTCATGACTTGCACAAAGTATTAGAACATACAAAATAAAAAAGGGAGCATAAGCTCCCGAGGGCTGTTCAGCCCTGTTTGCGAGGTCGGAACAAAGCCGACTCTGTTCTCAAAAAGAACAGCTTCGCTACCTTGACGATAGTATATCATCGTTTTGGTAAAATGTCAATAGGAAAGCGAAAAAAATTCGATTCAATGGCGATAGCCTTGAAAATAAATTACATGGGGCATACCCAAAAGGAGAACAAAATGAAAGTAGAACTGTACAAGAAGATCACGCCTTACAAGGATAAGGACGGAGTGGAGAAGCTCGGGACGAGCTTTTACGTAGCATGCGGAGATCAGACGATAGGGATCGAGCCCGTATACTATCAGAAAAAAGGCAGCAACGATCCCGACAGAGGATTTGTAGCTCGTAAGGCGGTACTCGCCGCATTTGCGGATGAGCTCCCCGAGAAGCCTGCGAAGCCTTCCGCCACTCAGAGCACCATTGGTGCTGGAAATTTAAATCCTAACGGATGATGCATAAGAAATTTATCGAGCTCCACGTTAAAGGTGAGAGCTGCGTAGTAAACACGGATAAGATCCTGTTTGTGCACATTCGGAAGAACGGTACGAGGCTCGAGCTCGACGACGGTACGCCGTTCGACGTGGATGAGCCATATCAAAGCGTGCTGTCCATGCTCCCAACGTCCGAAAATTAAAAAATCGGGCAAAAGGTGCAAAAGGTGCAAAAAAGGCACTAAAAGCGCCACTATTAAAAACAGCCTCAAAGCCTTATCGCAACTGACGAAAACGGTTATGCAAAGCCCACACCGCAGGGCTTGTCCAAGCGGTGTGGGCAAAAGGTGCAAAAAGAGGCAAAAATAAGGCAAAAAATCACAGAAAACGAAAAACGGAGGAACAAAAAATGAACGACTCAAGAATATTTATTAAGATCTCGATAACTGGAGATGCAGAGGTAATAGAGATACCTAAAGAGGATTTTCTCGATACTTGCTATCGCGAGATAGGCTGCAAATGTATCGAAATATGTACACCAAGCCCCAATATCGGACTTCGAATGATAATCGACGAATGTGGTAAATTCAACGACCAAAAGTACAATCCTCTTGCTACGGCATTGTATAACCGCCCGGATATCATATTTGGCAACGTTATTCTCGGAGCGGAAGGCATAAACGAGGACGGAGAGCGAGATATCATAGGGCTTAATGATGATCATCTCTGCTTGCTTGCTGCCTTTTTGCATAATTTAAGATGAAATGTGGCTCAAGCATTGCGAAGTAGAATCCCGCGTTGAATTTTTCAAGGGGGATATACAGGAGATCATCAAATCGAAAAAGACTATAAAGAAGTGGGCGTATATCCTCCATGACAAGGACGACACCGCACCACATTATCACATATATTTGAATTTTGGCGACTCGAGCGTCGACACGAAGGAGGTCGCCTCGTGGTTCGGGCTTCAGGAGAGCCAAGTCAACAGGATCCGCGGACGCGCAACGGATATGTTGGAATATCTGACGCACGCGAATAATTCCCAACAAAATAAGTATCAATATAGCCCTGACGAAGTGATATCGAATTTCGATTTCCAGACGGCTATCAAAAATTCAAAGATACTCGGAGATTTTGAAAAATACAGCTATGCGCAACAGCTGCGCTACGTCAATTCTCTCCCTGTATCGGAGAAAACTCAAGCTTACGCAAAGCTGGAGAAACTCTGGCGGCTCCACTGTCAATGCTTAGTCCTCAACCCTGATCGTGATATTGAGGTAATGTTCATACACGGCAAGGGTGGAACAGGCAAAACGTACTATGCGAAAAAGCTACTCGATAAGCTGGGTTATGACTATTGCGTCAGCTCGTCCTCGAACGATCCGTTTCAGGACTACATGGGGCAGCAGGCGATCATTCTTGACGACTTAAGAGATAAGGCGTTTGAATTCGAGGATCTTCTGAAGCTCCTTGACAATAACACCGCATCCTCGGTCAGAAGCCGATTTTCGAACAAGGTGTTCAATGGCAAAATGATCGTCATAACATCCACCGTACCGCTCGCGTATTGGTATAGATCGTATCAGTACGATGATAAAGACGCGATCGTACAGCTATACCGCAGGATCACGTCATACGTTGTCGTTACGTTCGATTACGTTCAGGTATATGATGAGGTCGATTCGAAAGGTCGCCCGTCGGGACTGCCTCTCGTTTTCAAGAACGAGATCCCCGAGCTCAAGCGTCAGAAGCCGAAGCAAAGAACGAAATTCGGAGATGTTTTCGGCGAAATGCTCGAGGACGCCTCGCCCGATATACTCGATGAGTGGGGGCGAACTCTGGATGTCTCGAACGGCAGACCGAAACCAAAGGCCGCGGAGCAGATCAAAATTACTGATAAATTTGGGGGCGCGCCTTCAGACCACTGAAGCCGCCCTACAATATGGAGGTGAACGGAAATAGCGCGGAAGAAAAAACCAAGTCGCAAGTACAAGCCGCGTAATGAGTTCAGATTTAACGATAGTCCTGCAGCGGATCATCATCCTCATTACATATTCGGCGAAAAGGGCGACAAATATAAGTCGTTGCCTATGACAACGACTCGTCCTACAAATGTTAAATATTATACCTTGAGCAAAAATCCAAATCCGCGAGACGAACGAACTACCTATCTACCTGCAGTAAAGCCTCATATGGCATACAAGAGGTATTACAGCTCAACCCTGAAGGGTTGGAGCTTTTCGGATGAGGATATGCCTGTTATCAGACATAGGATCAAGAAGTATAAGAAGTCAATGAACAGACCTTCAAAAAAGCAAAAAAAGAAATGAGCCTTCGTAGGCGTTAGCCATCGATATTCCCGGTTTTTCACGAGATGACTCATTTCTTGATGACAGTATACCACACCGGGGATGAAATGTCAAGCCCCAAAATTAAAAAAATATGCGTCGGCAGGCGCGCGGCGGACGTGTAAATAAATTCAGAAGGAAGGAATGAAATGTATTATCAAAATCGACCGTATAGGTCAAACGGCAGCTACAAGAGAAAAAGCAACTCCGGTAAGGTAGTAAAGGTGGTAGTGATCGTATTACTCGCTCTGACTCTCTTGCCCCTGCTTACTCTCGGAATCGGTAGACTCGTTGGAAATGATGAGACCGTAAGGTACAAGACGGACGTTCTTGAAATATCAGATCAGGCGAGCGCCGGCTATTGCAATGTCGGAACGAACTATGCAGAGGTGTTATCTCTTGACAAGAAGATATTCACCGTCAATCTTACCCCGGGATCTGTAACTAATAATGCATATATTTCGAAGGCATCGTCCGGGGCGGAGCTCAGGCTCTACGCCGGGGATAATGCCGACGGAAACGTGCTAACAGTTGAATCCGAGAAGAATATTGTGTATATCGAGATAGAATTCTCGAGCTCCTCGGGTGCTTATTCTCTCAACGGAGAGAAATTCACAAGTGCCGACACCCGGCACATCATCAATTCGTCCTCGTTCACGATCAAGAATATTGTCGATACGGGATCGTCAAAGGTTCTGATCAAGAATATCTACATCGTTTATGAGGATTGATCAAAAACATGAAGAAAGGATAATTTTATGTACGAAAATCAAGGACATTCAAATCGCTCAAGCTACTCAGGTTATCCGCGATATAAGCGTCGTGGCGGTAGCTTTAAGAGGAAAAATTTCAAGAAAATTGCCATTATAGCACTCACAATATTTCTTATAGCCGCCCTTGTGGCAGGTGGAATATCGCTTTTCTCAACTAAGGCTAAGACGGTTCTCCCGCACTATAGCGTCGGCGGACTCGATCTTACGGATGGAAAATACGTGGAGACTACCGATAGCATTTACACTACAAAAGCATTTGATTGCATAGGTCTGACCGTAAAGGTGGCAAATGACGCCGATATTACATATCGCGTGTTCTTCTATGACGAGGTGGATAATTTCATATCCGTATCGGAGGAGCTGAGCCGTGGATCTGCTCTTGACGTTCCCGGTAAGGCTACGCAGGCGAGAATTATGATCACTCCCGATTGGGACAAGCTCAATGCTGACACGGAAGAGTCTGAAGAGGAGACTGAAAATATTATTAAGTGGTACGAGGTCAGCAAATACGCAAATATTCTCACTATCACCGTAAGCAGAGATCAGGCAAAAGCTACAAGGATTGTTAACTTGAGTCCGAGTGCAAAATGGCGCGAGGATAATTCTCTCTACGCGATCTATTATTGGAATGCGGAGGGATCTCAGTTTGTGATACTCAGCGATACGGACGGAGACGGTATATATACCTTTGAAATGCCCGAGGGATATCACAATTATCTCTTTGTCGACCTGCTTCCGAACGTAACCGAAGCAACGTGGGATAACGTCAGAGATCAAACAGGAAATTTTTATGCGGAATAACGAAGCTACGGGGTGGGGCTCTGCCTCATCCCCTTTTTAGAGAAGGAGGTTAGTATGAAAAAATACATAAGAATGGCGGCAATGATGCTATTGTGCATCGTAATGATTACGGTTGCCGCACTCTCCGCATCTGCGGAGGAAAAGCAGACCTTGGACCTCGGAGGAGGCTTTGGAGTTGAGTATGTTCACGGAGTAACGACGTGGAGAGAGGCTGTGAAAGATTCAGGCACAAGAGGCGGCATGTATATAATAACCGAGAGCGGACTTGTTTGCGCCGCAGGGCGTGTAGTAGTCGATGAATACGGAGATCCCGTAAAGCCCTCGGACGTCATTATGTCCAATATTAACTACGTGCGTCTTGAAGACTCTCTCCTCAGCTGCTCAATATACAGCACCGCCGATTCCTCGTTAGTGTATGTCTTTCAGTATTTTAAGGGCTGGACGTTTTACGATTACGTTCACTTTGCCGCAGAAAACGGCGACGGCACGACGAAGATAGACGTAACACAGGGGATCGCATATTATCGAACAAGCTGTGTGAATTACCCGATTATGACGTCAACGTACACGATGAGGGGAGATACGGGGATAGATTCAACCTTTGTGTTAGATCTGACGTCGGAGGATACTATTTCATTTCACGTAGGTGAAGAAACGGTAACGAAGCAAGCGACTTGTACAAGCGAGGGCGAGTGGATCTTCGTTTGCGAGGACTGCGGTACTATCTTGGGACGTGGAACTGTCCGGGCTCTTGGGCACGATTGGCAGGACGCCACCCATACCGTTCCGAAAACCTGCAAGACCTGCGGCGAGACCGAGGGCGAAGCACTCGGGCACGATTGGAAGGCTGCTACCTGCACCGTTCCGAAAACCTGTAAGATCTGCGGTGAGATCGAGGGCAAGGCACTCGGGCACGTTTACAGTTGGTGTGTGTGCGAAAATTGCGGTCATTTCGACCTTTTGTGCCGTAGCGGATTAAGCTCCGATAATGATAACGGCAACGATGATCAGAGCGGCAGCTCAAGCAGCTCCGGAGGCTTACTTGACGGGATTGGTGATTCTATATCCGACGGTGTGGATTCGGTCAAGAATTGGTTATCGGATCTCGGAAAAACGATCGACACTCTGTTTGGCATAATGCTCGGAGTTCTTGGCGTCGTCCTGTTTTGCATCCTCGGCACTTATGTCGTCCGCTTCATTCGCGAGCTCCTTCCGGATCGGAATGCACAGTATCGCGGTAAAAGAAAATGACGAATATTAAAAATATAAAATGCGCTAATGTGCGGAAAGGTGGTTTAGATGGCAAAAAAGTATAACAAACGTTATAAGTCAAGCAAGCAATATAAATCGAACAATCTCGGCAAAAGCTATAAAAGCAATAATGACGGATACGACGGCAATAAGCATGCATACAGGGACGATAAGCTGAATTGGAAAAACCAGCGTCGAACAAGCAATTTTTACGTGGACAAAAACGGCGAATACAAGGAAAAGCCTTGGTTTGCGAATTTTTTCAAGGTAGGCTTTAGCGATGATATTCCAACAAGAGCGGATTATAATCGAGAAGTGGACGGAGTTAAATATACCGGAGCTTTGGTTGGATCTGGTCATGGTGCTAGCGATGCTGCGAAAAGGCATTATAAAGCAGCGCAATTAGATGAAGAACAAGATTATTTGATGGGACTCGAGAGATTTCAACTTTCCCTTATTCGACTCTGGAACGGATCGCCGAGGGAATGGCTAAAGCTCTTGACTCGCATAGTAATTCTTTTGGTCTACTTCGGTGCTATTGCTCTGTTGGTTAAGAGCTGTGTAGGTTAATTTGTATGGCACGAAGGAAAAGATACATACAAGGGAAAGTGTATAAACTGAACGATCATGCTCTTGTCAAATATAGCAAGTCAAATCGTAGAGTTGTTGTACTCAACAATAATAAAAACAATATGGAAGTAAGAAGGATTATGTCTCTGTATGATAAAAAAGGAAACAAGAGGAATTTAATCCCGATAGAAAAATATCCGGATATCAATAAATTTAGTGGAATTGAAAAACGGACATTTAGAAAAACCGTTAGTGGTAAACCGATACAAGAACGCTATCTCATTAAAACAAAAACTCGGTTGAACAAATGGGATAGGAAGAAAATGTATTGGTGAAAAAAATAAGCGGCTGAAATCAGCCGCTTCTTCGGATATTGCTATCCTGGTCAAAAATGTGCTATGCACGTATGACGGTATTATTATATATTGTTTCTATTCAAAAGTCAACCCCAAAAACAAAAAAACACAAAGGAAATTTATGAACACATCAATTATAAGACGCATCCTATACGTGCTTAGCACGGTAGCGATCGCGATACTTGCGGCATACGCAATATTTATCTTGAGGATCGTAATATGAAAAAACTGATAAGACGCTTCAAAACGGAAATAAGAAAAATGCGACCTGACTATCGGCATATTATATGCGCCTCGATCACGGCGGTGAGCCTCGGAATCGGGATCTTAGTTTTTCCGAATTCACTCACCGCTCTGATCTCCTCCGTCCTCGATCTGATCACGGCGTTTCTGTATTACACGGTCGTTATTCTCGAGCTCGATCCGTCGATCGTTTCGGCAAGCGTTACAGATCCTCTCAAATGGCGACCGTTTGATGAGATATGGAAGCCCCTGTCCCTCCTCCCGTCAAGCGTGGAGGAGTGGAGCGGCTTTTGGAGAAGGTATTTCGAGGCGTTTTTCAATATCGATAGCGTCGGATGCTTTATTTCTCCAATAGAAAATACTCTCTATTATGTATCGAGGATCGCGACCTTCATTATCCCCCTTGCTCTCATAGTCTACCTTAAGGCTCAGGGAATCAAGGATAAGATCTCATTTGATCGCAAGGCAGAGTCTTCCGCGTTCGTGCGCTTTAAGCGTATGGAGCGCAAGATAGTATATCCCGTTATTTCATATATCAAGAGCTTTTGTGCGTTTCTTCGTGCAAACCGCGGTTACATTAAAACGTGGTCGCTGTTATGGCTGCTGTACTTTAACGTGTTCGGCATTCTCGTATCGGCTGTGGCGTTCTATTTCTATTTCGTTGTATCTTGGGATATTCTCTCAATCTACCCCCAGCTGTTAAAGCTGCAAGCGGATCTGACTCCAATGATACGGTTCTTGCCGGGGATCATTTGGATAGTTCTCGGGATCTGGATCTATGACCGCGTGTGCCGCTCGCTGGCGTTTCAGCGACTGTATTATGCGGAGCGCGCTAACCGTGCGTTCCTGCGCGAGCGCGGCGTTCTGAGCGTCGTATACGGCCCGATGGGTGTCGGTAAGACGCAGATGATAACCTCAATGGCACTCTCTGCCGAGATAGAGCAGTTTGATAATGCTTTTGATATAATGCTCCGCAAGGATATGATGTTCCCGAATTTCCCCTGGCAGATCTTCCGCGACGAGCTCAAGCGGCAGATAGAGCTGCGAAATATCGTGGATCTTCCAACCTGCGAGAGCTTCGTCAGATATCACAGATATTTCTTCGAACGTATATCGAGGAGCTTCACCTTCGATGAGTTTCAAGCAAAGCGGAAACGGTATAAGCACCTGCGAGATCATACCTTCGGCTATGACTATACCCGATACGCCACCACCTATAACGACGAGCTTAAGATATCACACCTCTTTGATGCCCTCGAGGACTATGCTAAAGCGTATCTGATCTTCACGGTCAAGACCTCACTACTGTTCTCAAATTACTCCGTAAGAGTGGACTCCATACTCTCCGATATCGGTAATATGCCTGTTAGAGATAACGATTTCTTCAACCGCCCGCCCGAGTATCAGGAGGCGTATTCCCATCACGCACATATTATCGATTACGATATGATCCGTCTCGGAAAACGAATGATAGAGGATAATCCCAAGGCTCGAAGGCTCTCGTTCGGCGTCTACGTCATTACCGAGATAGATAAGGAGCGCAAGAATGCTCAGGGACTTAAGGAATACAAGATGAATACCGATGAGGTCAACCAAAAGAACGACCTGTTCAATCAATGTATCATGATGTCAAGGCACGCAGCCGTCGTCGATAATACCGTTTTCATCCGCTTCATTGCGGATCTTCAACGCCCGGATGAGTGGGGCGTCGGCGGACGAGGCCTCGGAGAGGTCATATATATCGCGGATAAAAGTGAGCTCGCACCGGCTCTCCCGTTTTTCTCACCGTATTGGCTCACTGAGGGCGTGTTCTCATGGATCAAGAGCAAGTGGACGAGCTTCTATGTTGAGTATATCAAGAACCGCTCTGACGGCACGCTGTTTGTTTATCTTGTGAAGAATCTGATCTCAAGGATCAATAATCATTACGATAAGATCAACGGTCTGTTTGGTATCCAGACTCTCGAGCTTGAAATGGAGTCGGGAACACTTGAGGACGGTGGCAAGGTCAAGCACGATAAGTGGCGTATAATAACAAAAAAAGACCGCTCAAGGCGGTACAAGACGGCGTGTCTGGAGTCTGTGTTCGATAGCTATGAGCCGAATTTCATGCACGTGGACGATTTCCTCGAGTATGCCGGAGAGATCGGCACGCAAGAGGAGAACGATCTGCAGAATAGCTATTTCCAGAATGATATCAAGAAAATGAGGGGGATGAAAGGAGGTTGATAAATTGAATTTTAAGGCTATAAAGCCACACTTCAGAACACACAAGAAAAACGGTTATCCATCGTATATCTATGCCGAAAATAACGATGAATACAAATATATCGGCATTACTCACGCAGATAAGACATACGGACAATACAATAAGAAATTAAAGTATAATCCAAATGTTCAAGATCCCAAGCCCAGCCACGCAAGACCATTCAGCACTCACGATAAGAAAAATAACTTCAAAAAGAGTAAATTATCAGGATATAGAATACATAATGCGGATAAGAAAACAATTGCGCGAGTAAAGAAAAATTATCAAGAATAAAGAAAAGGCACGCCGCAACTCTGTGCACAGCCCGTTTTGGGGTCGCATACAGGCGCATATTCGACATGCCTTTGATAGTATTATACGCTATTTTTATGAAAAAGTCAACCCACCTCACGAAAAAAATCTTGACAAGTTTCGGAATATCGGTTATCATACGATCACCTCTACCTATCAACCCAAAAAGAAAACTAATGCTCAGATCAGACCGGAGACCGCGAAGGCGGTGGGTGCTTCGAGCGCGCCCCTTGCTCCGTAACTCTAAAGGTGTATCGAGGCTTAGATCTCATTTTGTCGGCGGGGTATCGACTGCGGCTAACTCTTTAGCCGCGGAGAACGTAGGGGCGGCCCTGAGCCCCTGCGATTTAGCCATAATCCATAAAACAAACGGTGTGAGGATGCTGCGAAGACCAAAGGCGAGTAGCCGGTCTCGCAGCTCCTCCACCGTTTCGCATTATCTTAACGGCGTCAGCCACGAAAGGAGCATATCCGCATGAAAACCAAAGGTTCAAAATGTCTTACCTGGACTCAGCGTCTTCAACTCGAGGCGCTCCTCAAAGCCAAAACAAGAAAACCCGAGATCGCACAGATCCTCGGCGTCTCCCTTGCTACCGTTTACAACGAGATCAAAAGAGGTTGCTATCAACGCCTTGATGGAGCAACGTATATATTTTACGATACATATTCCCCTGATAAGGCGCAAAAACGGTACGAGTATCACCTCACCTCAAAAGGACCTGATCTGAAGATAGCAAACGACTATGCATTTATCGAATATATAGAAAAAAGAGTTCTGAAGGATGGTATCTCCCCTTGCGCCGCTCTCGGAGAGCTCAAACATAAAAATTTGCCCTATACTCATATATCGAAAACTACACTTTATCGGTATATCAGAATGGGGCTTTTCCCGCATCTCACAATGAAGCATATCAACACAAAGAAGGCGCATAACGAACAGGTCAGAGCTAAAAGAGCGCCAAGAGGCGAGAGCATCGAGATCCGTCCTGAGCATATAAATAACAGATCGGAGTTCGGCCATTGGGAAATGGACTGCGTCTGTGGTAAGGGACGGTCGGTGATCCTTACACTCACCGAGCGCATGACAAGACGTGAGATCCTCCACTATATGCCGACTCAGACCTCAAGTAACGTCGTCAGATTTTTGAATAAGCTCGAGAAAAGCTATGGAAAGAGCTTCAGATCTGTTTTCAAAAGCATAACGGTCGATAATGGATCAGAGTTCTCCGACCGTATGGGAATGGAGAGATCCATCTTTAACGGTCAGCGAACAAGAATGTATTATTGCCATCCGTATTCAAGCTGGGAGCGTGGCAGTAATGAGAGAATGAATCGTGAGATCCGCCGCCTGATCCCCAAGGGAACTAATATCGGGAAAATATCGAATGACGAGATAGCACGCGTTCAGAATTGGGTGAACGCATACCCCCGTGAGATCTTCGGCTTTGCTACGAGCGAGGAACTTTTTGAGTGGGAAATGTCAAAAATATCAATCGCGCTCTCTGTCTGAATGAAAAAATGTCAGCTCAGCACGAAGCAGGAACGCTAATTGAGGGAGCGGTGTGGGAAGAGTGGTAAGAGTGGTAAACCTGCTTTGCCATGCTTTCCACGTTTTCCATCGCCCGACCTCAAGGCGTTCCGTAACCCCGCGAGCCTCGCGAGCGATGATGAACTTCAAAGCCTGCCTTCGATCCCGAAGATTCTCCGACTAACTCAAAATCAACCCGAAATCCAGAGATGCTATTCTGCGTACTCCTCTCGTTTTTGAAGAGGTTGCGTCGATCCGCGAGCCTCGCAAGCGATGATGAACTTCAATGCCTGCCTTCGATCCCGAAGATCCTCCGACCAACTCAAAATCAACCCGAAATCCAGAGACGTTATCCATACGCCTCCGTTTCCTTGCGCCATCTTGTGCATATTTTACAAAAAAAGCACCGCATCCCTCCCCGATCCACCTCCCCATTTTGTGATTATATCACAAAATTTATTTTTGTCTCAAAAAATTCTAAATTAACTCTTGACTTTTCAGAAAATTTCGATAAAATGGGGGATGTTGATGTCGAACTGTTACAATATCCCCCCTCCTCGTTCGCGTAGCGAACATATCGAGTGCTCCACGTATATCAAGCCGAAAAGCGGCATATCGACCGCCGCAGGCGAATATCGAATTTCAAATGAGCGGGTAGTACCGCACGAAAAGCCGCGCGGCAAAGGGAGCAAACGCTCTTATTCAGATACTGCCGCTTACTGTTCCCCCACGCTTTTTCTATACTCCGTGGGGAGGACACCATACTGCTCCTTAAAGGCGGTGGAAAAGCGGCTCTGGCTCTCATAGCCGACCTTTATTGCGATATCCGCTATACTATCCTCCGTGCTCGCAAGAAGCTCCGCAGCCTTCTCCATTCTATGCTGCTTTATATGTGCGGCTATCGGCGTTCCGTACTCCTCCCTGAACGCTTCCTTCAGGCTCGTGGGGTTTATGAGGAACATTCTCGAGAGCTCATTTATCGTGATCCTCTCCGACAGATGCTCGACCATGTGATCATGGACTCGCTGTGCAATATCCCTCGGTGTGGCGGTGCTATCCTCATTTCTCGGGCAAGCCATCGTCATTACGGTCTCCATCGTTCTATGGAGCAGCTCGCACTCCGCCTTATCCGCGATGCGGTAGTGTACCTCCTTTCCCTCCCGTCTGCTCGTTATGAGTCCAGACTCATGGAGGGATCTTAGGTGGTGAAATACCGCAGGGCTTGACATATCAAGTAATGCGGCGATATTCGTTACGCACAGCTCCCTATGGCACAGAAGCCAAAATATTCTTATTCTCGTCGGATCACCGAGCTGTGCAAACACGTCTGCGACGGTCGAAAAGTCGTCCACGCGCGCAAGCACTCCGCGTATTCCCTCAATATTGTATTCCCCGTGCTCGTGGGGCAATTTGAATTCATTTATTTCCATACTATCCATCCTCTCTGCAAAACGGAAATTATATTCGCCGTTTCGGACATCAAAGTCGCCATGCTATTGACTTTTCGTCCCGACTGTATTATACTACAATCAGAACGATTAAGCAATAGTTTAATTGAATTTTTTTGACAGGAGCTACAAAAAAAATGAAAAAGGTGTACAATATCGAGGTCGACTGTGCCAACTGCGCAAATCTTATGGAGGATGCCGCTCGCAAGGTCGAGGGCGTTTCGTCGGTGAGTGTGAATTTTATGATGCAGAGGATGACGGTCGAATTTTCCGAGGGCGCTGACGCAAGGTCGGTAATGAAGAACGTTCTCAAGGCTTGCAGGAAGGTCGAGCCCGACTGCGACATTGAGATTTAAGTCGAGGTATATATATGAACAAAAAGCAAAAAAGGATGCTGGTGCGCATCTGCATCACATCGGCGATGCTGATACTGCTTGCCGTCATTCCGACGGAGGGTATTATACGGCTGATCGCCTATCTTGCGGCGTACCTGATCATAGGATATGATATATTAAGGAAGGCGGCTATCGGTGTTATCCATCTGCGCCCCTTCGACGAGAGCTTTCTGATGACGGTGGCGTCCCTCGGTGCGTTTGCGCTCGCGATATTCACGCGAAGTGGGGATTATCTCGAGGGTATTGCGGTAATGCTTCTCTATCAGATCGGCGAGCTTTTCCAAAGCTACGCCGTCGGCAAGAGCCGCAGGAGCATCGGCGCTCTGATGGACATCCGCCCCGACTACGCAAATATTGAGCGTGAGGGTGGCGAGCTTGAGCAGGTCGATCCCGACTCCGTGCCTATCGGAAGCATTATAGTAGTTCAGCCGGGTGAGAAGATACCGATCGACGGCGTGGTGATCGACGGCGTATCGAGCCTTGACACAGCCGCACTGACGGGTGAGAGCGTTCCGAGGACGGTACGCGCAGGTGAGAGCATTGTAAGTGGCTGTATAAGCATGAGCGGCGTTCTGAGGATACGCACAGAAAAGGAATTCGGTGAGTCCACCGTTTCACGCATACTCGATCTTGTGGAAAACGCAAGCTCGAGGAAATCACGCTCGGAGGATCTGATCTCCCGATTTGCAAGGATATACACCCCTGCGGTCTGCCTCTGTGCGCTCGCGCTCGCTCTTACCGTACCTACGGCACGTGTCATTTTAGGGTATGACGGCGAGTGGCTCGTATGGCTATATCGCGCGTTGACCTTCCTTGTCGTAAGCTGTCCGTGCGCGCTCGTGATAAGCGTTCCGCTGAGCTTCTTTGCAGGAATAGGCGGTGCGAGCCGCGAGGGCGTGCTGATCAAGGGTTCGAACTATCTTGAGGCTCTCTCCTCGATCCGCGGCATAGTATTTGACAAAACGGGAACGCTCACAAGGGGCACATTTGAGGTCAGCGCCGTTCATCCCAAGGGCATGGACTCCGCTTCCCTTCTCGAATACGCCGCACTTGCGGAATGTGCGTCCTCCCACCCGATCGCTCTGAGTCTTATAAGAGCCGCAGGGGGCGAGGTTGATCGCTCGAGAGTTTCCGACATTGAGGAGATAAGCGGACACGGCATCATCGCCACGGTCGACGGCAAGAGAGTTGCTGTTGGCAACGGCAGGCTGATGAGCAGGATCGGCTCTGATTTTGCAGGCAGCTCCGCCTTGGGCACGCTCATTCACGTTTCCATAGACGGTGTATATGCAGGCTCGATTCTCATCTCCGACGAGGTAAAGCCGACGTCCGCCGAGGCGATAAGTGCTCTTAAGTCGATAGGCATACGCAGAACGGTCATGCTGACGGGCGACAACGCCTCCGTTGCCTCCGAGGTAGCAGGTGTGCTCGGCGTTGACGAATACCGCGCGGAGCTTCTTCCCTCCGACAAGGTAGCGTGCCTTGAGGAGCTTATGGATGCTGACACGGGCAAGCTTGCGTTCGTCGGCGACGGCATAAATGATGCGCCCGTACTGATGCGTGCGGACGTGGGCATTGCGATGGGTGCTATGGGAAGCGACGCGGCGATAGAGGCGGCGGACGTGGTTCTGATGAACGACGATCCGATGCAGCTTGTCAAGGCGATAAGAATATCGCAAAAATGCATACGAATAGTCAAGGAAAACGTCATCTTCTCGCTGGCGGTCAAGCTTGGGTGCCTCGTGCTCAGCGCACTTGGAATTGCGAGCATGTGGCTTGCGATATTTGCAGATGTTGGAGTTATGATAATCGCCGTTCTCAATGCGATACGCGCGCTCAACACATCAAAAATATAAGCATAAAAAATCCTTCCGTGAGGAAGGATTTTTTATTGTTAGTTGAAAAGGTAATTAAAGCTTTGTGGGAGCACGAGTCTCCATGACTCCTCGTTATGCGGCTTTTCAGTATCGTAGGTCTCAAATATCCTCTCCGCGTCATAGCCGTAGCGGACGAGATGCTCCTTCATCTCGCGTGAGAGAGGACAGAGCATTCTCTCGAGGGGATCGCCCTCTCCGCAGTAGATATGGATCCTCGGCTGAAGCTCCCTTTTCTCAGGGAGATTCAACGACTCAAAATAGCGGTCATAGCTCTCCGCACCGTAGAGTGCGAAGGCAGGTGAGTATGTGAGCACGTAGCTGTAAAAGCCGAGCTGATTCAGGGCGCACCAGAACGACGCGATGCCGCCCATCGACGAGCCGCCGATGCCGATATTATCCTCGCTGACGTTATACTTCTCCATAATGAAGGGATGGAGGGTATTTCTCAGGAAATCCGACGTTCTGTCGAGATATCCGTGTGAAAAATCCTCTATCGGCTCTGCATACGCAAGGGGCGCAAGCTCACCGAAGCTCGCAGGATCCATAAAAAGCTCCTCATTTCTATGCTCATCTGAATTGTCGAAGCCGACGGCGATCATTCTCCTGCCCGTCTGGCGGTAGAGCATATCGAGCACCGCATCGACCTGCCACGAGCCGTAGGGATCGCCCTTGTCGGTATATTTCCCCGCTCCGCAGAAAAGATTTTGTGCGTCGAACATATAGAGCAGGTCGTATTTCTCGCTACCGTCGTAATGCCACGGCACAAAGACGCTGACCTTCTTGCTCCTATCCTCCCTGTGTGCAAAATTTTTCTCGTCGCGCAGGACGAAATTATCCACTCTGCCCGTATGCATACTCTCCGTTCCTATGTAGGTAAGGTGCGTGCCGAGCTTTTCGTTATATCTATACTCGATATGTGAGTCAAGGCCGCCGTGATAGTACGTGGAGGTGTGCTCGCAGTCGAGATCCTTCTCGCCGTCGCAGAACGCCGCACCGATGCTATTCTCGGACAGCTCCGCGCACTCTCCCGAGCGGAGCGTGCCCATATCCGTCCTCGTGCCGTCGGCGTTTAGGGATATGAGGTGGGTTGACTTCCATTTTTTAGTAGTTTCAAAGGATATTTTCACGATATTTTCCTCCATTTTTTCAAAAAAGAGCGATACCCACGGCGATACACCGAGAGCGATCGCTCCTATGTGCAGGTTTTTTCAAGCAGATCGAGGACACGCTCGAGATCCTCTGGCAGGGGGCACTTGAACTCGCAGAGCTCGCCCGTTTTCGGATGCGTGAGAGTAAGCTCCCCTGCGTGCAGGCATTGACCGTGTATGCAGTCCTTATGCAACGCCTGAAAGCGTGTTTTCGCACCGCCGTAGACCTCGTCGCCAAGTAGGGGATGCCCGAGGTACGCCATGTGGACTCTTATCTGATGCGTTCTTCCCGTTTCGAGCACGCAACGAACGTAATCGAAGCCACGGAAGCGTTTTATCACTCTATAATGCGTGATCGCCTCGCGAGAGGTATGCTTGCCGTCGGATATGACGGTCATTTTCTTTCTGTCGGTGGGGTGGCGTCCTATCGGGGCATTGACCGTACCCGAGAGCTCGCGCAGATTTCCGACAACCACCGCATAATAGACGCGGCTGACCGCATGACGCTTAAGCTGCTCGGAAAGAAATGCGTGCGCCGTGTCGTTCTTCGCAACAACGAGCAGACCGCTGGTGTCCTTATCAATTCGGTGGACTATTCCGGGACGTGCGACTCCGCCAATTCCCGAAAGAGAGTCTCCGCAATGGTGCAGGAGAGCGTTGACGAGCGTTCCGTCGGGGTTGCCTGCCGCAGGATGGACTACCATTCCCGAGGGCTTATTGACAACGACGATATCCTCGTCCTCATAGACTATATCGAGCGGAATATCCTGCGCCACGACATCACTTTCCTTGATATCGGGGTGGGATATCTCGATCCTATCACTCTCTCTGACCTTATAATTCTTTGCGACTCGCTCGGAATTGACGAGCACCGCTCCGCTCTCGACGAGCCTTGCGGCGGCGGAGCGAGAGATGCACTCGCGCTCCGCTACGACCGTATCTATACGCTGACCTATATCGTCAATTATCAGCTTCAGTACCGTTTTCCGCATCGTTCAGTTCTTCTTTATTTTCTTCGGTCTCTTGGGGCATTGCGGCTTTCTCACTCGCCTGTGCCGCCGCCTTTTCTGCGCGTTCCTTCTTCATTTCCCTTGCCTCGTCGAGAATGATATAGAGTGCGAGCAGACCGACTCCCACGCAGACGAAGGAATCTGCAACGTTGAACACGGCAAAGTTTATGAGCCTTACGTCGATAAAGTCCACCACGTATTTAAGGAGGCAACGGTCGATCATATTTCCGATCCCGCCGCCGACAACGAAGCTGAGCGCGACGCAAAGCAGCTTGCTCTTATTCCTATTGATCGCAAGATACACGAGCATAGCAATGATCGCAACCGTGGATATCGTCATAAATATCCAACGCTGATCGGGCTTGTCAAAGAGGCTGAACGCTGCACCTGTATTCTGCCTATATGTGAAGTGGAACACTCCCTCTATTACGGGGAACGTCTCGCCAAGCTCAAGGTTTATCACCGTGAGCCATTTCGTCAGCTGATCAAGAAAGACCACTCCGACGATTATCATAAGCCATACGAGCATAATATTCTCCTATTAAAGTATTAAAGTCCAAGACTCTCAAGTATTTTTCTGCATCTCTCGCAGATGAAGCCCTCTCCGTCGGAGACACCGTCTGTCGAGTAGGTCCAGCAGCGGTCGCACTTACAGCCCTGTGCCTTATCGACGCAGACTGCAATGCCGCTATCGGTCTCGGTAAATGCTCCCTCGGGCGCAGCTCCCTGCTCCACGCTGACCTGCGAGACGATGAACACCGTCGCAAGCTCCTTATCAAAGCTATGAAGAAGCTCTGCCTGCTCGTCATTTCCTGCGTAAACGGTGAGCCTTGCATCAAGGGATTTACCGATGAGCTTCGACGCGCGTGCAAGTTCGAGTGCCTTCATAACGTCGTCACGGAGGTAGAAGAGCTTATTCCAACGCTCGCTGATATCTGTGAAGGTGAGCTTCTCGCAATACTCGGGCATATCGTTGAGGAACACGCTCTCAGCCGTATCACGCGAGCTGTGGGGCATAGCCTGCCATATCTCCTCGGCGGTGAATGAGAGCATCGGAGCGATGAGCCTCGTCATACCCGAAAGTATGATATACATTGCCGTCTGTGCGCTTCTTCTTGCCTTGCTGTCCTTCTTTTCAACGTAGACTCTATCCTTTGTGATGTCGATATAGAGCTTGGAGAGGTCGTTCGTGCAGAAGTTGTTGACGCTATGGTAGACGGTATGGAATTCGTAATTATCATATCCTGCGCGCACGGTCCTTGCAAGGTCATTGAGGCGTCCGAGAGCCCACTTATCTATCTCGTAAAGCTCGTCGATGCTGAGCGCGTCCTTATCGGGATCGAAGTCATTGAGGTTCGCAAGTATGATACGTGAGGTATTTCTTACCTTTCTGTACGTTTCTGAGAGCTGCTTAAAGATATTATCGGAGACGCGAACGTCAACACGGTAATCACTCGAGGCTACCCAGAGACGGACGATATCCGCACCGTATTTATTGATCATTTCCTCGGGAGCTATCGAGTTTCCGAGGGATTTATGCATTGCCTTACCCTCTCCGTCAACTACCCAGCCGTGGGTGAGGACGGTCTTAAAGGGTGCGCTTCCGCCGAGTGCGCCGACGGCGGTGAGAAGGGACGACTGGAACCAGCCTCTGTACTGATCCGCGCCCTCAAGGTAAACATCGCTCGGCTCTCCCTGCTCACGGTAGAGATCCTGTGCGCAGAAATGGGACGAGCCGGAGTCGAACCAGCCGTCAAGGGTATTGGTCTCCTTGCTGAAATGCTTGCCGCCGCAATGGGGGCAGACAAAGCTCTCGGGAAGAAGCTCCTCGGCACTCTTATCGAACCATGCGTTCGAGCCTTCTTTACCGAATATCTCGGAGATCATTTTTATCGTTTCATCGTTGCAGATGGGCTTTCCGCAGTCCTCGCAGTAGAACACGGGAATGGGAAGTCCCCAATGTCTCTGGCGGGAGATACACCAATCGGCTCTCTCGCGGATCATCTGCTCCATTCTGTCTCCGCCCCACTCAGGAAGCCATGTAACGTCCTTACAAGCCGCTACCGCCTCGTCCTTAAAGGCATCGACCGAGCAGAACCACTGAGGTGTTGCACGGAAGATGATGGGATTCTTACATCTCCAGCAGTGAGGATACTCATGCTCAAATTCCTTTGATGCAAAGAGTGCGCCGCTCTCCTTCATATCCTCAAGGATCGCGGTATTGGACGCCTCATAGTAGAGTCCTGCGAACTTGCCTGCGTCCTTTGTCTGATATCCCCTGTCATCGACGGGAACTATTATATCTATTCCGTATCTTACGCAGGTCTTATAGTCATCGGCACCGAATCCGGGTGCGGTATGGACGCATCCCGTACCGCTATCCATGGTAACGTAATCTGCGTTGACCACAAGGCTCTCCCTATCAAGGAAGGGGTGCTGCGCCTTCATATATTCAAGCTCGCGTCCCTGCATAGTGGCAAGTATCTCATAATTTTCAATTCCGCCCTCGGACATGGTCTTAGGCAAAAGTGCCTCTGCGACGATATAGCACTCGCCGCTCTCCGCTCTTGCGACCACGTAAGGCTCATCGGGATTGAGGGCTATTGCAAGGTTACCCGGGAGCGTCCACGTCGTGGTCGTCCAGATGATAAAGTAGGTCTTATCGAGCTCGCAGACGCCTGCGAGCTTGCCGAGGTCGTCCTTGACCTTGAACTTGACGTAGATGGAGGTACACTTATCCGTCTTGTACTCTATCTCCGCCTCCGCAAGTGCGGTCTCGTCCTTCGGGCACCAATAAACGGGCTTGAGTCCCTTATATATATATCCCTTCTTGAACATCTCGCCGAACACGAGGACCTCCTTTGCCTCAAAGGCAGGATCCATCGTGAGATAGGGGTGATCCCAATCCGCGCAGACGCCGAGACGCTTGAACTGCTCCCTCTGGATATCCACGAAGTCCTGTGCGAATGCGTGGCACTGACGGCGGAAATCGGAGATGCTCATCTTCTTTCTGTCGAGCTTATTCTTCTTGATTATCGCGGACTCGATGGGCATACCGTGGTTATCCCAGCCGGGGGTGTAGGGTACTCTGTACCCCTCCATAGCCTTGGACTTGTTTATAAGGTCCTTAAGTATCTTATTGAGTGCAGTACCCATGTGGATATTGCCGTTTGAGAAGGGGGGGCCGTCGTGAAGCACGAAGGTGGGCTTCCCTGCCGCTCTCTCCTGCATTTTTGCATAGAGGTCGATGCTCTTCCAATAGTCAAGCATGAGCGGCTCCCTTGTTGGGAGGTTTGCTCTCATTTCAAATTTAGTGCTCGGAAGATTGAGCGTGCTCGTATAATCCTTTGCCATAAAAATATACTCCTTTTATGAATTTGTTTACTGATCTTGATTTTCGGCACGGTTACGGTATTGCAGGATCGCAAAAAAAGCAAAAAACGTCCCACAGGCGCAAGCCTATGAGACGGAAATACCGCGGTACCACTCATTTTGCACTACGGGAGTGCCACTTTCTACCCTTTAACGCAGGAATACGGACCGCTTAAGGTTACAGTCGGCGGTCTGGCTCAAAAGTGATCCGCGTTCCCACTCGGGTATGCGCTCGCACCAAACGCGCACTCTCTTTTACCCACCGCAGGACGCCGTCTTTATCATCGCCACGATAAATATAGCACAAAAAGCTTTTTTTGTCAATAATTTTCGTATAGATTTGTCCGCAAAGGTTTCTTTACAGACAGTTTTCAGATGTATTTATCCGCAAAAAGTCTCAGTCTGCCCTTCCTTGTTGCGGACGAAAGGTCGCGGATTGCAAATTTTCCGCATCCTCTGACGGATATAATATCGCCGCTACCGACGCGAACGTCGTTCTTCTCCGCCATCTCATAATTCAACTCGACGAGCCCTGCGGATATCTTACCCTGTGCTCTCTCCCTTGAGAGCGAGCAGAGTGCCGCCACGACGCAGTCAAGTCTCTCAGATGCAACGGTATCGCTCATGGGCTGGTACCTTTGCGTCGAGGGCATATTTACGTCAAGCTCCGTTTTGCGCACCTTGACAGTATCCCTACCGACGCTCGTCAGCTCGGAGAGAATGAGCCTTGCCGCATCGGGTGTGCATACGAGCAATGCCGAGCTATCGTCGCGAACGCAGATATCCCCTATCGCATCCCTCTCGATACCGAGTGCGAGGACGCTGCCCATATAGTCCCTATGCGTAAGTGTGCGAAAGCCGCTCCCATCAAGAGCGAGCGCGCACATTGCCTCGTCGTAGGTATCACGGAGCATTTCATAAAGCTCCATATCACCAACGCCGTCCGTATCTATATAGTCGGGTAAAAGAAAGATCTGCTTTCTCTGCGCCTCAAAATATCCGCCGAAAAAGCAGATCCCTTCTCCATATCCCTGTGCCGCAAGATATCTTCCTGCCGCCATCGCCTCGCTCGGAGTAAGGAACGCCGAGTGTGCGACGATACCTCCGCGTGCGCGTCGCCCGAGGTCATCGAGTCTCGCGTAAAAGAGCCTCTGCTCCTTCGTCAGCGCGGTATCGGAAATACTCATTATATTAAGCGTCTATCTCGTCGTCGGAGTCCTCATCGAGCTGATCGTTCTCCTCGACGTTCTCAAAGTCGGACACGCCCACATTTCTGGGAGCGAACACGAGCGTGGTCTTAGTAACGCTCTTCATATCGCCGCCGAGCACGTGGATAGCGCCCATAAGGAAGTCGATAAGGCGGATAGCGCCTGCGCGGTCAAGTGCCTCGATATTGAGGACTACCGTGCTTCCTGCCGCAAGGTGATCTGCGATGGTGGGACCGTCAGCGTAGCTCTTGGGCTTTACGACCTTAAGAGAAACGGGTGCGGAGCCTGCATTGAAGGAGACGCCGTCGTTCTTCTTCTCGCCGTAGGGGGTAACGTCCTCGTCGCCTTCCTCGTCGCCGTAGATATCGTCCTCGTCACGGTAGTACTTATCGTAATCGTTACCGTCCTTTTTGCTCATGCCTAAAATAGAGGATAAGTTTTTCATTTCAAATTCCAACCTTCTTTTTATTTTTTCTTTTTTTGTTAATGTGTGGGAGTGCGTATGCCGCCACTCTCACGCAGGGATGATCGTTATACTTATATTATCGTATTTTTTTAGCAAAATGTCAAGCATTAATTGCTAACTTTCGAAAAAATATTTCAAATATACGCATTTTTAATGTATTTTTCGCCTTTTTTGGAGATACAGGAGCATTTTTTTGCATTTTTTACGCTCGTGCGAGGAATTTTTCGGCAATAGATACCGCCTCTGCGACGATATCCTCCCTCTCGCGTCCGTCCGCGTCTATCCAAACAACGTTGCCGTGGGAGGCGAACCACGTCATCTGCCTTTTTGCGTATCTTCTCGTTGCCGTCTTAAGAGCCTCGCGCGCGGTGTCGAGATCCGTCTCGCCCCTGATGCACGGAAGAAGCTCCTTATACCCTATCGCCTGCGCGGCGGTAGAATTTTTATCGAACACGCCGTCCGCGAGCAGTCTCTCCGTTTCTGCGAGCAGTCCTGCCTCGAGCATAGCATCAACGCGGCGGTCGATCCTATCATACAGTACGCTGCGGTCGTTATATCTTATTCCTATCTGCAGAGCCTCATAGCGGCTCTCGTGCTCTCGGCTCTCGCGGTCGAGCTCGGTCTTTGTTCTTCCCGAGGTGCGGTATATCTCAAGTGCACGGATCACGCGCTTAACATTATTGGGATGTATCTCCTCTGCGGCATCGGGATCTATCGCACGGAGCATCTCATGAAGCTCGCCATTCCCTCTCTCGCGAGCGAGCGCTTCCATCTCACGTCTGAACTCGCTGTCTATCTGCGTGCTCTCAAAATCCGCACCCGACAGAAATCTGTCAAGGTACAGACCTGTTCCTCCGCAGAATATCGGCAGAGCGTCCCTTGCGAGTATATCCTGCGTCGCGCGGTCGGCAAGGGGGATATAGTCCGCGCAGGAAAACGGTGTATGCGGCTCGACAAAATCAAAAAGGTGGTGGGGCACGGCGGCAAGGTCGTCCTTCGTGGGCTTTGCCGTGCCGATATCCATACCCTTATATATTTGCATGGAATCACAGCAAACTATCTCGCCGCCGCACCTCTGCGCGAGGGCGATAGCGAGGTCGCTCTTTCCGCTTGCGGTCGATCCGACGACTGCCAATATCTTATCTCCCACTCCCTGATCTCACCTGCCTCTGTGCGTCCGTTACCGTAACGTCCTTGATTTCTGCACACATTATACCATAAATAAAAGCAATTTTCAAGTCTTAGTAAAACATTTGTAAAATATTTGACTAATATTTATGATATGATATTGCTTAGAGATAACGGCGATATGTGTATCAGAATTCACAAAAATAACGAACTGCATTGAATTTATTTCATCACGGATATGTTGTAAAATATGTATTGGAGGTGAATCACGATGCATGAATACTCATACCCTCTCGGCGACGCGGTGAAGCGTGCGAGGGGAAGATCCGGACTCACGCAGAGTCAGGTGGCTGATCTTGCTGACATTGATGTACGTACTGTATTGAATATTGAAAACTATAAAGGAAATCCCAAGCTGGAGGTCCTCTATCCTCTCATACGCGGGCTCGGAATAGATGCAAGAGAGATCTTCAATCCCGAGATGCGCAGGGAGACTCCCCAGCTTCGTCAGCTCCGACTCATGGTCGAGGAATGCACCGAGGAGGAAGCGGCGGCTATGATACCGATATTCAGATCCGTGCTCTCGGCATTGCGTGAGAAGGAGCAGTCCATATCCAAATAAGATCAAAGGCAAAACAAAGACAAAGATCCGATCTTCCAATATTGGCGGTCGGATCTTTGTGTATTTTTATATTTATCGGTCGGTGTATTCCGAGGTATCGCTTCCCTCTCCGTCCCCGTGCGCAAGGTAGTCAAGGAACATAACGAGCGTCAGGCAGACGCAGCTCGAGACGAGCACTGCCGCCCCCAGCTCCGCTCCGCAGATGGCACTTACACAGCCTATCAGCGCAAGGACGGCAAACACCGCCTTCGCTATTTTCAGCGTGACCTCGGAGCAGACGAGCTCGAGCACTGCGTCGACCGTAATCTCATCGAGGTCGATGGAAAATGCAGAACGGGGCTTTGACGCATGGATGCGGCAGAGCTTATCGCGGTCAGAGGATGTATTTGATTCTACCCTTGCGGATCTGTAATAATATGCGGAATTCATTTTTGTTTCCTTTCTTGTTTTGGAATTGCTACAACACAATAATACCACATTCGGCACGATTTGTCAAGATATTTTTTCAATTTCGGAAAAAATTTTTGAAAATTTGCAAAAAAGGCTTTACAAAAGAAAAAAAGTGTGGTATAATCCATTTATAAGAAAAAATACTCAAAACGGAGGTTTTGATATGGATTATATTGACAGAATAAAACAGGTCAAGAGTGAGAAAAGGATCA
Source organism: uncultured Lachnospiraceae bacterium (assembly GCA_964413365.1). Taxonomy (GTDB): domain Bacteria; phylum Bacillota; class Clostridia; order Oscillospirales; family CAG-272; genus RGIG4608. Next base: position 1,721 of record CAYPRM010000017.1, on the reverse strand, counting down.
CCAACGATGCGCTCAGCGAGATGACGGGTATCCCACTCGGAACGCTCAGCAAGATCCTCGCAGGCATCAGCGATTCGCCGAAGCTTGCCAACATCGTTGCCATCTGCGACGCGCTCGGGATCTCCCTCGAGTACGCCGTCAACGGCACACCCGAGAATACGAATAATTTTACCCTCGACCGTGGCGAGATGCGCCTTGTGGAAGGCTATCGCGCACTCGATGCGCACGGCAAGGAGCTTATCACGCTCGTGCTCGATAAGGAAAAGGAGAGGGTCCTCAGAGCGCAGTATCAGGACGGCTCGCAGGATATCGGAGAGCGCTCCGCAAGGATACTCACGCCCTCCCCTGCCGCATCGGAGAGGTTTGCTCGCACGGTCGGCGTGTCGCATAGCCGCGGGCTTGGCAAGCGTGCGCTTGCGCTCTACGATATGCCCGTTTCCGCAGGCGTCGGTGTGTTCGTGGACACGCCCTCGACAGAGGAGATCATGATTCCCGACAACGACAGAACGCGCGAGGCGGATTTCGCCCTCCGCATCAGCGGCAACAGCATGGAGCCTAAATACCGCGACGGCGATGTGCTTCTCGTTTCCAACGCAGATTACGTTGAGGTCGGCGAGCTCGGTATCTTCATTCTCGACGGCAACGGATATTTCAAGGTCTACGGCGGAGACAGACTCATCTCGCTCAATAACGTGTACGGCGATATCCTGCTCAAGGATTTTGAGAGCGTCAGCTGCGTCGGCAAGGTCGTCGGAAAGCTTAAGAGAAAATAATAATACAGAGGGCTACAAAATCCGCGGTGGGTATTGCATTTTGTCGCGTTCCGTGCTATAATACGGCGTGTGGGTATTGCTCTGCCACACAAGCAGCGTGCGTTTCTCCACGGAAAGGAATTTTTAAGATATCATGACTAAGAAAATTACATTTTTTGCAGACTTCAAGAAGTTTATAACGCGCGGAAATATAATTGATATGTCCGTCGGTGTTATCGTCGGTGGTGCGTTCACCGCCATCGTGAATTCGATGAGTGATAATATACTCAAGCCCTTTATAAACTGGATCCTTACTCTCCTGCTCGGCAAGGACAGCCTCTCAGAGATATATACCTTTCTTAAGAGAGTTGACAAGACCGACGATCTGGGCAATATCGTGCCCGACCTCACAGAGTCGATCTATATTGATTGGGGCGCGCTCATCAATGCGATAATCAACTTTCTCGTCATCGCCTTCGTGCTCTTCACCGTCGTAAGGTTGATAAACAGCCTCCGTGAATTTAACGGAGATATATTCGAGACGGTCGAAAAGAATACCCTCTCGCGTTCCGAGAGACGTGAGCTAAAGGAGCATGGCGTCGATATCCGCAATAAGAATGCGGTAAAGGCGTATTTTGAGGAGAAGGTGAGACTTGCCAAGGAGGCAGAGGAGCGTGAAAAGCAGGAGGCAGAGGCAAAAGCCGCCGCCGAGAGAGCCGCTAACCCCACCTCCGAGGATCTGCTTAAGGAGATCAGGGATCTGCTTAAAAATAATCATAATTAATTTTTTATAAAGCAACATCAAAAAAGCACCCTTCTTGGGTGCTTTTTTGATGTGAAAAGGGACAGACTTGCGTCTGTCCCCGAAAGGCGAGATGCCTTTCATGCCCGCCGCGATCGGTCGAGCACCACGGAACGTGGATTATTTCGTTTCAAGTGTCTTTTCGTAGGACTCTACCATCTTCTTGA
>CAYPRM010000016.1:11606-33520 GCA_964413365.1 uncultured Lachnospiraceae bacterium | reverse complement strand
TATATATTCTATTATATTTATTTTTATTCATTTCGTTCTTGTTCGCATGGCGAAAATAAATGTTGCCTTCGGCAAATGATGTTAGCACAAAGTGCAACACGAACACCGCTCAAGCAAAAAAACTTTGATCGAGGGCAACTCAAGCCCACAGGAGAAAATTATGATCTATCTTAACGTCGGCGCAAAAAAAAGTATTCGTGAGCGCGACATCATCGGCATCTTCGATATGGACACCGCCACCGTCTCACCCATCACGCGCGATTATCTCTCCCGTGCGGAAAGGGCAGGCAGGACGGAAACGCCCGCGCTCGAGATCCCGAAATCCTTTACCGTTTACGTCCAGAACGGCAATGAAAACGCCCCCGCGGTCTGCCTCTCGCAGTTCTCGTCGACGGCGCTCATCGGTCGAATCGGCAAGGTATCACGCACCGAGGAATGACCGCGATCCAAATCAAACAGGTCAACAAATACATTTACATACATTTACACATCTACACACTATTCTGAAAGGAAAAACTAATGGAAAATCTTGAAAAGAACGTAAATCCTGCGGCATCGGAGAGCTACACCGAGGAGCAGATACAGGTCCTTGAGGGACTCGAGGCGGTAAGAAAGCGCCCGGGAATGTACATAGGCACGACCTCACTCGGCGGACTTCACCATCTCGTATATGAGATCGTGGATAACTCGATCGACGAGGCACTTGCGGGCTATTGCGACAAGATAACCGTAACGATAAACGAGGACAATTCCGTAACCGTTGAGGATAACGGCCGCGGCATTCCCTCGGCGATCCATCCGAAGCAGGGAATACCCACCCCCGAGGTCGTCTATACGATCCTTCACGCGGGCGGAAAATTCGGCGGCGGCGGATATAAGATCGCGGGCGGTCTGCACGGCGTTGGCGCGTCGGTCGTCAATGCACTCTCGGAGTGGCTCGAGCTTGAGGACGTTTACGACGGTAAGGTATATACCGAGCGTTTTGAGCGCGGCAAGGTGGCGCGTCCCTTTGCCTATCTCTGCGAGGCGTCCGAGCACGGCGAGAAGCGCAGTGGTGTCAAGGTAACGTTCAAGCCCGATCCCGAGATCTTCGAGGATACGGTGTTTGTTTATGAAACACTCGAAAACAGAATGAGGGAGCAGGCGTTCCTCAATGCAGGGGTACGTATTGCGCTCATTGATATGAGAGCGGAGGAGCCGGAGGAAAAGGACTTTATGTTCGAGGGCGGCATACGTAGCTTCGTTACCCACCTCAACGACACACGCCACAACGAGCTCATTCACCCCGAGGTCATATATATGCGCGGAGAGCGCGGAACGAGCATTGCCGAGGTCGCAATGCAGTACAACGACAGCTACAATGAGCTTATCCTCTCGTTTGCAAACAATATGCATACCATTGAGGGCGGAACGCACGAGACGGGCTTTAAGAGTGCCATTACTAAGGTGCTCAATGACTACGCGCGTAAGGCGGGCATACTCAAGGATAGCGACAAGAATCTCTCGGGTGAGGATACGCGCGAGGGACTTTGCGCCATAATCAGCGTCAAGCTTGAGGACGCGCAGTTTGAGAGCCAGACAAAGGCGAAGCTCGGTAACAGCGAGGTCAGAGTTTTAGTTGAGAACACGGTAACGGCGAAGCTCACGGAATATTTTGAGGAAAACCCCTCCGTCGCCAAGGCTATACTTGATAAGGCACTTGCGGCATCCCGTGCAAGGGAGGCTGCAAGGAAGGCAAGGGAGCTCACACGCCGTAAGGGAGTTCTCGGAGGATCTACCCTGCCGGGCAAGCTCCGCGACTGTCAGGAGAGAAGGGTGGAGCTCACGGAGCTGTACCTTGTCGAGGGAGATAGTGCAGGAGGCTCTGCTACTCAGGGAAGAAACTCGAGATTTCAGGCGATCCTTCCTCTCCGAGGAAAGGTCTTGAATGTTGAAAAGACGAGAGTGGACAAGGTATACGGCAATCTCTCGCTCACGCCTATAATTCAGGCTCTGGGCTGCGGTATCGGTGAGGAATTTGATATTTCCAAGCTCCGCTACGGCAAGATAATCCTCATGGCGGATGCGGACGTTGACGGCTCGCATATCAGGATATTGCTCCTGACCTTCTTCTTCCGTCATATGCGTCAGCTCATTGACGACGGACATATATATCTGGCACAGCCTCCGCTCTATCGCGTCTATAAGAGGACGGGCGGACGCAGTCAGCAGGAATACTACGCCTTTTCCGATGCGGAGAGGGATAAATATATTGAGATGCTCGGCGGCACAAATGTCGAGGCAGACCGCTATAAGGGTCTTGGTGAGATGGACGCAGAGCAGCTTTGGGATACGACCATGAATCCCGAAACGAGAACACTTCTCAAGGTTACCACCGAGGATGCGGCGGCGTGCGACGCAATGTTCTCGCTCCTTATGGGCGACAAGGTCGAGCCGAGACGCGAGTTTATCGAGCAGAATGCAAAATTCGCCGAGAACCTTGATATTTAAGAGGGGAGGAAGCTACAGTGGCAACAGAAAAGCACGATCACACAAGTGAAAGAATAGAATTTCCCGATCAGAAGATAATAGATGTCGAGATGAAAAAGGAGGTCGAGCGCTCCTTTATCGAGTATTCGATGAGCGTTATCGCCTCGCGTGCGCTCCCCGATGTTAGGGACGGAATGAAGCCCGGACAGAGACGTATCCTCTACGCTATGTACGAGGACCATCTCACGAGCGATAAGCCCTTCAGAAAGAGCGCTACCACCGTCGGAAACGTTCTCGGACGCTACCATCCCCACGGAGATGCGGCAGTCTACGGAACGATGGTCAGAATGGCTCAGGACTTCTCCTACCGCTATACCCTCGTTGAGGGACACGGAAACTTCGGCTCCGTCGACGGCGACGGTGCGGCTGCTTACCGTTATACCGAGGCAAGGCTCTCCAAGATCTCCGACGAGCTTATGCGCGACCTTGATAAGAACGTCGTCGTAATGAAGAAGAACTTTGATAACCGCCTTGACGAGCCTACCGTGCTCCCGTCGAGATTTCCGAATCTTCTTGTAAACGGCTCGGTCGGTATCGCCGTCGGTATGGCGACGAATATCCCGACTCATAACCTCGGCGAGGTTATTGACGGTACAATCTTCCGTATGGATAACCCCGAGTGCACCGTTGAGGAGCTGATGGAGTACATCAAGGGCCCCGATTTCCCGACGGGCGCAACGGTCTACGGTGTCAACGGGATACTTGAAACGTATAAGACGGGTAAGGGAAGGATAGTTGTCCGCTCCAAGGCGAATATCGAGGAGGAGCACCGCAGGATAGTTATCACCGAGATACCTTATATGGTCAATAAGAGCACGCTCTGCGAGACCATCGGCGACCTTGTCAACGAAAAGAGGATCGAGGGCATTACCGATATCCGCGACGAGTCGGGTAGAGCAGGAATGAGAATAGTTATCGAGTACCGCCGCGATGCAAATCCGCAGGTCATACTCAATCAGCTCTATAAATTTACACAGCTTCAGGATACTTTTGCGGCAAATATGCTCGCGCTCGTGAATAATGAGCCTAAAACGCTCTCCCTGCCCGAGATACTTGACCACTATATCGCACATCAGGAGAGCGTGATCCTCAGAAGGACGAAATTCGACCTCGACCGCGCACTCGCACGTGCACATATCCTTGAGGGCTATAAGATCGCTAACGATAATATCGACGAGATCGTTGAACTCATGAAGACCTCGAAATCGATCCCCGACTCCAAGGCACGCCTTATGGAGAGGTACGGCCTCTCCGACGTTCAGGCGCAGGCGATAGTCGAGATGACGCTCGGAAAGCTCACAGGCCTTGAGCGTCAGAAGATCGAGGACGAGCTCGCAAGACTTGAGGCGCTTATTGCCGATCTTCGTGATATACTCGCCAACGAGTGGAGAGTTAAGGATATCATTAAGAATGAGATGCTCGAGATCAAGAGAAAATACGCCGACGCAAGAAGGACGGAGATCGTCCCTGCTGAGGACGATATATTGCTTGAGGACCTTATCGAACGCCATGAGTGCGTAATAACACTTACACACGCAGGCTATATCAAGAGACTCCCTGCCGATACTTACAGCGCACAGAATAGGGGCGGTAAGGGCATTATCGGCATGACCACCAAGGAGGAGGACTTCATTGAAAAGGTCATAGGCGTGCATTCACATTCCAACCTTATGTTCTTCACAAATACGGGTAAGGTCTATATGAGAAAGACATATCAGATCCCCGAGGCTTCAAGAACGGCTAAGGGTACTTATATCGCTAATATCCTTGAGCTTGAGAGCGGCGAGTCCATCACCTCGATGATCTCCGTACCCGAGTTCAATGATACCGATAATCTTATCATGGTAACAAGACACGGCATCGTCAAAAAGACTAAGCTCTCCGAGTATGAGTACCAGAGAAAGGGCGGAAAGCGCGGAATCAACCTCGATGAGGGCGATGAGCTTGTGTTCGTTATGCGCACACAGGGAGATGCAAGCCTTGTTATTGCAACTCATAAGGGAATGGCAACGAGATTTGACGAGGAAAACGTCAGAACCATGGGACGTGTCGCACGCGGCGTCCGCGGTATAACACTTGCAGAGGGCGATTACGTCTGCGGAGTCTGCGCGGTCGATGAAACGAAGGAGCTGCTCACCGTTACCGAAAACGGATTCGGTAAGAAATGTAAGTTTGACGAGCTTCGCGAGATGAAGAACCGCGGCGGTAAGGGCGTTTTCTGCCATAAGCTCAGCACAAAGACGGGCGACCTCGCAGGAATTTCGGCAGTCGATGACGGCGATGATATTATGATGATCACCGATCAGGGACAGATCATCCGCGTCCGCGCGCAGGATATCCCCACCTACTCGAGGACCGCAGGCGGCGTAATACTCATGCGCCTCGCCGACGATCAGCATATCGTCAACTTCACTAAGGTCGCACATTCCGATGATGAGATCGAGGATGAAATTGATGGTGTGACCGAGACCGAAGCCGTAGCGGAAGCCGAAACGGAAAAGGTAATAGAAACCGATACCGATACCAATATCGACGGGTAAAATTTGGTCAATATAAACCATAATAAATCAAAAAACCACGCGAAAGCGTGGTTTTTTGATTTCTCGTTCGCATAGCAAACATATATGTCGCCTTTATGTCGCCTTCGGCAAATGAGGCACGCACTTCGTGCTAATGATGTTGCTTCGCAATGATGCACGCACTTCGTGCTAATGATGTTGTGGCTACGCCACAAATGGGTAGGGGAAGGGCTTGTTTCCCCCGAAAACGAACGGGTAGCATCGCACCCCACCCAAGCAAAAAAACAGAAGGCAAAAGCCCTCTGTTTTTTATTTTGAATTAAATCCGAGATCAAGGACGCAGTCCCATTCCGCCCTCAAGAGTGAGGGTTTCACCGTTGAGGTACTTGAAGTCGGGGGATGCGAGCTGAACGCAAACTCTGCCGATCTCAAGCTCACTGTCGCCGAAGTGTCCTGCAGGGGGCATCTTCACGTTTGCCTTGAAGGCATCGGGGTATGCGCGCTCAAAATTCTCGAGCTGTGCCGTCCAAGCAAGGGGGCAGACGACGTTAGTATTGATTCCGTCCTTCGCCCACTCGGTAGCAGCCACGCGAGAAAGTCCGCGGATTCCCTCCTTAGCGGCAGCGTAAGAGCACTGACCGTAGTTGCCGAAAAGTCCCGCGCCCGATGCAAAGTTGATGATCGAGCCCTGAGTCTCCTTGAGGTAGGGGTAGCAAGCCTTCATGTAATAGAACGCGGCATAAAGTCCGGAATACATCGCGAGGTCGAACTGCTCGGTGGTGTGATCCTGAATGGTAACGCCCGATGCGGACGCCTGCGCGTTATTGATGAGCACGTCGATCCTGCCGAACGCCTCAACTGCCTGATCAACGACTCCCTTTGCGGTAGCCTCGTTATCCGCACCTGCGGAAATATCCGCCTGAACTGCGAGAACCTGAATTCCGTAGAGTCTCTCAAGCTCCTCCTTCGCCTTCTCGAGCTTTGCGACGTTTCTACCCGTAATGACGAGGTTAGCACCCTCCTTAGCGTAAGCGGTAGCGATGCCATAGCCGATCGAGCCGCATCTTCCGTCAGAAAGCGCCGCGTAGCCTGCGCCTGTGATTATTGCTGTTTTTCCGGTTAAAAATCCCATTTTTGTTTCTCCTTTTTGATTTTTGTGCCAAAAATTTCAATACATTATGATTATATCACAGTTGTGTTCAAAAATCAATACCAAACGCAAAATTTGTTAAAAAAATATCAATCACATATCATTCCGCCCCGAGCTTGTTGTTCGGGGACTGTGCTCCATAAAAAATCACCGCAAAAATCCCGCATTTACACAAAATCGCCCAAACAAAGCGCTTGGGCGGTCTCTTTATCGTAAAAAGGACATTTGAGAAAACTCGGTTACGGGTGGTGGAGGTTTACTGCCTGAGGGCATTTTCACCGTGTGCGTTGTTAAGGAGAGATCGGGCGACACGCCCACGCACGCGGCAGTAACGTCTGTTTTCTCAAATGTTTAGTAAATGTTTCAACAATTATTGAAATTACAAGTATATTATAATACAAAAATTTGCAAAAATCAAGGCGATTTTTTAACAAACGATGTACGTTCTGGTATAATTTCGTAAATTTTCAGAATTTTTTGGCGACGGTGAGCGTCTGCATAGCAAAATTTCGCTCCTCACTTTATTTCGTTCAATATTTCCCTGAGAGCACGGCTTGCGGCGACCTTGCGGATATAGTCCCTGCCGCGGCGGGGGCTGACGGTCATTTTTACACATCCTTCGCCCCTCTCACTCGCGATGCCGATGAACACCGTTCCGACTTCTGCGCCCGTGCCGGGATCGGGATTCGGACCTGCCTCTCCCGTTATCGAGACTGCAATATCTACACCGAGACGCTCGCGCGCACCTCTCGCCATCTCAATCGCGGTCTGCTCGGAAACGGCGGTATATTTTTCAAGCGTTTCGGCACTCACACCGAGCAGACTCTGCTTTGCCTCGTTTGAATAGGTAATAAAGCCGCCGCGGTACGTTCCCGAAGCCCCCGAGATATCGGTGATCCTCTTGCCGAGCCAGCCGCCCGTGCAGCTCTCGGCAGTCGCAAGTGTAAGTCCGCGCGCGATCAGCTCACGAACGGCAAGAAGCTCTATATTTTCCGCGTCAATGGCGTACACAAACTCGCCGACGGGGCTATCAAGCACTTGATCCATAAGGGATCGGCACATTTTCTCGCCCTGCTCCTCGCTCTCGGCAAGGGCACTTACGCGCAGGCGCATCTCACCCTCCTTGGCGTAGGGCGCAAGAGTGGGATTCTCACTCGATCTCATCAGATCTATAAGGTGCATCTCCACCTCGCTCTCACCCATTCCCATGACGTGCAGATTGTGGCTAACGAGAATGCGACCGCTCATTCGGCGAAGCCTCGGGAAGGCGTAGGTGTCGAACATAGGCTCAAGCTCAAAGGGAGGGCCCGGGAGCAGGATCACGACCTTTCCACGCTCGGTAAGCTCGATAAAGATCCCCGGCGCAGTTCCACTCGCATTGGGAAGTGGGATCGCACCCTCGGGAATGTCCGCCTGCTTTGCGTTGTTCTCGGGCATCTCCCTGCCTGTCGAGTGGAAGTATTCCTCAATATCGCGAAGTATTCCCATATCTCGCACCATTTCAAGCCCGAGCACGTGCGCCACGGTCTCCTTCGTCAGATCGTCATAGGTCGGTCCGAGTCCACCCGAGAGTATGAGCAGATCCGAGCTGTCGAGCGCACCCCTCACTGCGTCCGCGAGCCTCTCGGGGTTGTCCCCCACAACAGCTGTGCGGTAGACCGAGATCCCCAGCCTCGCAAGTGCGCGAGAGATGTATGCGGCGTTGGTGTTCACTACCTCGCCAAGAAGCAGCTCCGTCCCAACACAAAGTATTTCGGCATTATTTATAGTCATTTTTCAGCCCTCCATTCGTTTTTTCAATGATATTATACACCTATCGCGCGATAAAATCAATTAAGGACTTGAAAAAATCGCACAAAAAGTGTATACTTTTCTCATAGATACAAAAAGATACGAAAAAGGGGATCGAAAAATGAAAAAATGCGAAATGTGCCCCCGTGCCTGCGCCGTCGATAGAGAGTCGGGTGAGCGCGGCTTTTGCGGAGCAGGGAATAAATATACTGTCGCCTCCGTCGGACTCCACCGTTGGGAGGAGCCGTGCATCAGCGGCACTCGCGGATCGGGCGCGATCTTCTTCTCGGGCTGTAATCTCAGATGCGTCTTTTGCCAAAATCGCGAGATCAGTCGGGAGATCCGCGGCACGGAATATAACGAGGAGCAGCTCATTGACGCAATGCTCAGACTCTGCGACGAGGGCGCGCATAATATCAATCTCGTAACACCGACTCCGTATTCTTTGATGCTCGCAAAAACGCTTGAGAGAGCGAGAATGAAGCTCAGTGTGCCCGTTGTCTATAATTGCGGCGGATATGAGAGCGAGAGCGCACTCAGAGCACTTGACGGACTTGTCGATGTCTATCTCCCCGACCTGAAATATTTTAGCGGCGAGCTTGCGCAGAGGCTTTCGGGCGCTGCGAATTACCCTGAGATCGCGCTCCGCGCGGTTCGGGAAATGTACAGACAGGTCGGTAAGCTGAAGCTCGACGGGGACGGGATCGCAAAAAGCGGTCTGATCGTCCGCCACCTTGTCCTTCCCGGACATAGGGACGATAGTAAAAAGGCACTCGACGCACTCGCAAGCGCGATCCCTGCGAGCGAGGTAACCCTTAGCCTTATGAGACAGTATACACCGGTATTTGCCGACGAGAACGCACCGAGGGAGCTGCATAGAGCATTGACCACCTTCGAGTATGACGATGTGCTTGACTATGCGGTAAGCCTCGGATTTGACGGCTTTTCGCAGGATAAAACGTCCGTCGGCGATAGTTTCACACCGAAATTTTTGGACGAGTGAGGCTTTTGCCCCGTAGCGCCATGACGCCATTAGGATCTTGCAAGGCGTACACATAAAAATCCGCGCGGCGTGGCGGAACGAGGAAAACAAAAAACCAAGCAAAAATCCCCCAAGCAAAGCTTAGGGGATTTAATTTTATTGCTATTGTGAGAGCCTACGGCTACATTCTCGCGTTATTTGCCGATCTTGAGGCGTTATATTATCTTTCCGTCGATGCAGAGAATGGAGAATTTACCGTTATCGCGATCAAGGGATTTATCCTTTTTGGTGGCGTACCACTGCTCGCACGTGCCCTCAAAATTGATCCTTGTGAGCCTCGGGCAGGCGTATAATGCACCGGAGCCGATCTCGACAAGAGTATCGGGAAGGGAAACGGTCTCAAGGTCTCTGCAGTGTGCGAACGCCCACATTCCGATCCTCTCGACGCCCTCGGGAACTCGGATCTCGGTGATGCCGTCGCATAGCTCAAGCGCTCTTTCCTCGATCTCCCTTACAGGGAGTCCGTCGAGCTCGTTCGGGATCACGATGCACGCATCAACGCACGCACCAATCTCCACAAGCACGAGAGACTCACCGTCCTCACGCCTCTCGAATCGGAGTCCTTCGGAATATTTTTGGGGAATTTCAACGATCTCGCTCTCAGCAGCCTCAACGACCTCGGCAGCCTCAACGATCTCGGTAGCCTCAACAGCTTCGACAGCACTCACTTTCTCGACCTCACCGCCGTTCGCGATTATCTCACTAACGATAGCAGTCGGTATCGCCGCATCGGCAATGAGGGATGCAGCCTTTGCCTGCTCCTGCTCCGCGCGCTTCGCCGCCTCAAGCTCCTTGCGAGCCTTGCGAGCCCTTGCGGATTCCTCGCGCTTGGCGTCGCGCCTTGCCTTCTTTTCGTCGCGCTTTCTCTGCTTTTCGAGTTTCTTTTCCTCGGCTATCCTGCGCTTCTTCTCCTCGAGTTTGCGCTTTTCCTCAAGACGCTTTTCCTCACGGCGACGCTTACGCTCAGCCTTCTTCCTTGCCTTTTTCTCCGCCTTTTCCTGCTTTCTCTTGGCTTTTTTCTCAGCCTTGCGCTCCTTTTTGGCGGCGAGCCTTCTCTTTTTCTCCTCCTCGCGCTTTTTCTTGCGCTCTTCCTTGCGGAGCAGCTTCTTTTCTTCCTTGCGCCTTTCCTTTTCGAGCCTCTTAGCCTCACGGCGCTTTTCTTTAAGGCGCTTTTCCTCCTCGCGTTTCTCACGCTTGAGTCTTGCGCGCTCTTCCTTTTCCTTCTTTTTCTTCAAAGCCCTCTCGGCTTTTTTCTTTTTGGCTTCTTCCTTTTTCTTGAGCTTTTTCTCACGGCGCTCAGCCTTCACCTTTTCCTTGCGCTCGCGCTTTTCCTCGGCGGTCGCCTCGCGCTCAAGTCTCCTGCGCTTCTTCTCCGCCTCCTCGTGCTCACGCTTTTTCTCAAGCCTCTCGCGTCTCTTTTTCTCACGAAGCTCCCTCTTGCGTTTCTTTTCCTCCTTGCGCTGTTCAGCCTCACGGCGACGTGCCTCAGCTCTCTTGCGAGCCTCCGCCTCGCGCTTCTCACGCTCGATCCTGCGCTTTTCCTCTAATCTTGCACGCTTCTCGGCTCTCTCCCTGTCGCGCTCGGCGTAATATGCATCGAAATCGTACTCAAGGAGCGTCTTGACACCCTTTGCAAGCCCGAGCATTATACCTGCGCATGCGGTAAAGCCGAAGAAATAGAGAGCGAGTGAGATGATATACCCCGTCGCAGTACCGCTTATTGCGTTGTGAACGAGGTTGTAAACAGGCAGAGTCGAATCGAAGTGCCTGCTGATAAAGAACATATTGAACGTGTGGTTCTCGGTGATACCAACGACGACCGCAAGCTCATTGAGCCCGATCGCTACCGCCATGCAGATCATAAATACGGGCATCGCCTTGAGCAGCGTGCTGAATTTGATCTTGACATGTCCCGTGTAATACAGGAATATCGCAACGGTTATCATCGAGCCGTGGCAGATCATGGTCTGAATACAGATACCGATGGTCGGGATAAAGACCGTGTTGGGGTAGAGCATGACCGCCGTGCCTGCAAAAAATGCGTAGGTTGCAAGGTAGGAGCAGAGGTGGTCGTGGAGCTTACCGCGCGAGAGCCCTGCGAGCAGACCGATATAGAGCGGTGTTGAGCAGAACTGCCACGGAAATGCGTACCATTGATAATGCGCACTTATTCCGCCCTCGTAGCCGAAGGTGTAATTTATCTGCTTATAGATCTCGAGAACGCCGACGATGATCGCAACGACGAGCACCACGCGGTGAACGTCCTTGATAACTCCCTTTTTCCAGAGCAGGCAGAGCACCAGCGCCACCAGAAACGACAGGGCAAGGAACGTCAGATGAAACCACCCGTAGGGCTGTGGCGTTTCCATTCTGCTGTCAAGAAATCTTAAGATCGCTTCAATAACTTGCATTTATGTATCTCCTTTTTGAAGAGTTGTATAATGTTCCATGATACTACATCATAATTTTATCACCATTTATGAAAATATGCAATAGTTTTTTTGAAAAAGTGAGCCAAAAAGATTGAAAAATCCGCCGCCGTGCCCCGCTTCGACCGATTTTTTGACCGTATAGGTGTAAAATTAGGTGAAAATACATATAAAAGGACTGATGAAGATGCAAAGGATGCAAAAAATGCAAAAGCAGAAATTTGAAACGGCAAAGGCAAATGTAAGGGAAAATGACGCCACCGCAGGATCGCGGACGGGAGCAGAAGCAAGAACGAAAACAAGATCGGAAATAAAAAAACGGGGCAGGGGAGGCATCGGCGCGGAATGTGTCCGCTCGGGCGTGCTCGGACTGCTCGGACTGCTCCTGTCCCTGCGTCAGATGATATTTTCCACCCACCCCCTCGCCTTCGCACTCCTTGCCGCCTCGACAAGGCACGCACCGGCGGTGCTTGTCGGTGTGATAGTCGGCGCGATAACGGGAGAGGGAATAGCACTCGAGAGGATAGTCGGCGCGCTCGTTTGCGCCGCGGCACGTATCGCATCTAAAATGCTCCTTGACGGCGGCGGAGAGAGCGGAGAAAAAATAAAATTCCGCGACGATCCCCTCACCTACCTCTCCCACCTCTTTTCGGAGCATAGATATCTGCGTATGATGAGCGGCGCTGTCGGAACGTTCGTAACGGGAATATGGCGCATCGTCGCAGGGGGATTTCGGTTCTATGACCTCTTTGGTGCGGTCGCCTACCTCCTCCTAACGCCTGCGGCAACGTGGCTGATGTCGTATTGGTTCGACCGCGACGAGAAAAAGAGGGAGCTTGGCTCTGCGTTTTCCGAGCAGCTTGACGGCGGAGGGATCGGGCGCATCTCGGGCACTCGCATCTCCGAGATCTCCGCACTTGCCCTGAGAGCCGTGGCGGTCTACGCCGTGGGCGGCACGGCTCTGCTCGGTATGTCCCTGCCATTGCTCCTCGGAATACTTCTTACCCTTCGCGCATCCAAAAGGTCCATACCTCACGGTCTTGTGGAGGGGCTCGTGCTCGGACTCGCCTGCTCACCGAGCTATGCACCGATGCTCGCGTTCTGCGCCCTCGCCTATGCCTCGGTCTCGCACCTCTCAAGGCTCGGCGGAGCACTCGCCGCGTGCATATCGGGACTCGTCTGGGGAATGTACGTCGGGGGAGTTGCGGAGCTTGGAACGCTCCTGCCAACCCTGCTCGGCGGCACGTTAACATATTGCACGGCGGAGAGAATGGGGACGGTCGAGGAGATCGAGAGCTTCTTTGAATATACCGATAGATCACGGATAAATACGGACGGTGAGAGCCTGCTTGAGGACGGATTGCTCGCCGAGCGGAGAAACGCACAGAGAAATGACCGCCTGCGCGCCATCTCGGATTCATTTTCAAGCCTCTCCGAGATATTCTATAACCTCTCCACACGCTTAAAACGCCCCTCGGCACTCGACCTGCATAATATCTGCGAGGACAGCTTCGATAAGGTCTGTAGGGACTGTGAGAATCGGGAAATCTGCTTTGGCGCGGAGTACGGCTCAACGCTTGAGATAATGAAGAAGATCACCGTAAAGCTCCATAATACGGGAGCGGTCGATGAGAAAAAGCTCCCCTCCGCCTTCAGGGTGCGCTGTCGGAGAGCGGGGGAGCTTACAGATGAGATAAACCGCGCCTGCGCCGTGGCAACGAGAAGGGCGTTTCAAAATGAAAAAACAGAGATATTTGCACTCGATTATGACGCCGTCGCAAGGATATTGAACGACGCCATCGCCGAGAATGAGGAGGAGCTCAGGTGCGATAGACAAATGGCAAGGAGAGTGTCGCAGGCGATCAATGAGGAGGGGTACGGGGAGCATACCGCCGTCGTCTTCGGCAAGAGAAAACTCAATATTCTGGCGCGCGGACTCGAACTGTCCGACGGCGGTGCGGACGTCCGCAAGCTCCGCGAAAGACTTGAGGACGTCGTAAGAGTTCCGCTCTGCGAGCCGACCTTCGAGCTGTCCTGCGGTAGCGTCAATATGCAGATGAGCGCCCGTCAGGCGTTCTCCGCGGACTCGGCGTATTCCGTGCTCGCAGGAGAGGGCGAGAGCATCTGCGGCGACACGGTCAGTATATTTGAAAATCAGAACGGATATCTGTACGCACTTATAAGCGACGGTATGGGGAGGGGAAGAAACGCCGCACTCGCGAGCGAAATGTGTAACGCATTTTTGCGGAATATGCTCGGCGCAGGGAATAGAATGGAAGCGTCGATCAGAATGCTCAATAGCGTCCTCTGCGCAAGAAGCTCACAGAGCGAAAACGAATGTTCCGCAACCGTCGACCTCGTGCAGATAGACCTCTATTCGGGTGAAATGTCCCTCGTCAAGAGCGGTGCTGCACCTACATTTCTCGTCAGACGGGGGAACGTCTTTAAGCTCGCCTCGCCCAGCCTGCCGATAGGAATATTGCACGCCCTCGACGCAAAGCAGATAGATATATCCTGTGAGGACGGCGACCTCATCGTAATGACCAGCGACGGTGCGGCAAGAGAGGGGGAGGAATGGGAGTACCTCAGCGAAATGCTCAGAAGTCCAAGCCTCGCCGACGAAAAGCCGCAAAATATCGCCGAGCAGATCATCCGCCGTGCTCGCGCCGAAATGAAGAATTGCGATGATACCTCCGTCGTCGTCATCAGAGTCAAAAGAGAACAAACAAAATGGTAAACGAAAACGACCTAACTAAAAGCTTTTAATAGGGGGGACAATACGGTATCATTCGATCAAAAAACCGCACGATCTTGAAGCGCTCGTGCGGTTTTAATTTTGAATTTTACGAAAAAGCACACGCTTGCCGTCCCTTTTCGCTTCGACGAGGTGAAGCTCCTCAAGAAGCTTTTGCACGCTCCAGAGCCTCCTGCCCTTAAGTCCGAGTGTGTGCGAGAGGTGATCGCGCGTAAAAAGCTCGTCATCGGGGAGTAGCGGCATCACGAGGCTCGCAATATCGCTCGGCGTATTGACAAAAATTTCCGAATAGATCTCGCCCGCAAGTCTATCAACGCTGGTGGCGCGGATCTTTTTGTTTTTTCCGTACCCGTCAAGCAGGCGCACCTCGTCGATCTCCATGAGCAAAAAGCAGATCTTGAGCCTCGGCTCACCAAGGATCTCCCGTATGTAAAGCAGCTCGGAAATTCCCGAGAAAACGGTCTCGTGCTTGGCGGACATTCGCGGCGTCGCGGCAAGCTCACCCGAGTCGGGATCGAGCCAGAGGATACGGCGATCCTTTGCGATCGGTCGGATCACGCATACGTCGAGGTCGGTGTGCTCGAGGTAATATTTCAGTTTTTTCGAGAGGGGCGAGAGACCTCCCGTCTGTATCTCGTAGATCACGCCGTCGCGGCACGCATCGGCGACGTAGCGACCGATCTTTAGCTCGTGGAACGACTCGTCGGGGCAATATCTCAGCTTCAGCGAGCGGTGTAGGCCGCGCTCGGAATACGTCGTTATGACTCGCTCCGTGCGCTCGCGCGGCTGATTCTCGCGTTCCTGCGGCATATCCTTCCCTCCCTTGCATAAAAATACATAAAATGAATAAGATCAATAGAAATCAAAAAATTGACACTTTTATTTTATCACATTTTGAGCAAATTATAAATAGGGAAATTGAATTTTTTTGAGTTTTTTTGATTTTTTCTATTTCCCGAAAACGAACGGGCAGCACAGCACGTAGCCCGTCTTGCTCAATCAATAATCGAGCGCGGCGGCTTTGGCAAAAAAAGTTGCTTTTTCTGTAAAAAATCCCCCTCGTCGAGGCTGTCAACTAATTTATAGCGTTAACACACATCATTTTTCATAAAATTTTATAAATAAATTTTCGCCGCGTTGGCGGCAAGGAGGTTAAGTTAATATGAAGGTATTTATCAAGAGGGCGTGCTCGATCCTCGCCGTTCTGATGCTCCTTTCGGGCGCATTTTTCGGTATTTTCGATGCCGCGATCCCACGAACGGTATCCTGCTTTATCGGCGAGGGATGCCCTGCGTATCTCGGTGCGGTGCTGGACGCTTCGGCTGTGGAATCGGGAAATATCGGCGGCTTAGCGAGCATCTCGAGCGGTCAATATAAGCTTTTCGGCGCACTCCCCGTCAAGAGCGTTACTGTCGCTCGCCTGAAGGACATTAAGGTCTACGTCGGCGGTATTCCGTTCGGCTTGAAGTTCAATACGCAGGGTGCGACGGTGGTCGGGTTTGAGGACGAGGCGAGCAACCCTGCCTATCGCGCAGGTCTGCGTCTTTACGACACGGTGATCGCAATCAACGGCGTAACGCTCACCTCGGCGTCCGAGCTTTCACGCGCGGCGGAGTCGGGCGAGGAGCTTGAATTGACCTATCTTCGCGCAGGCAAGGAGGGGCGGATCAAATTTTCACCGAAATATTCCGAGGCGGAAAAGCGGAACGTTCTCGGGATCTATCTCAAGGATAGCGGTGCGGGCATCGGAACGCTGACCTATATCCTGCCCGACGGGACGTTTGGCGGCCTTGGACACGGGATCGTTGAGCAGGAATCGGGCGAGCTGACGCAGATGATCGGCGGTCAGGTGCTCGGCGTAACGGTGAGCGGGATCGTCAAGGGACAGCGCGGAACGCCCGGGGAGCTGAGGGGGTATTTCAATTCCTCAAGAGTCGGGGTGCTCTCGCGGAACACCGAGTGCGGAGTTTTCGGAACGCTCGCGGCGATCCCTGAGACGGTAACGGGGGAGATGTACCCGATCGGACTTCGCGGTGAGCTGAAGGAGGGCGAGGCGACGGTGATCTGCACGCTCGACGACAACGTCAGACGCGAATACAGCGTGAGCATTTCCGCAATAAATCGCGGCGCGACGGGCAATAAATGTTTCACCGTTACGGTTACGGATGAGCGACTTTGTGCGGCGACGGGCGGGATCGTTCAGGGCATGAGCGGTAGCCCGATAATCCAGAACGGCAAGCTCGTCGGAGCGGTAACGCACGTTCTTGTGAGCGATCCCAAAACGGGATACGGGATCTTCGTCGAGAATATGCTCGCCGCCATGACACCTGCCACCGTCAAAAACGCCGCATAAATCAAAAAAACCACGCGAAAGCGTGGTTTTCTTGATCTTAACTACATCTTTTTTATTGCTTTATCCGACATTCGCTCTTACGGCTTCACAGCTCCACAACATTGACGCTGCCGAACATCTCCTGTGCAAGTCGGAGATCACGGGATTGGCAGGTGAGCAGGATGCACTGCGCGGTCCTTGCGTACTCCGCGACCGCCCTGAGAACTCCGCGTGCGCGGTCATCGTCAAGCTGGGACAGACATTCGTCCATAAAAAGCGGCGGATTTGCGCTCTCGGTGAGCGTTTCGATCAGCGCGAGCCTTACCGCGAGATATGCGGCGTCAAGCCCACCGCGGCTGAGCACCTCGATATTTCTGACCTCGCCCTCTGCGAGCAGGGAAATGCCGAGGCTATCGCTGATATAAATTTCCGTATATTTTCCGTCGGTTATTCTCGCCAGAAGCTCCTGCGCACGGGCGCGGATCTTGGGCGTGAGGTCGCGCTTTAGAGTGGTCGACGCCATCTGAAGGCTCTCCGCGGCGAGCTTGACAGCCGAGAGGCGGAGATTCAGGGACGCGAGCCTTTCCTCCTCCACCTCAAGCTCGGGGAAGATCTCCTGCGACTTCCTTCTTATGCCTGCGGACGCAAGATTTCGCTCGATCCCTGCCTTGTATTGCGAGAGGTTGTTCGAGCGCTTAAATGCGGCGTCGCGCGTGCTTTTCAGCTCCTCAATGGATGCGCCGACGAGCCTTTGCTCAAGCTCGGGGGATATTCTCGCCCTTATATCGCGCTCATTGAAGCGTGATAGTTCGGATCCAAGGGATGCGATGATCGCCTCATCCCTTGAGATGCCGCTCTCCAGCTCGCCACGGCGCGTAAGGAACGCCCCCATCTGCGCGGATAGCTCACGCATTTTCGCCACCGCTTCACCGTCCGATACGCCTCCGAGCACGACTCCGAGAGTCAGCAGAAGCCCCGACGCGCGCTCTCTTTCCTCGGCAAGCGTATCACGGGCAGCGGAGAGGCGGAATTTTGCACTCTCGACGAGGTTTGAGCACCTGCTCATTCTCGCCCTGCCGTCGGAAAAGCTCTCGAGCCTTGCGAGCATATCGTCGGCGTCTGCGTCGTTGACCTCAACTCCCATAAGCGAGCAGAATTCCGCCAGCTCCGCACTCGAGGATCGCATCTGCCTGAGGAACACGGCAGCCGCACCGACGAGCAGTATACCGATAAACGCGACAGTCGCGCCACCGGGGATATTGTTCATCATGAATGAAAGCACAGCCGCAAACGCCAATAGCACACCACCTGCCGCGCCGAACGCCACGGTGAGGAATGACGAGGTGGATCTTTTCTTTTTCTTTGCCTCAAAATACGATATCGCACTTCTCGGCGATGCGTGCTCCTCAAGAAGCTCGGAGAGTCCGTCAATGTTGGCGTCCGTTACCTCTGCAAGTTCACGCGTCGCATCCTCAAGCTCACGCTCAAGCTCACAGACGCCACTTGCCGCACGCTCCAAAGAGTCGGAAGCAGAGCCAAGACGCGCCGCGACCTCGTAGCTTGCAAGCTCTGCACTGACGCCCGAGCCGCACACGAGCGCGCCAAGCTCCGCACGCCTGCCTGCGAGTCTTGCCTTCACTTCGCGGAGCGACTTGAATTTTTCAAGTCTGATCACATCATCGTGAGCGTCGCAAAGTCTCTGAGCAAGCTCAAATTCACGCTTCGCCTCGGCGATGGACGCATCGACCGTTTCTATCTCGTCCTGATTTTTGATCAACTCATTTTCACTTGATACCGCTGCGCGAAGCTCCGCACGAAGCGACTCAACACGGCATTGACTCTCGTAAACGAGTCCGCCGCGGCCGTTCGAGTGCAGCAGCCTGCGCCGCTCCGTATCAAGGAGCTTGAGCGCACCCTGAACGCTCGTGCTCTCGTCGCCCGAGGACAGCAGATCCTCGATAACGCCGCGCACCGCCTCACCGTTGACAAGTGAGGTCTCAAGCTGCTTGACGTTGCACATGCTGTCGTAAGCCTGTGCAGGAATTCCCAGAAAATGCTCCCCCGGGATCTCGCCCGAAAAGACCTCCTCGCCGCTCTCACCGTCAAGAATACGCACCTTGTCAGCGTAAGTGCCCTTTGCGCTCTCGCGCCCGATACGCTCAATGCGGTAGATCCTGCCGTCCGCGTCCTCAACGGTCAGCGAGCCTGCCGCCGTACCGCTGCCCCAAGAGATTGCACGCTCGCGCTCACCGACGGGAATACTCGGAGATCTCCTTGCAAGCCCGTAGAGCACGAATTTTATAAAGGCGAGCAGGGTGGATTTTCCCGACTCGTTCTGACCGAATATGACATTCATTCCCTCACTCGGGGAAATGGTCAGATTGCGGAGCTTTCCAAACTGTATAATGCTTATTTCCTTTATCTTCATATCGTTCCTGTCCTCCAACCGTCAGCCCTGATCCGTGCCGAACTCCCTCTTGTCGAGGGCGGCAAGGGCAAATCGCAATGCAAGGGACGCGCGCACTCTCTCGTCCGCATCCTCGGAATCGAGGGAGGGAAGGAGCGTCCTGTAAAGCTCTCCGCGGATCGTCGCATCATCTGCGAGCGAGACGAGATCGAAATTCGCCACGGTGAGATCTCTTATCTGAAGAAGCGCAAGCCCCACGTTGCCGAGCGCACGCTCGAGCGAGTCCGTGCGGAGTGTCAGATAGGACGGAACGGATCCGCAGAGGATCACTCGAAGTGCCGTGTCGGCACCGTAGCCGCGATCCCCGATAAGACGGGATATCGCCGCTATAACGTCATCCTCACGCTCGGCGGATGTGATGTCGAGCCTCTCTATCTCGTACCTGAGACGGGATGTGCAGATCCTCTCAAGCGATATCTCGCGTGTGTGAATGTCGAGATCCACAATGTACGCACCGCCCGCAGAGGGCTCGTCAAAGCTCCTGCCCTGCATAAATCCGCTGTAAGCGATCGTCGTAGCACCTGCCACCATAGGCTCCGGCGCGACGTGAACGTGTCCGAGTGCCGCGTATGCAAAGCCTGCGCGCGCTATCGCGTTGGGACTTATCGGAGCATATTTTGAAAGCCTTGCACCAAGCTCTGCGTGTGCGCATAAAATGTTTACGTTTTCTCGGGAGAGGGGCAGGGGAGCTGCGAGGGGATCGTCCTCGTACCTGTCCGATGTAAATGCGTAGCCTACGACGCTGACGCCGAGATCGTCAAAATCGAACGCCGATGGTGCGTTTGATGTAAAAATATATGCATTTTCGGGTAACGCCTTGTCAGCGTAAGTGCCGTTTTTGGTGTAGTGATCGTGATTACCCGGAGCGATGACCACGGGACAGCCAACAGCCCTTATCGCATCAAAGACCGCCCTGCGCGTCTCGACGGAGCAGAAGGGTGTGTCAAACAGATCACCTGCGATCAGGACGAGCGATACACCGCGCTCCGCCGCAAGACGCATCGTGTCTGCGAAGCAAGCCCTCAGCTCCGCGCGCCGCCTCGCCGATTCCTCCACCCCAAGGCCCGAAAACGCGCTGTCAAGATGTAGATCCGCTATGTGTAGTATCTTCATGATGTAAAATCCTCCGTGGTAGATTTTATGATTTTTAATAAAAAATTTCAATTCCTACCACAGTATACCATATATCCGCGAACTTTTCAACGGCAAAGGGGCATTTGTTCACAGAATATTAATAAAAATGATGTATGATAAAATTCAGAACAAGGACGGGAGGGGAATTATGTCAAGCAACCTGCGCCGCGGCGGCGGCAGAAGCAACATTTACAAGAGCGGCAAGCTTTCGCGCGACGGGAGCTTTTCGAAAATGAAAAAGGTCAACCGCACGCCGATCGTCGTACTCGCGTGCGTGCTCGTGACGCTGATATTTGCGATAATTCTCGGCAATATTCTCGGCAAAAAGGCGGACGACGCCTCGGGAACGACCACCCCACCCTCTGCGGCAGGCTCGGACCTTGTGCCCGAGGTCAACAAGACACCGCCGAGCGTGATCCTCAACGCCTACGCCGTCGATATGAGCACGGCGAGCGCGGAGAACAGCCTTTCCGACCAGACCTCGGAGGCAAGAGCGAGCGGAAACGCCCTCTTTTTCGACCTCAGATACCCTAACGGCGACCTGCTATATTCCTCGGATACGGTGGAGGAGCTTGGGCTTGGCCACAGGGAAAACCTAACGCTCACAAGGCTTAACAACCATTTTCAGTACTATAACGATTTCGCCTTCGGACGCCTGAGATCCGACCTTGGCACTGCTCTTGACGCTAAGGAGAGGATCGAGGTCAAGGCACAGGAGCTTGCGGTCTTGCTTGAGGCAACGGAGCACGGATTTAACCAGATCGCCGTCAGCTTTGGCGAGGATATGACACGCTCGGAGCTTGCGATGTACCAATCCTACCTTGTGGATCTCAAGCTTGCGTGCCCGACCACCCCCGTCGGCGTTGAGCTGACATATTCGTTCATAACCGATGCGGATAATGCAGGAATGGTCGCAGGATTGCTCTCCGTGGCGGATTTTTACCTGCTCGAGCTTGGAGAGGCGACCGCGGAGGAGCTCCATAGCCTGCTCGCACCGCTGATATATTTTACGGAGCGCTACGGCGGCGTTATCGCCATCACCGACCTCGGAGACGGCAGCCTGCAGAGCCGCCTTGAGGTCCTCGAGAAAAAGGGAATCGAAAATTATATCATCAAATGAATAAATATTCAAAAAATCTAAATATTTATTCGGAAAGCCACCACCGAGGACGATCGGATCATTGACGTCGGCGGCTGTACCGACGAAAGCATTTTCAAACAATCCAATACAAACAAAGCCCCGACTCTCTGAGTCGGGGCTTGCTTTTGTAAGATCATTTAAAATAAATATGATTTTTGAGTGCCTCAAGCATGATTATTGCGCTGGATGCGTTGGTTGCGAGGGGGATCTTCTGAACGTCGCAGAGTCGCAGGAGGGCGGAAACATCCGGCTCATGGGGCTGTGCGGTGAGGGGATCACGCAGGAAGATGATGAGGTCAAGCTTCCCGTCCGCGAGCATCGCGCCGATCTGCTGATCTCCGCCGAGCGGACCGCTCTTCATTCTGTGGATCAAAAGTCCCGTCTCACCCATTATGAGCGTTCCCGTCGTGCCCGTCGCGTATAGCTCGTGAGCGGCAAGAACGTCCTTGTACTGCTTGGCAAGTTCAATTATCGCATCCTTCTTTTTATCGTGGGCGATCAATGCAATCTTCATATTTTAATTCCTCCTGTTAAAGCTTAAAGACATATGGAAGGAGCGCACCTATCGTGGTCTCCTCAAAATCTCCGTCCACGCTCGTAACGAGGTAGACCTTGAAATTGGGCG
>CAYPRM010000016.1:0-11506 GCA_964413365.1 uncultured Lachnospiraceae bacterium | reverse complement strand
GTCTCCTCAAAATCTCCGTCCACGCTCGTAACGAGGTAGACCTTGAAATTGGGCGGACAGAACTCGGTCATCACCTGACGGCAAACACCGCAGGGAGCGCAGACGCCCTTGACCTTGCCACGCAAACCGCCGCAGATCGCGATGGCGGAAAAATCACGCTCGCCTGCGTGGACGGCGGAGAATATCGCGACGCGCTCGGCACAGACGGTTGGCGTGTAGGACGCATTTTCAATGTTTGCACCCGTGTAGACCGTGCCGTCCGCGCAGAGCAGAGCCGCACCGACGGTGAATTCCGAGTAGGGTGAATAGGATTTTTTCATAGCCTCCACCGCGCGAACACAAAGCTCGCGGGGGGATATTTTTTCATTTTTCATAATTTTCCTCCGTGGTGGTTTTTGGGGTGATTTTGCGTTTTGCAGCACGAGCCTCGTGCGGTGGTGAGCGTTCGTTCACAAGTCGATATGCTCGAGGCAAGCATCACTCAAAATCCCGATCTTCCGTCTTATTCCTCAAAATCAAGCATCGGCGTGCCGGGGCAATCGAAGTCAACGCCGAGGTAATCCGCGACGGTGGCGGCGATGTCGGCGTAGGTGCTTCTCGTTCCGAGGTTACCCGGCTTTACGTTCTTACCGTACATAATGCAGGGAACGTATTCACGGGTATGGTCGGTATGGTCGTCCCCGGGATCACAGCCGTGGTCTGCGGTGATGATGAGGATATCGTCATCGCGCATATTTTCCGTAAAGCTCGGGAGCCAGCGGTCGAACTCGGCAAACGCCCTTGCGTAGCCATCGACGTCTTGGCGGTGTCCGTAGAGCATATCGAAATCAACGAGATTGATAAAGCAAAGCCCCTCAAAATCGTGATCGAGCGCGTCAAGGGAAAGCTCCATGCCCTCCGTGTTGGAGTGCGTGAAGGTCTTGTAGCTGATTCCCCTGCCTGCGAAAATATCAAATATCTTGCCTATTGCATAAACGGTCTTGCCCTGCTCAACGATCGCGTCGAGGACGGTCTTGCCGTATGGCTCAAGCGAGAAATCGTGGCGGTTGGCCGTTCTCTTGAAGGGATGCGTGCCCTCGAAGGGACGCGCGATAACTCTGCCGACGCTGTGCTCGCCCGTGAGAATGGAGCGTGCTATGCGGCAATATTCATAGAGCTGCTCGGGGGGGACGATGCTCTCGTGAGCGGCGATCTGGAAAACGCTGTCCGCACTCGTGTAGACGATGAGCGCGCCCGTGCGCAGATGCTCATCACCGTAATCGCGAATGACATCCGTGCCCGAATAGGGGAGATTGCATATCACCCTTCTGCCCGTGCGAGCGGTAAATTCATCAAGAAGCTCCTGCGGAAAACCGTTCGGATAGGTGGGGAGGGGAGTATCGGAGACGATACCTGCGATCTCCCAATGTCCTATGGTCGTATCCTTGCCCATCGAACGCTCCGCAAGCCTTGCAACGCAGGCGGTGGGAGTGTCGGTCGTGCCGAGAAAATCAAGCCCGTCAATATTTCCGATACCCATCTTGCGCGTGTTCTCACAGGAAAATTCGGGCGAGGTGGATATTCTCTTTATCGTGTTGCAGTCGTGGTCGCCGAATTTTGCACAGTCGGGCATCTGACCTGCACCGCAGGAATCGAGAACTATCAAAAATACTCTTTTTTTCATATATTTATCATCAATCCTTTTGCTAATTTTCTTCAAAAAACAGATGCCGCGGCGGCGTTCTGCCGCCGCGGATCGACATTTACTTGCGAAATAAGCGATTTCTTAGTCGAGAGTGTCAAGCTTTACAGCGGTTTCAAGTGCGAGAGTCATCATATCCGTAAAGGAATTCTGACGCTCCTCTGCGGTCGTGCTCTCGTGCGTGATAAGACTGTCGGAGATCGTGCAGATCGCGAGTGCGCGCTTTCCTGCGCGAGCGGCGTTCATATAGAGAGCCGCAGCCTCCATCTCGACTGCCATAACGCCCATCTTGTTCCAGATAGCGTCGGGAAGTGCTCCGTCAGCCATGGGGGGAGCATCGCGGTAGAATGTGTCGGAGGAGAGAAGGTTGCCGACGTGATAGCGGTAACCCTTTTCCTCGGCGATATCGGTGCAGATGCGAAGGATCTCGTAGCTTGCTATGGGAGCGTATGTGCCGGTGAGATTGAAGTTCGCCGCGTAGTTGGAGTTGGTGCATGCGCCCATTCCCATTACGATGTCACGAAGCGCGATGTCGCGTCTGATCGTGCCTGCACTACCGATACGAATGATATTTTCAACGCCCATAAAGTTGTAGAGCTCGAAGGAATAGATACCTATCGAGGGCATTCCCATGCCGCTCGCCATTACGGATACCTTAGTACCCTTGTACGTTCCCGTGTAGCCCTGAACGCCACGAACGTTGTTTACGAGAACGGGGTTCTCGAGGAAGTTTTCAGCTATAAATTTTGCGCGAAGAGGATCGCCGGGCATGAGAACGGTCTTACCGAAATCGCCCTTTTCTGCATTAATATGTGGTGTTGCCATCGTTTTGTTCTCCTGTCTTTACAATTTTTACGATTCTGCTCGTGCCGAGCCTTGATGCGCCGAGGGCGATAAAATCCTCAGCGTCTGCGATGGAGGCGATACCTCCTGCCGCCTTGATGAGCGTGCCGCCGCTTACATGGGAGGCAAACAGCTCAACGTCGTGCCTTGTTGCACCTGCTGTCGAGAAGCCCGTGGAGGTCTTGATGTAGTCCGCACGGCTCTCGGATACGAGCTCACACATTTTGATCTTCTCCTCGTCGGTGAGCAGGCAGGTCTCGATTATTACCTTGAGAAGCTTGCCCGAGCACGCATCCTTGATCGCGTTGATCTCGGAGAGAAGCTCGTCGTATCTGCCGTCCTTGAGCCAGCCGATGTTGATGACCATGTCGATCTCGTCAGCACCGTTCGCCACCGCGTCAGCAGTCTCGAAGCACTTTGTTGCGGTCGTGCTGTAGCCGTTCGGGAAGCCGATAACGGTGCAGATCGCGAGACGGTCGCCGACATATTCCTTTGCCTGCTTTACGTAGGAGGCAGGAATACAAACGGATGCCGTTCCGTATTTCATACCGTCGTCGCAGATGGAGCGGATCTCCGCCCATGTTGCGCTCTGAGAGAGAAGGGTGTGGTCGACCTTTGAAAGAATTTCCTTGATTTCCATATCCGTATATCTCCTTTTATTTATTTAACTGCCTGATATAATTACTTGCCCTGTCTGCCCTGCTCGATAAGGAGCTTGATCGCCTCAACGGCAACGCGGATTGCCGCATCGGTGTCCTCGTTCTTCACGTCGTCCGTGTCAAGCCCTGCATCGTAACGCTCCTGATTCCAAACGACCGAGAATACCGCACCTGCACGAACCTTGAGAAGGGAAGCGACAACAAAGAGCGTGCCCGATTCCATCTCACTACCCTTGACACCGAGCTTTTTCCACGCATCCCATTGTGAGAGAAGCTGAGAGGAGGTCGGCATCTTCGCAGGTCTGTGCTGACCGTAGAAGCTGTCCTTCGCCTGAACGACACCAATGTGGCTGTCGTGCTTCTCACCCCTTGCCGCCTCTGCGAGTGCAAAAAGCACGTCCGTCGAGGGAACAGCAGGGAAGATCGCAGGCGCATACTCCAGAGAAGTGCCATCCTGACGTACCGCACCGTTAGCGATAACGATATCTCCTGCCTTGACGTCAAGATCAATTCCGCCGCATGTGCCGACTCTTATAAATGTCTCAACACCGCACGCGGTCAGCTCCTCCACGGCGATCGCCGTCGAGGGACCTCCGATACCCGTCGAGCATACACTGACCTTTTCTCCAAGGAGCGTGCCGTTCCAGATACAAAACTCCCTGTTTGTGTCAAGATAGACGGGATCGTCGAAGTATTGCGCTATCTTTTCACACCTTCCGGGATCTCCCGGAATGATGCAGTATTTTCCTACCTCGCCGTAGGAAGCGGGGATGTGGTACTGTCTGCCTTCTGTTTGAAGCATAATGTTTACCTCTCTTTTTATATTATTCTTTATTTTTCTTTCCTTTTGCTTTCGATCTTGCCCTTGACTTCGATTTCGATCTTGCCTTGCGCGCGGAAAAACCGAATTCGCCTATCTTCCGCCCAAGCTCAAAATATTCACCGTGCATGTACGCCGCAAGACCTGCACGCTCAAGACAGAGCCTGCCGCTCGCGTCAAGAAGCTCCTCACTTACGTCAACGCAGAGAATGTCGGCAATTATCATGTCGTGCGTGCCGAGCGGAACGATCTCCGAAACGCGGCACTCGAGCGACAGAGGGCACTCGGCGATCAAAGGACAGGATACCGCAGTCGCAGGCGCCTTCGTAAGCCCACAGCGCGCAAACTTGTCCACCTTCCTGCCCGTATATATTCCGCAGAGATCCGCCTCACGTACAAGGGAAGCGGGCGTGAGATTTATAACGAATTCACCGCTCTGCCGTATAATGTCGTAGGAGTAGCGGCTCGGGCGGACCGAAATGTACGTCTTTGGCGGGATCGTGTTTAACATTCCCGTCCACGCAACGGTCATAATATTGGACTCCTCCATGCTGCCACAGCTCACCATGACGGGAGGAACGGGGGCAAGGAGCGCACCTGCCTTGAGAACGACCTTTGCCATTAGTCCTCTATTACCTCGATCGAGGTGATAACCACATCCTTGATCGGGCAGTCCTGATACATCCACATCTTGACCGTCGTCGGTACGGTCGCAATGGCGTCAATTACCTCCAAGCCCTCGTAGACCTTGCCGAACGCGGCGTATTGACCGTCAAGATGGGGAGATGTTGCGTGCATGATGAAGAATTGGGACGACGCAGAATTGGGAGCACTCGTGCGCGCCATCGAGAGAACACCGCGCTCGTGCTTTATCGGGTTGGGGACGCCGTTTGCACGGAATTCACCCTTGATCGAGGGAGCATCCTTGTGCTCGAAATTCGAGTCGAAGCCGCCGCCTTGGATCATAAAGCCCGGGATCACACGGTGGAAAATTAAACCGTCAAAGAAATGGGAATTGATAAGACCTAAAAAGTTCTTGACCGTGATCGGCGCAACGTCGGGATAAAGCTCCGCTAACATCTCGCCAAACCCCTCGACCTTTATTCTGATTTTTGGATTGCTCATAATATTTACCTCTCTTTTTTGTTAAAATAAAATCTTGTTGTTCGCTTGCCTGTGCGGTGAAATTATAGCCGAACAATGCCGCTATCGTCTGCCCAAGAGATCCCCTCGTTCACGTAGCGAACAAGTGGCGTTCTGCCACACCCTCCCACCGGAGAAGGCTAAATCAAGCCCTCATTTTTTCAATTTCAGGCTC
Organism: uncultured Lachnospiraceae bacterium; assembly: GCA_964413365.1. Lineage (GTDB taxonomy): Bacteria > Bacillota > Clostridia > Oscillospirales > CAG-272 > RGIG4608. The sequence continues at coordinate 6,185 of CAYPRM010000016.1, read as the reverse complement.
AAATGCTATGGAAAACAGCTCCGAGATGCGGTCATTTCTACCGCAGACGCGGAGATAGCCAAAAAGCGTCTCCATGCCCGTCGCCATGCGGTATTGCGCGACCGTCGCGCCCTTTGGCGTGCTCGTATGCCCCGAATTTCTGCCCCTGCGGAACGCCGCACTCTCCTCCTCGGAGAGGATAGGCAGAATTCTCTTGACTGCCTCCGCCTGTGCACCCGCGCGAACGAAATCCAACGCGCGCTCATTCAGCTCACGCGAGCTTGACACGCCAAGGTCAACAAGAAGCTCACGCACGCAAAGCTCGATCACGCAGTCGCCGAGATACGCGAGCGCCGCGGTACTGATCTCACCGATCGGTATTGACATTTTTACACCTCCGAGCTTATAGATATACTTACTTATCCTATCTTATCATTATATAATATCATATTAATTTTGAATTGTCAACACAAAACTGCCGAAAAAGCCTCGCACCTCGGGCAGGGAAGAGGAAAAGCAAAAATATCAAGGTCGATTTTGCACGATTTCTTGACAAGACGGTCAAATTGTGCTAAAATCTTATCATAAAAAGCAGAAAGGAGCTTTTATTTATGGCAAAAAAATCCAGAAAAGGACTTTCTACACCGTTACTGTACATCGTGCTTGGAGCTCTTCTCGTGATATTCCGCACTCAGACTCTCGACTGGGCTATGACGCTCGCGGCGATCGTCTTCATCGTTTCGGGAATCGTCGATATTGCTAAAAAGAGGACCTCGAGCGGACTCGTGAGCCTCCTCATCGGCATAGTCGTGCTAATTCTCGGCTGGACCATCGCAGGCGTGGTGCTCCTCGTCCTCGGCGTGCTCATCGCGGTCAAGGGACTTGTCGAGCTTATCAATGAGCTCAAGCGCTCGAGGGTTACGGTTGTGGGGATACTCTATCCTGCGCTCACCATGCTAGTTGGACTCGCCCTCGCGTTTGGCAACGGTCTCAATTATATGATCGTCGGCGTCGGCGTGCTTCTGATCGTCGACGGCGTGCTCGGAATCGTTGGCTCTCGCAAATAAAAATCTCACAATTCAATAGGGGAGGGGCTTGCTCCTCCCACTTTTTTTGGTTGCAGTCGCAAAAAAATCCGTCCGCTCGTTCCCGTAGGGCGTTTGCAATCGAATTTGCCTTATTGCAAAGCAACACATTTGCACGAAGTGCAGCATCAAAAAACCCCGCAATGCGGGGCTTTTTGATAGGTATTTACGCTTTTTGATTTTTAATTATCTTGAACATTTCCTCAACTGCAAGCCTTGTTTTTGCGGAGAGTTCCAATCTCTCCTTTGGCATTGCGAAATACAGCGCTCTCTTATCGCCCATTCCGATGACGTCCCTCATCTGATACCAATAGAATGCGCTCTCGCAGGTGTACATTGACCTTGCGGACTGCTTATAGTCGAGCCTTCCGTCGCAGCCGACAAGGTGGAAGCCGTTCTCGTCATGCGTGAGCGTGCCATCGCCGACTCTATACGCGCCCTTGAAATTGACTATCATATATATATCGACAGGCTCGGTATATCCGTATTCTCCGCGCACGATCTCGTCCCTGACGCACTCCCTCTGCCACTTATTCCAATCGGGAATATGGGAAAATCTCGTTTCTCCATCTCTTGCTCTCAATTCGCCAAGCTCGGTAAGCTCCCATTCCTTTTTACAGGAGGTGCAGGTGAGAGTGATGCCCTCGCCGTGCATCTTCCCCTCCGCTCCACAATGGGGGCATTTATAGAGCACGCTCTCAAGTCCGTCCGCGCGGAAGGGCTCATTGATAACGATCCCCTCCTCCTTTTGTCTGCGGAACTCATCATAGGAAAATTCCTTTTCGAGCACGCTCTCTATCTCTCCGACACTCATTTTCGCTATCTCCTCGGGGGAGAGAACGTATCTCAGCTCCGCGCGCACCTTAACACGCCTGTTCTGGAGGCGGTTATACATGGGATCACGCAAAAACGATCCGTAAGCCTCGAGCATACAGAGCGGCACACCGAGCATCTTGACGAGGCTCGCAACGGTGGAGGGCATGGTGGTTTTCGTTCCGTCAAAGGTATACCCTGCCTCGGGGTACATCAGGACGGAGGTCTTATTTTTCTCGATACAGTATTTTATATCGCGTATGAGCTGGAGATCGGTAATGAACTTCCTTGTGGGGAAGCATCCTATCTGTCGAAGCAGCCAATCCTTATCTATAAACGCGTCGAAGGTAGCGACGGTATTGAATTTTCTCGGATAGAGCGAGTAATATGCTATCTCAAAATCGAGGAACGAGGAGTGATTCATCAATATCAGCGCAGGCTCGTTCTTGCCAAGTCTCTCCATTCCCACCTCGCGGAAGCTGTAATCGGTCTTTTTGAGATCGGGGATCGAAACGAGGTGCGTCAGCGTCTGCCAGAACAGCGTGGGGCGACGGGGCTTGCGGTGCGGCGGCACGGGCAGCTTCATCAGCTCATCATAATCCTTGTATCGGTTGCTTATCTTCATAACGGGAAAGCCTTTCTTGAGATATTTTTGCAATTTCTACTACAGTATATCACCTTTTTCTCAATTTTGCAATATTTTTTTCATATATTTATATCAAATGAGAAATAACGGAGGAATCTTGCAGCTATGAGGATAAGCTTTACTAAGATGCACGGGGCAGGGAACGACTACCTGTTTTTCGACTGTCTCGGTGCGGAGCTTGACGAGCCGCAGAGAATTGCACAAGGGCTCTGCGACAGGCATTTCGGCGTCGGTGCGGACGGGATAGTCCTGATCCTACCCTCGGAGGTGGCGGACGCAAAAATACGGATATTCAATGCGGACGGTAGCGAGGCACCGACCTGCGGAAACGCCCTTCGCTGTGTTGGCAGACTGCTCTACGAGAGCACGCTCGTAAGACGGAGCCATATCAGGATCGAAACGCTCAGCGGTGTGCGCGAGCTGTTTTTGACGCTTCACAACGGCAGGATAGGCAGGATCACGGTCAATATGGGGATGGCGTTGCTCGGGCGAGCCTTTACGCTGGGCGTTGGCGGTGAGAAATACGAGATGCGCTATGTTGAGATAGGAAACGGGCACAGAGTAACGCTCGTTCCCGACGTCGATTCGGTCGATCTCGCGCGCTTTTGCGAGTCGGCGGAGTGTGATACGCAATTTCCCCTCGGCGTGAATACGGAGCTTTGCGAGGTCGTGGAGCGCAATCGCCTGCGAGTGCGAGTGCTCGAGAGGGGGAGCGGAGAAACTCTTGCCTGCGGCTCGGGAGCGTGTGCGGCGGCGGTCGCGGCGATATGGGGATGGGGAGCGGGCGCCTGCGACGTCGGTAGGCTCATTAAGATATATATGCGCGGCGGCGAGCTTGGCGTGCTCTGCACCTCGGGCGGTACGGTCTATCTCAGCGGTGAGGCGGAGAAGATTTTTGAAGGCTCGTTCGAGTGGGAGGGAGGTGTGCCCGATGAAAATATGCGGACTTAATCCCGATATGGGCCGCCTCGGCGGCGGATATCTGTTCTCCGAGGTGGCGCGGAGAGTCGCACGCTACCGCAGGGAGAATCCGACCGTGCGCACTCTGCCGCTTGGGATCGGGGACGTTACCTTGCCGCTTCCGCATACCGTGGTGAACGAGCTGTGCTCCGCCTCGCGTGAGCTTGGGGAGAGGGGGAGCTTTGTCGGTTACGGGGATGTGCGAGGAATGGCGCAGCTCAGACGCGCGATATGCCGAAGGTACGCAAGACGCGGAGTGGAGCTTTGCGAGTGCGAGATATTCATAAACGACGGTGCAAAGGGCGACCTCGGAGGTCTCTGCGAGCTTTTCGGGGCAGGTGTATCCGTAGTGCCCGATCCCTCCTATCCCGTCTATTACGACGCGAGCATCATAGCGCACAGAGAGGTGGTATTCGCCGACGCGACCGAGAAAAGCGGCTACCTTCCGACTCCAAACGGCCTTGGAAAAATTCCTGCCCTCATCTACCTTTGCTCACCCTCAAATCCCACGGGCGCGGTGTTCACACATAAGGCTCTCGCCGATTGGGTGGATCACGCGAGAGCGAGCGGCTCGGTCATCGTGTTCGATGCGGCGTATGAGGCGTACATAAGCGATCCCACTCTGCCACATTCGATATTTGAGGTGGAGGGAGCGAGGGAGTGCGCCGTTGAGATCTGCTCATTCTCAAAGAGCGCAGGCTTTACGGGGGTGCGGTGCGGCTGGTGCGTGATCCCGATCTCCTCACCGTTGAATAAACTCTGGGAAAGACGCCTCTCCTGCCGTTTCAATGGCGCATCCTGCCTGTCGCAGCGCGCCGCCCTCGCCGCACTCTCTCCCGAGGGGGAGAGGGAATGTTCGGAAAATATCGCCTACTACCTCGAGAACGCAAGGCTCCTTGCGAGAACGCTTGACCGCCTCGGCGTGAGCTTTTGCGGAGGGGAGCACGCGCCCTACCTCTGGGTGAGGCTCGACGGCTCGCCTTTTTGCGGTGGCGACGGCGGCGTAAAAAGCTCGTGGGACGCCTTCTCCTATCTTCTGGAGCGCACGGGGATCGTGTCCACGCCCGGCGTGGGCTTTGGCAGGAGGGGAGAGGGCTACCTCCGCCTCTCGTCCTTCGCCCCGAGGGAGGATATCGCAGAGAGCGCACACCGACTTGAGGGACTCGTACCGTAAAAATGCTCGGAGTGGTGAAATTGTGCACAAATATCACTCCGAAAAATTGACTAAAATCGACGAAAAATGCGAAAAATTCGCATAAATTTCAAAAAACATTGGACAAATCTACTTTTTTGTGATATGATATAAGGCGTCATTTCAAAAATCACAAAGGAGCATAAAAATGCTGTTCTACGATATAAAATTTCTTACCATGCCAAGGATCAAATATAATTGCTCGATGAAAACGCGGGGAAATACCGCACCGATCGCCGCAAGAGCGAATCTGCTCGAGCTCTGCTACGTCGAGAGCGGCGACCTCATCTGCAGCTCCCCATCGGGCACGACCGTCTGCGAGGCAGGACACCTCTATCCCCTCGTCCTCGGAGAGGGAATAACCCTGTACAGCGAGAGCGGCACGCCTGCAAGAATCACCTCGCTCGGTATCGAGTGCGAAATGAGCGTGAGAACGGTGAATACGGAAGCCTTCGGCGAGAACGATACGAGAGCGCTTATGCGCGAGCTTATCGACGGCGATAGATTGCTCATTCCCAAGGACGGTATGTCGATCCTCTCGCTCGATTGGCTGGAGGGATATATAAAGAGGATACGCGCCTGCAGAGTCGGTGAGCGTATCGCCGAGGAAACAAGAGCCGTCGCCACATTACTGGAGCTTTTCAGCAGAATAACGAGATCGAGCATGGACTCCGTCGCGTATGAAAAGGGCGCGTTCCCGACCAGCGCCGTCGCGTATAGCGAAATGGCTGTCGCCTATATCGTCAAGCATTATCGCGAGAAGATCACGGTCAACGATATCGCCGAGGAACTGGGGCTGTCGCAGAACTACCTCCACGCGATCTTCAAGCAGGTCAAGGGCTGTACCATAACGGACTACCTCACCTCGTATAGAATGGGACTTGCGAGAACGTATATCGAGAGATTCGGACTCAGATCCTACGAGGCAGCGCACGCCGTCGGCATCGACGATCCCGCGTACTTCAGCCGCCTCTTCAAAAAGACCTATGGCGTCAGCGCCTCCGAAATGAAGAGGGAGCTTTGATCCTAAAGCCCAATATTCAAAAAACCACGCGAAAGCGTGGTTTTCTTGTTCGCAAAGCGAACATATATGCCGCCTTCGGCTAATGAGGCACGCACTTTGTGCCAATGATGTTGCTTCACAATGATGCAAATTCGACCGCAAACTCCCCCCGCGCGCACAAAAAAAGACTGCGAACAAGCCGCAGTCTTTTATTTTATTTAACTTAGTTGAAATATCTCTTAAGAAGTCCCTCAAATGCCTTGCCGTGGCGTGCCTCGTCGCGAGCCATCTCGTGAACGGTATCGTGGATAGCGTCGAGATTGTGCTGCTTTGCAAGCTTTGCAAGCTCGAACTTACCGCTCGTTGCGCCGTGCTCTGCGTCTATTCTGAGCTTGAGATTCTGCTCGGTGGAATCGGTGAGCATCTCGCCGAGAAGCTCTGCGAACTTGGAAGCGTGCTCTGCCTCCTCCCACGCTGCCTTTTCCCAGTAAAGACCGATCTCAGGAT
>CAYPRM010000015.1:0-34524 GCA_964413365.1 uncultured Lachnospiraceae bacterium | reverse complement strand
AACATCATTGCGAAGCAACATCATTAGCACGAAGTGCGTGCATCATTAGCACGAAGTGCTAACATCATTAGCCGAAGGCAACATTTATGTTCGCTGTGCGAACGAGGGGTGCGGTGCCGCCACGGAGTGCGACAATTTCGCCGCACAGACAACGGATCTGTTTTTACGCCCTTCACTTACCCACACTGAGAAATCTGCCGACCTTATTCATCATATCTATCTTATGCTCGGTGGTACTGTGGGCGTAGCAATTCAGGGTTACTGTGGGGGAGCGGTGACCGAGGATCTCGGAGAGAGTCTTGACGTCCATTCCGCACTCAAGCGCACGTGTGGCAAAGGTATGGCGCAGGGTGTGAAAGTTCCTATACTCTATTCCCTGCCGTCTGAGTATTCCTGCGTATATTCTCTGGTATGCTCTGACGCTGACATCGCTATTCTTACCGACAATGACATACGGTGTATGTGCCGCCCTTTTATATGACTTAAGTATCGGCACCATCTGCCTCGGTATGGGTATCTTTCTTTTCGAGCTCTCGGTCTTTGGCGAGTCGATGATCTTATGCAGCTTACCGTTCTCGTATCCGTCGCGGCACGTTCCGCTGACCGTTATACAGCCTCCCGAGAGGTCGACATTTTCCCACCTGAGTGCCATCAGCTCCCCTATCCTCAGCCCCGTATAAAGACAGAGAAGGACACCGATGCGATTGCTCTCGGGCTTGCTCATCACGTCTCTCTCGATCCTTCTCTGCTCTGCGACCGAGAAGCACCTGATGCTCTTTTTTCTCGCTTTGGGGCGCACCATATACCTCGAGTACTGCTTATCGACGAGTCCGAGTCTCTCGGCAAGGGTGAGCGATTTCTGTACAACGCTTATCACAAGTCCCACCGTCCCGGGGGCAAGTCCGCCACCCGTGCGTGTATTTCCGACGGTGCCAAGCTCCGAGACGAAGCTCTGGAGGACTCTCGGATTCAGCTCCTCAAGCTCTCGCTCTCCGATGTGGGGCTTTATATGCAGTCGCACGATCGAGGTGTAATTCAAAAGCGTTTTTTCCTTTACCGTAGGTCTTACGTAGAGCTCGAGCCATTCGTCGAGCCATTCCTCATACTTCATTTTTTATATTCTCCTTTCGCATTAAAACGATATTAACAGTATAGCAACAAAATATTAATAATCAATGCTTGCCCGTACAGGACTTATATGATAAAATTTTTATTGGTGAAATATATAAAAGGAGCAATTCGGAAAAATTTATGGATAACAGAGAATTTCTTGGAAAAGAGCCGATAGGTAAGCTGCTTTTTTCGTTGACCGCATATTCATAGGACACATGGAGGACATCGGCGACATCATCGCAGTTACATTTACAGCGGTTCTCTTTGCGTTTCAATTCCGAGCCGCACTATCCGCTATGGATAAGGATAAAGATCAAAAATAGTAAAAATCACCCCATTGGGGTGATTTTTTGATATTGATATTATTTATCAGCATCCTTGGCGATTCCAAGCAAGATCCTCTCGAGATCGGCGTGTGTATCTGCCACGGCGAGAGGGGTGGGAAGCTCCATATCGGGATAACGCCCCGACTGCTCGGTCTCAATATAGACCGTGGGTATTCCTGCACGGTATGCTCCGAGTACATCGTCGCGCATATCGTTGCCGACGTAGACGCACCTGCCCTCAAGGGAAAAACGCTCTCTCGCTATCTCAAATATTCTCGGAGATGGCTTTTTTACGCCCGCATCACTCGAGATGAGTATTCCGTCAAGGAGCGGTGTAAGCCCCAAAATATCAAGCTCATCGAGCGTAAAGCAGGTCTGTGCATTGGAGACGAGGTAGACGCCCGAGCCCGTCGCTCTCAGCTCTGCGAGCATTTCGGGAACGTGCGGAAAGGTACGTAGCTTTTCCCTTGAGAGTGCTCTGAACTCGCGTGCGAGCCTCGGCGCGTCCGATGTCGGAAGTCCTCTTTTCGCGAGCATTTCACAAAATACCCCGAGCAGGTCAAATTCCTCGAGGGGATCCGCCTTTTTTGCGGCGTGGAGGGCGCAGAGGCTCTTATATTCCGCCTTCAATGCGTCGGGGCTGTCCGAGCCTTCGCTCGCTCCGAGAAGCGTGGCAAATCCCTCCCAGAGCCTCGGCATATCCTCGTCAGTATGTATATCTACGAGCGTTCCGTAAAGGTCAAACAAAAAATTCATTTTAATTTAATTTCTCAGCATTAATGCGTCGGGGCGGATGACCGCCCCGACATTTATATTTTTATTTTATTTTGTGAAATTGAGAGTATTCACGGTCCTTGTGCCGTCCTCGGCAATGACTGCGAGCGCACAGCCCGTATAATATGTCTTATCGTTCCAGTTGCAGGGTGCGATCTCGAGTGTTATCTCCTGCCCTGCGTACTCCTTGAGCCACGAATACTGATTTGCACTTGAGGAGTAGAGGGTGAGCTTGGTGTCTCCGTCCGCAAGAGCTATCGAGGTGTAATACTGAGTCTCGGTAACGCTCACCGTCGCCTTTACGATATAGACGGAGGTGGAGTGATCCTCGGTAACGTCGAGAGCCGCAATATCCGCAAGTGTCTTGCCCGTAATGAAGGTGGCGGTGGAATAATCGTGCTCGCCGTAATTATTGAGCAGGATCTCCGCATCCGCAATGCAGGTCTGACCGACGGATTCATTTTTTCCCTTGGTAACGACCGTCCTCGTTCCCGTGAGTATGATCTCATGACCTACCGCAAGTCCCTCCCAGACCTCGGAATTCTTTACGGTAACGGCGATAACTCCGGTTTCATCTATGAGGTAGAAGCCATCTCTGTTGACAAGGGACGGACCTACTATTCCCTTTACCACAACGGTATCTCCGCTCTTTGCCTCTATCGCCTCACCGACGGTGATGCTATCCGGCTCTTCACCGAGAACTACGCTGATGGAAATGCTTGCCGAATAGGTAGCCTCGCCGTATTTGCCCGTTACGGTAACGGTCGCATCTCCCTGCTTGTGGCATCTGAGTATGATCTTACCGTCAGCCACGTCAAAGGATATCACGCTCTCATCGGACGAGGAATAGGAGAGCGTTGCGCCCTCAAAGCCGAGCAGCTCGCTCGAGATCTCGCCGACAAGCTCCTTCTTGGGATCACCCGAGTAGGTGTTAAGGAACTGGGGCAGACCGTAATACTCGACCACGTGCTTCGGCGTGTCGGCAAGGTCGAATTCAAAGCCCTCATCGACTACCTTTACGGGGATAAGCCTGAAATAGCAATCCGTCGTGGTGGATTTTGCGTTGATCGGTGAGAGATATACCGTGCAGATCTTGCCGTCGAACTCGTCGAGCCATGCAAAATCTCCGCCGTTGCACTGCGTGTAGGTATATGTGCCCGTCTTGCCGTCAAGGTCGTAGAAATAGTAATTCGTAAAGCCCGTGCCGACCTTCTTGCTGACAAGGGCGGTTACCTTATAAATATTGGTCGTTACGTTCTCGGAAACGGGTGTTTCCATTATGCTCTTTACAGTGGACTCCGTGATCCACGAGGTGTCAAAGTCGTGCTTTTCGTTATCGTTCTCAAGAAGCGTTGCGTCCTCAAGCTGGCAGCAGCCGCCGTAGCCATGCTTTCTTGCGTTGCCCTGCTCGTCCTCAAGAACCCAATAGGTCTTGGACGCAAGGACCGTTATCTGATTGCCGACGCTGACTCTTGCTGCAAGGTCGCCGTCGTAAACATAGATCGAGCCTGTGCTGTCGACAAGATAAACGCCGCTGGGCTTGTAGCCGTTGGCGTATGTGATGCACGCTACAACGCCCGAGGCTCTTATCTTCTCGCCCGTTTCAGCCTCTCTTGCCTCGGCAACGCTCATCTGCGTATAATCTGCGGGATCTACTCCGCCTGTCGGGGCACGCTCAAAGTCGATAAGGCGCGCGTTCTTTACCTCTTTTGTGCCGTTAAAGTTCTGAAGTATGCACCAGAGAAGGACCTCATCGCCCTTATAGGGCTTATCCTCGAGAGCGGAATAGTTGACCGAGCCGTCCGCACTGTATGTTCCGTAAACGGAGATAGTACCCGTACCGTCGGCGATGGTCATCGCGCCGTACTGAGCATTGTCGATGCTGAGCACCGTGCCCCAAATATAGTATCTCTCGGTGGTAACATTGCCCTCCTCGCCGCAGAGCTCGAGTGCCTCGGCAACGGTGATGATGTCGTAATCACGATTCCACGGATGCTGCGGCTCGCCCATATCGGGCTTTTCCGTGCTCGTAGTGGTCGTGGTGGTCGTGGTGGTCGTTGTCGTGCCATCCGTTATCATCGACCAGAGGGATTGGATCGTCTCCTGAAGCTCACAGCCTGCAAGGACTGCTGCGAGCATAAGAAGCACGAGGATCAAGGAAACCGTTCTTTGAAGCTTCATTTTTCTTATCTCCTTAAAAATTATAATTATTGTAAATATCGATATTTACATATATATTCTAATACCAAAATTTCGAAATGTCAACAGACCTTTTCGGTTTTATCGGATTTTTGTGCAATTTTACATATTTTTTGTGCAGTTTTTCGCCCTTGGGGCTTGAAAAAATTATTTCTATGATGTATAATATCACCACGGGAGGTGGAAATATGGTATCTGCAACACTCGCCCTCGCAGTCGATACGAGGGGAGGAATGATGTTCAATCACCGCAGGCAGGCACGGGACGCTGAGCTCATCGCAGACGCGGTCGGACGCTTCGGCGGCGGTGGGATATTTATCTCGCCATACTCCGCACGCCTCCTTGAGGGATATACGGACGTTACGGTATGCGACGATCCGATCGCCTGCTGCACAGAAGGCTCACTCTGCTTTATCGAAAGCCCCGCCCTGCTCCACGGCGTCCGCGAGAGCTTTTCAAGGATAGTCATATACTGCTTCGGCATACCCTACCCTGCGGACGAGTATCTTACGCTCGACCTTGCCGCCCTCGGATATGTACGTATCTCACGTGATAAGGCGGCGACCTCGCTCCATCCAAGGCTCACACGCGAGGTGTACGAGCGCAGATAACGGTCTGTTATCGCTTTTACTTTTAATGCTTAATAAATTTTTACATAAAAAGGAGAAAAAATGAGAAGTAATTCAAGGATCATCTCAACATTACTGCTCCTCCTGCTCGCACTGACGCTGACGCTCAGCTCCTGCGAGCTGCCCGATATTTTCGGCTGGGGCAGTACTACGACTACAACGGTAACGACCACAGCACCGACTACAAAGCCAAGTACAACAACGACATCAACTACCACTACAACGACCGCAGCAGGCGGCACGGCAGATCCCGACAAGGTATTTGACCTTGAGGATATACCCGAGTATTCGCCCGAGGTCGCGCCCGACGGATATGTTGTGGTGAACGGCAACGTTCCCTTCTTCAAGGAGTCGGAGATCGTTTCCGAGGCATTCGAGCGTTACGGCGAGCTTGACGCATACGGCAGATGCACGGGTGCTATCGCTTGCCTTGACAAATCCCTGATGCCCGAGGGAGAACGCGGAAGCATCAGCTCGATAAAGCCCTCCGGCTGGCAGAGTGTGAACTATCCCGAGACGGGAAATCAGTCCCTCTACAACCGCTCCCACCTCATTGCGTGGGCACTCACGGGTGAGGACGCAAATGAATGTAACCTCATCACGGGCACGCAGTATATGAATCAGCACACGATGCAGATCTTCGAAAATCAGCTTCTCACCTACATAAGGGGCAACGACACGCACGTAATGTACCGCGCGACGCCCATATTTGTAAAAGATAACCTCGTAGCGTCGGGCGTTCTGCTCGAGGCGATATCGGTTGAGGACGGCGGCGAGGACATTATGTTCTGCGTCTACGTTTACAACGTTCAGGAGGGCATCATCATTGATTACGCAACGGGAGAGAGTGAGCGCGAAGATCAGACCGACGCAGGTGCGACGACGTTTGACGGCACTATATACGATTTTACAGGCTTTGCAACCTCCTCAAGCAAAAACACATATCTCGACAGAACGGGCACGGACGGCTGGACGCTCACGTGGTCAAGGCTCGATCCTCAGGCGGCCATTGGTACAGACGTTCCGCAGGTGATCCTCAACGGCAACACCACAAAGGTAGGATCTCTCACCTCCGCGACCATTTCGGGCGGCGTTTCCGAGATACACCTGAACTACACCCTCTGCTTTGCGGACAAGAATGGTGTTGATTTCACGGTCTCCGTCCTCAAGGACGGTCAGGTCGTAGCGACAAAGAACATCAAGGGAGCATGCGCGCAGAACGAGATATGCGAGCTTCTTTGGGTTCTCGACGAGAAGGTAGATGGCGATTTTCAGATAAAGATCGTCAACAACTGCCCCTCAAAATCGTCAAAGAACGCTGACAGGCTCTCACTTTGGAACATAGGCTGGAAATAAACAATAAACAAAAAATACCGAGACTCCAAACGGAGTCTCGGTATTTTTATATTTTGCCAATGGAATTATTCCTCGTTGGAGGCGTTCTCTTCCTTGATCTTCTGAGCGATGTTCATAGGAACCTGCTCATATCCCGTCTCATGGAACTCAAATGAACCTCTGCCCTGCGTCATAGCGCGAAGGGAGATGGTGTAGTCGAGTATCTCAGCCTTGGGAATGGTCGCGTTGATGGTGGTATAGCCGCGCTTAGACGCGTGCTCCATACCCATAACGCTTCCGCGGCGCTTATTGAGGTTACTCATAATATCGCCGACATAAGCCTCGGGAACGGTTACTGCAAGATCGCCCACAGGCTCAAGGAGAACGGGAGCGGCGAGCTTCATGCACTCCTTATAAGCAAGTGCTGCTGCCATCTTGAAGGACATCTCGTTGGAGTCAACGTCGTGGTACGAGCCGTCGTAGAGGTTAGCGGCGAGCTTGATAACGGGATAGCCGTAAACGCCCTTTCTCATTGCCTCCTCAAGTCCCTTCTGTACTGCGGGGTGGAAGTTCTTAGGAACGGAGCCGCCGACGGTGGACTCTGTAAACGTAAGTCCCTCATCCTCACCGGGGGAGAACTCGATCCTTACGTCGCCGTACTGACCGTGTCCGCCGGACTGCTTCTTATGCTTACCCTGTACCTGAACCTTCTTCGTTATCATCTCGCGGTATGCGATCTTCGGGAGATCGAGCTTTACGGATACGCCGAATCTCGACTTGAGCTTAGCCTCAAGCACGGAGAGGTGCATATCGCCCATACCGTAGATAACGAGCTGGTGCGTCTCGGGGTTGTTCTCAAACTTGATGGTCTTATCCTCCTCGGAGAGCTTGGAGATACCGATGGATATCTTATCCTCATCGCCCTTGGAGAGGGGTGCTATCGACTGAGCCATGAAGGGCTCGGGATACTCAGTTCTTGCATAGTGGATATCGCTGTTCCATGCGAGCGTATCGCCCGTATTGGTATTAGCGAGCTTAGCGGTCATACCGATATCGCCGCAGCAGAGAACGTCGACCTCGGTCTGCGTCTTGCCCTTTACGACATAGATATGCGCCATCTTCTCATTGGTATCGGTGGTCGTGTTGTGAAGGAGCATATCCTTCTTGAGCGTACCGTTCATTACCTTGAAGAAGCTCATCTTTCCTACGAACGGGTCGGAGACGGTCTTAAATACGAAGAGTGCGGTCTCGCCCTCGGGCTCGATCTCCTTCTCACTTCCATCCTCAAGAAGCTCGTTCTTCTTTGCGGTGTGTCTGGGGAACGAGTCAACGATGACATCAAGAAGCGACCATACGCCCCAAAGCTTGCTTGCCGCGCCACAGAGAACGGGAACTATCTCGCCGTGGATAACGCCCTCGTGAACTGCATTGAGAGCCTCCATGGGTGTGATCTCCTCGCCCTCAAAGAACTTCTCCATAAGAGTCTCGTCCGTGGTAGCGACTGCCTCCATGAGCATATCGCGATACTTGGACATAGCCTCTACGTTCTCCTCGGGAACGGGCTGTACGGAGTGCTGTCCCTTATCGTTAAAGACGTGAGCCTCCTGCTTGATGAGGTCTATTGCGCCGAGCACCTTGCCGTCCTTTACCATGGGAATGGTAAGGGGGCAGATGTTCTTGCCGAATTTCTCGTGGAGAGAATCAAGCACTCTGCCGAATCTCGCCTCGTTATCGTCAAACTTGTTGATGAAGAATGCGGTGGGAAGTCCTGCCTCCTGAGCATTATCCCAAGAAAGCTCCGTTCCTACCTCTATTCCTGCCTTACCGTCGATCAGTATAAGTGCTGCGTCGGCAACGCGGAGAGCCTGCTTTACCTCGCCTACGAAGTCAAGGAAGCCGGGTGTGTCAAGAATATTGATCTTAGTATTCTTCCACATGAGAGGTGCGACCTTCGAGGCAAGCGAGAAGCCACGCTTGATCTCCTCGGGATCGTAGTCGCAGACGGTCGTGCCGTCCGTTACGTTGCCAAATCTGTCGGAAGCGCCTGCTATATGCAAAATAGCCTCAGCGAGAGAGGTCTTACCGCTTCCGCTATGACCGAGCAAGGCAACGTTTCTGATTCTTTTTGTTTCGATGTTTTGCATAGAAATTTACCAATGCCCCAAAGACGGGGGCCCTTTCAAATAAATATGTAAAATGCCAAATATTAACCAAAATTATTATTTCGGGCAATAATTTTCCATCTTGTCCTTTATTATACACGTTTTTTTCGCATTTTTCAATAGTTTTGGTGATATTTATCAACATTGAGCGTAGAAATTCAACCTATGTTTTTTGTATATTTTTCACAATTTTTTGTTTTCCCAAAGAAAAAACGGCAAAAATATCGCTGTTTGGAGGATATTTTTTTCTTTTTGTATGGACTTTTTTGTTTTTTTGTGATAAAATAATATGTCTATCAATAATTACAGGCAGCTATCAAAAATTTCAGCGAGCTCGGAGGCGTTACCGTTATGGAGATAATAGAGTTATGTTCCCTTGGCTATGCGTCAAATTGCTACATTATCCACTCGGGTGCGGATGCGTACATCGTCGATCCCACGGCAAGAGTGGAGCAAATTCTCTCGACGCTTGAGGAACGTCATTTGACCTTGCAGGGCGTACTGCTCACGCACGGGCATTTTGACCACGCGCTCTCCCTCTCTCCGCTCCTTGATGCCGTCCGTGTGCCTGTGTACGTTCACGAGCTCGACGCGGAGCTTCTCGGGGATGCGCACAAGAACGCGAGCCTCCCTCTGCTTTTCAGATCGCTCACCTTCCCTGCCGCCGACAGATATCTTCACGACGGCGATATCCTACCCCTCGGGAATGAGTCCGTTACGGTGCTCCATACCCCGGGGCACACGCAGGGATCTGTCTGCTTCGACCTCGGAGAGGCGATGCTGACGGGAGACACGCTCTTTTCTGAGGGCTACGGCAGGGTGGATCTTTACGGCGGCGACAGAGTATCACTCGTCAGCTCGATGCGGCGGCTGTGCACGCTTGCCTCCGACTCCGACAGACGCATTTTCTGCGGACACGGAGATAGCTCGACTCTGCGTAAGGCATTAAGCATCACGCTCTCCTACCTTTGATATCTGTTACATATAAAACCGATAAATCATTACTTTCACCGAAAGGATCATTAAGATATGGACTACGGACTTCTTGCAGATCTCTTATTTCCAAACGTAACTAAAACACCCGAGGATATCGAGGCTATGTATCCTCCGCGTCAGCTCCCCGAGGGGGCTAAGGTAACGCGATTTGCGCCCAGCCCCACGGGATTTGTGCACTTTGGCGGACTTTTCCCCACGCTCGTCGGTGAGCGTCTTGCACACCAGAGCGGCGGCGTATTTTATCTGAGGATCGAGGACACCGACGCAAAGCGCGAGGTCCCGGGTGCCGCAGAGAGCCTCATACGCACGTTCAATTACTATGGTATCGAATTTGACGAGGGTGCGATACTTGACGCGGACGGTAACCTCACCGACAGCGGTGATTACGGCCCGTACAAGCAGAGTCGCCGCGTCGACATATACCACGTCTACGCAAAAAGGCTCGTGCAGGAGGGTAAGGCGTACCCCGTATTCACCACGCAGGAGGAGCTTGATGCTCTGAATTCTGTTGACAAGAAGGCGGAGGTCAAGGCAAAGGACTGGCACGAGGACAACGGCGAGCAGCGTGAGGAGATGCTGCGCGCACGCAATTTCACTCTTGAGGACGTGAAGCGAAATCTTGAGGCAGGAAACCCCTTCGTGCTCCGAATGCTCGCGGACGGAGATCCCGACAGGAAGATAAAATTCACCGACCTTATCAAGGGTGAGCGTGAGATCCCCGAGAACGATCGTGACGAGGTCCTGCTCAAGAGCGACGGCGTTCCCTCTTACCATTTTGCCCACGCAATAGACGATCACCTGATGGGCACGACGCACGTAATACGCGGCGACGAGTGGTATGCGAGCCTTTCACGCCACATAATGCTCTTCAGATACCTCGGATTCAAGCTCCCGAAATACGCCCACATAAGCCCCATAATGCAGCTTGGCGAGGGCGGAAGCAAGAAGAAATTTTCAAAGCGTGACCTCGGCTCGAATATGGAATATTACAGGGAGCTCGGCTATGACAGGGATTGCGTTATCGAATATGTAATGACTCTGCTCAACTCCAACTACGAGGATTGGCACGCGCAAAATCCCGATAAGAGGTACACGGACTTCCCCTTCAGCCTCAAGAAGATGAGCAGCTCGGGCTGTCTTTACGATATAAATAAGCTCAACGACGTTTCAAAGAACGTCATCTCAAGAATGGACACCGAGACCGTCTACACACGTCTTTGCGACTGGGCACGTGAGTTCGATCCCGAGCTGTTCTCACTTCTCTCCGAGAATGAGGATATGTCGAGAAGGATAATCTCCATCGGCAGGGGTGGCAAGAAGCCTCGTAAGGACCTCGCAAAATGGAGCGACGCCCGTGATTATATGGGATTCTTCTTCTCCCCCATCTTCGAGATCAGGGAGGAGTACCCCGAGCACTTCAGCCGCGGTGATATCCGACAGTGCCTCGAGCTGTTCAGGCAGACCTACGACTTCTCCGACGATATGAACGTCTGGTTCGACAAGATAAAGTCCATCGCAGACACCCTCGGCTACGCTTCCGATATGAAGGCGTACAGAGCCGAGCCCGAAAAATTCCGCGGAAGCGTTGCGGATATTTCGATGTTCATAAGAGTCGCTGTAACGGGCAAGACAAATGCGCCCGATCTCTATACCGTCATGCAGATCCTCGGATATGACGAGGTGATCGCAAGGATCGACGGTATGCTCTCAAGAATTTGAATTTTACAGGAGAAATATATGGAAGAAATCAGCTCTAATTTTATACACGACATCATTGACGAGGATCTCTCGCACGATCCCTCAATAAAGGTCATAACCCGCTTCCCTCCCGAGCCCAACGGATATCTTCATATAGGCTCTGCGAAGGCTATAATGATAAACTACGAGGCGGCAAGGAAGTACGGCGGAAAATTCAACCTCCGCTACGACGACACCAACCCCACCAAGGAGGACAACGAATACGTTGAGTCCATCTATGAGGATCTTATGTGGCTCGGTGCAGTCCCGAACGGCGGAATTTACTACGGCTCGGACTACTTTGACAAGTGCTATGAGTTCGCGATCAAGCTCATCAAGGACGGCAAGGCGTACGTCTGCGACCTCTCCGCCGACGAGCTTCGCGAGTACCGCGGAACACTCACCACCCCCGGCAAGGAGAGCCCCTACCGCAACAGGAGCATTGAGGAAAATCTCGATCTTTTTGAGAGAATGAAGAACGGTGAGTTCCCCGACGGCTCGCGCACGCTCAGAGCAAAGATAGATATGGCATCGCCCAATATCAATATGCGCGATCCCGCAATTTACAGGATCGTTCACACGGATCACCACCGTCAGGGCAATAAGTGGTGCATCTACCCCCTCTACGACTACGCACATCCGATACAAGATGCGCTCGAGGGCATAACCTACTCGCTCTGCTCTCTCGAATTTGAAAATCACCGTCCGCTCTACGAGTGGGTGATAGAAAATATCGGAATAGACAATCATCCGAATCCCAAGCAGAGGGAGTTTGCCCGTCTTAACGTTACGCACACCGTAATGAGCAAGAGATATCTGCGTTACCTCGTCGAGAACGATATGGTCGACGGCTGGGACGATCCGAGGCTTCCCACGCTCTGCGCACTCAGACGCCGCGGATATACCCCCTCCTCGATATTCAATTTCGTAAGGAGCGCAGGCGTTGCAAAGGCTAACAGCCTTGTGGACATCGAAATGCTCGAGCACTGCATCCGTGAGGAGCTTAATGCATCCGCACCTCGCAGGATCGCCATCCAGCATCCTATTAAGGTCGTTATCACGAACTACCCCGAGGATAAGGTCGAATATTTTGACCTCCCGAACAATCCTCAAGATCCCGAGGCAGGTGTAAGAGCGCTTCCCTTCACAAGGGAGCTGTATATCGACGCGAGCGACTTCGCAGAGGTCCCTCCGCCCAAGTTCTTCAGAATGAAGCCCGACGGCGAAGTAAGACTGATGGGTGCTTATATCGTAAGATGCAACGAGATCGTCAAGAACGACGACGGCACGGTGCGCGAGATACTCTGCACCGCGGATCTCGAAACGGGCAACGGAATGCCCACCGACGGTCGCAAGATCAAGGGCACGATCCATTGGCTCAGCGCACCCTACGCCAAGGAGAGCACGCTCATGCTCTACGACAAGCTCTTTACCATTGAAAACACAAGGGATATACCCGAGGACAAGACATATAACGATTATCTCAATCCCGACTCACTTACAAGAGTTGAGCATTGCATGATCGAGTCCTCTCTCGCAGAGGCAGAGGCAGGCGAGAGATTCCAGTTCGTCCGTGACGGATATTATTGCAAGGACTCGAAGCACGAGAACACCTTTAACCGCATCGTCGGTCTGAAGGACTCCTTCCCGAAGAAATAATGTTCGAGCTGATAAGCAGATATGCGGTAACGATCTCCTATATCACGGTATTATCCATAATATCGGTCATCGTTACCGCCCACGATAAGCTCTCCGCAGAGAGGGGCGGCAGGCGTGTTCCCGAGCGAACGCTGCTTGCCCTCTCCGCACTCGGAGGATCGGCTGTGATGCTCCTTATGATGTGCCTTATACGCCACAAGACAAGACACAAAAAATTTATGATAGGAATACCTCTGATCATAATATTGCAGGTATTCGCCCTGCTTTATCTCAATAAATGGGGAATTCTCATCTGATACGGAGCGTAAAACGCAAAAAAGCATAAAAATTTCAAAAAAGCACTTGAAATTTTTAATTCTTGTGGTATAATTATCTCGTTGAAAATAAATATCCCCCAGAAAGGCTATGATGAAGTCTGACCTTATCGGAGCGTGCACACAGAGAGAGCTGACTTGGCTGTGATCGGCTTTGCACGTGATACGGCTCGTTTCGCTTCGGAGCCTGCGCGGTGAAAGCTTACCGTACCGTAGTCGCGCACGTGCGCTCGCGTTAAGAGCATCAAGGTGTTAGCTTTGCTAAAAATACGGGTGGTACCGCGTGTGCTTTATGCATCTCGTCCTGTTCTTTGGATGGGGTGCTTTTATTTTTTCAAATATAAAAATAAATTTTCTTTTTACCGAAAGGATGGTCAAAATGAAGGAAACCTTAAAAAAGATCAGGGAAGAGGCGCTGGCGAGGATCGCAGATAACGAGTGCGATCTTGAGGCGCTGAGGATCCAATATCTCGGCAAAAAGGGTGAGCTTACCGCGGTGCTCCGCGGAATGGGCAAGCTCTCTCCCGAGGAACGTCCCGTGGTCGGTCAGCTCGCAAACGAGGTGCGCGAGAGGATCGAGACGGCAATACGCGACAAGGCGGAGGAGCTCAAGTCCCGTGCCCTTGAAAATCAGCTGAAGTCCGAAAGACTCGACGTTACGATGCCCGGCAAGGTATCGGAGCGCGGTCATCTCCACCCCCTCACGAGTATGCAGCGTGAGCTTGAGGATATATTTATCGGAATGGGCTATTCCATCGCAGAGGGCCCCGAGGTCGAGTACGATTATTACAATTTCCAAGCGCTCAACATTCCCGAAAATCACCCTGCACGCGACACGCAGGATACATTCTACATTACAGAAAAGATACTTCTCCGCTCGCAGACCTCTCCCGTTCAGGCGAGAGTTATGGAGCAGCAGAAGCCCCCGATCCGCATAGTCTCCCCCGGGCGCGTATATCGCTCCGACGCAATGGACGCAACGCATTCACCCCTTTTCCATCAGTTTGAGGGACTTGTTGTCGACCGCGGAATAACCATGGGCAATCTCAAGAGCACGCTCGAGGAATTTGCTAAAAAGACCTTCGGTGAGGGCACGAGAGTCCGCTTCCGTCCCCACCACTTCCCCTTCACCGAGCCGTCCGCAGAGGTGGACGTTTCCTGCTTCGCGTGTGGTGGCTGTGGCTGCAGGCTCTGCAAGGGCGAGGGCTGGATCGAGATCCTCGGCGCAGGCATGGTGCACCCTAACGTTCTGCGCAACTGCGGAATAGATCCCGAGGAATACAGCGGCTTTGCGTTCGGTATGGGAATCGAGAGAATACTTATGCTCAAGTACCACGTGAACGATATCAGACTTCTCTATGAGAACGATGTACGCTTCCTGCATCAATTCTGATCTTGACAAGGAGAAAATAATATGAATCTTTCTATAAAATGGCTAAATGATTTTGTCAGCACCGAGGGCATCGGTACTAAGGAATATTGCGACAGAATGACGGATACAGGCTCGAAGGTCGAGAGTTTTGAGGAGCTCGGTGCGGACATTGAGAACGTAGTCGTTACACGTGTCGAAAAAATGGAGAGACACGAGAACAGCGATCACCTCTGGGTATGTCAGGTGAACGTCGGAGACAAAACAGTTCAGATCGTTACGGGCGCTCAAAATGTTCACGAGGGTGATATCGTTCCTGCGGCTCTGCCCGTGGCACACCTGCCCGGGGATATAACCATCAAGCCCGGCAAGCTTCGCGGCGTGGAATCCTTCGGTATGCTCTGCTCGTATCATGAGCTTGGACTCACCGAGCACGATATGCCCGGCTACGCAGGCGATGGTATACTCATTCTCGGTGAGGAATTCGCCCCCTATATCGGCAAGGATATCAGGGATGCGCTCATGCTCAGAGATACCTGCGTGGAATTTGAGATAACCTCTAACCGCCCCGACTGCCTTTCCGTTATCGGTCTTGCAAGGGAGACCGCTGTCAGCTTCGGCAGAGAGTGGCACCTTCCCACGCCCACCGTGCACGGTGCAAATGACGGCGACAGCATTTCAAATTACCTTCGCGTTTCCATCGACGCTCCCGACCTCTGCCAGCGTTACTGTGCAAGAGTGGTAAAGAACGTCCGCATAGCTCCCTCCCCCCTCTGGATGAGGATGCGTCTGCGTGCGAGCGGTGTACGCCCGATAAACAATATAGTTGATATTACCAATTACGTTATGCTCGAATACGGTCAGCCGATGCACGCCTTCGACTACACCTGCCTCTCAGGCTCCGAGATACATGCTCGCCGTGCGCTCGACGGTGAGGCGTTCACCTCGCTCGATTCCAAGGAGCACACGCTCGATTCCTCAATGCTCGTCATTGCCGACGCCGAGAAGGCCGTTGCACTTGCAGGTGTTATGGGCGGTGAAAATTCCGAGATCAAGGACGATACCGCCACGGTCGTATTTGAAAGTGCCGCATTCAGCGGTGCGGAGGTGCGCGTTTCGGCAAAGAAGAACGGCATGAGAACGGAATCCTCCTCACGCTTTGAAAAGGGACTCGATCCCGAGAACGCCATCTCCGCGCTTGAGCGTGCGTGCGAGCTCGTTGAGCTTCTTGGTGCCGGCGAGGTCGTGGACGGCGTGATCGACGCTTATCCCACCAAAAAAGCCCCCGTGGTGCTTCCCCTTGAGGTCGATAGGATCAATTCCTTCCTCGGCGTTGATATTCCCGAGGAATTTATGATCGACGTGCTCGAAAAGCTCGAGTGCAAGGTCGAGAACGGCATGATAACCGTCCCCTCCTTCAGATCCGACCTGACCTGTATGAACGATATCGCAGAGGAGATAATCAGGATCTACGGCTACAATAATATACGCTCGTCCCGTATAGTCGCCGAGAATACCGCAGGCGGCAGAACGCCGAAGCAGCAGTTCAGAGTCGACCTCTCCGACGCGCTCTGCGGAATGGGACTTGACGAGATACAGACCTTCTCCTTCATCAGCCCCCGTTACTACGACAAGATCCGTCTTGCCGAGGACGAGGCTACAAGGCGCTCCATCGTCATCTCCAATCCCCTCGGTGAGGACACGAGCATCATGCGTGTTACCGCACTTCCCTCTATGATGGAGGTGCTCGCACAGAACAATAATTTCAATAATGAAAACGTAATGCTCTATGAGATGGGCAATGTGTATATTCCTGCGAACGACGAGGACGAGCTTCCCTGTGAGAGCAACGTGCTCACGCTCGGAATGTACGGAAACGTTGATTTCTATACGCTCAAGGGCGTTATCGAGGGCGTGCTCGCACTCGGACGCATAAGAAGCGTTGATTTCGTCGCCGTTACGGATAATCCCACCTTCCACCCCGGTCGCTGTGCAAGGCTCGTGGCGTCCGACGGGGAGCTTCTCGGAGTTTTCGGTCAGATCCATCCTCTCACCGCAAAGAATTACGGCTTTGATACCCCCGTCTATGCGGCTGAGCTTGACCTTGACGCCATTTTCGAGCGTTGCAATAAGGTGATCGAGTATAAGCCCCTGCCGAAGTTCCCCGCATCTACGCGCGATTTCTCGTTCGTGTGCGATGAGGAGCTTGAGGTCGGTAAGATAGAGGCTCAGATCGCTCGCTCGGGCGGAAAGCTCGTCGAGGACGTAAGGCTGTTTGATATCTACCGTGGCGCACAGCTCGGTGCAGGCAAGAAATCCGTGTCCTTCCGCGTTACCCTGCGTGCACCCGACCGCACACTTACGGTCGAGGAGGCGGATAAGGTCAGCGCAAAGATCCTCGGAGGTCTTGAGCATCAGCTTGGTCTCACGATCAGAAAATGATCCGAAAACGGTTAAAATCAGACAAAAAACAATAATTTTCGGGAACGGCGCACGCCGTTCCCGATGCTTTTGGATATTTTTGCGATTTTTTCTGTGAATTTTCGCAAAAAGCCCTTTAAATTGCCGTAAGAATGTGGTATAATTATATAATTAAGATACCTTGCTTCTCCGATGGGAGAAGAGGTACCGCGTCAGCGGTGGAGGAGGTGTCATTGCAGTAACAAAAGCCGCGCGTCATCCGCTTTTTGAAAAAGTGGAGCAAAGGCTTTTGATCGGCGCAGTTATCGACACAAAACGATCATTAACGGAGCTATCATGGAAAGAGAAAAAATAGACAGGATAAATTACTATGCGCGTGAGCAAAAAATTCGCGCTCTTACACCCGAAGAGAAAAATGAACAGGCGGCTCTGCGTCGCGAATACCTCGACGAGATACGCAAAAGCTTCGGTGCGGAGCTTGAAAACACGGTGGTCGAGTACCCCGACGGCACACGCAAAAGGTTAACCGATCTTAAGGGAGGCAAAAAGTAAAATGGATCACGAAAAGACCATCCTCACCGACTCTCCCGAGCAGACCGAGGACATCGGCAGGGCTCTTGCGCTCGCCCTTACGAGTGACGCATCCCTTCCCTCCTTCATCGCACTATACGGAGATCTCGGTGTCGGAAAGACCGCCCTTGTACGCGGCTTCGTTCACGCCCTCTCCCCCTCAGCGCTCGTTCGCTCGCCGACCTTTGCGCTCGTCAACGAATATCCCCCCTGCTCCGGACGGAGACTCTTCCACTTTGATATGTACCGCATAACCGACGAGGACGATCTGTATTCCATCGGCTACTACGATTATCTCGACTCCGACTCGATCTGCCTTGTGGAGTGGAGCGAGAACATTCCCTACGCCATACCGAGCGAGCATATCAGAGTCGACATTGAAAAGTGCGATCCCACGTCGCCTGACAAAAGAAAAATAGTGATCTCCCTCATACGCGGCTGACACATTCAAAATTGAATTTTTAGAGATATATTTTGCCGTAAAAGCACGGCAGAAAGGAGTATATATGAAAATTCTATCACTTGATTCAACAGCGGTCATTTCGACCGTTGCGATCTGCGAGGGCGACAGACTGCTCTCACAGTTCACTATAAACAATGGAAACACTCACAGCGAGACCCTGCTCCCGATGATCGAGTCCTCCCTCGGAGTACTCGGGCTTACGGTCGATGACATCGATCTCTTTGCGTGCAGTGTCGGTCCGGGTTCATTTACGGGTGTGCGCATCGGCGTTGCCACGGTAAAGGGACTTGCGTTCGGCAGGTCCAAGCCCTGTGCTCCCGTATCGTCGCTCGATGCTCTGGCACACAATCTGCTCTGGGCGGACGGCATCGTTTGCCCCGTTATGAACGCGCGGCGCGGTCAGCTCTACAATGCGCTGTTTCTCTGCCACGGTGGCAAGCTGACAAGGCTCTGCGAGGATAGGCTGATCTCGGTATACGATCTCGAGGCGGAGCTTTGCGAGAACTATCCCGACGCAAGGGTATATCTCTGCGGCGACGGCTATGACATTGCAAAGAGTGCCTTCACCCGTCTTACGACCGAGGCAGTGCCCACGATACACCGCTACCAGAGCGCTTACAGCGTTGCACTCTGTGCGCTCGAGGCGTCCGAGCAGAAGCTTCTGACAACGGACGTTGAGATCTCACCGATATATCTCCGCGCATCCCAAGCGGAGCGTGAGAGGCTGGAGAGGCTCGCCTCTGAAAACAAATAAAGGAGTTTTTGAAATGTCTGAATTAAAAAAGAAGATAGCAATAGGTGCGGATCACGGTGGCTTTGAGCTGAAGGGCATGATAGCCTCCCACCTTCGTTCCCTCGGCTTTGATGTGATCGACGTCGGAACGGACACGGACGAGAGCTGTGATTATCCCGTATTCGCGAGCAGGCTCTGCGATGTGATCATCCGTGGTGATGCGGAGCTTGGAATACTCGTCTGCGGTACGGGCATCGGCATGAGCATCGCGGCGAATAAGCACCGCGGAATTCGTGCGGCGTGCTGCTCGGACACATTTTCCGCGCGTCTTACGAGAATGCACAACAACGCCAATGTTCTCTGCATCGGCGCCCGTGTGGTTGGCTCGGGGCTTGCGCTCGATCTCGTTGATGCGTTTATCGGCGCAGAATTTGAGGGCGGCAGGCACACGGAAAGGCTCTCGCTCATAGAGAGGATAGAGGGCGGAGAGAGGCTTTAAGTCCACATCTCCAAAATGTAATTTTTACCCGAAAGGAGTCCAAATGGGCAATATATTACACAAAATAAGCGATGTCGCAAGGGCAGCTTGCGGCAAGAGGGACAGAATAGAGCCCACCTGTGCGATAATCGTCGCCTCGGGAAGCTCCACGCGAATGGGGGATGCTCTCGGGAGTGCGACCTCGAAGCAGTTTATCATGCTCGACGATATTCCCGTAGTGGCGCGCACCATAATGGCGTTCGACGCTTGCGAATGTATAAGCGAGATCATCGTGGTGGCACGCGAGGAGGATTTTTGCCTTTATCAGGAGCTCCAGAGGTTGTACCGTTTCAATAAATTGGTGCGTCTGGTGAGCGGCGGCAAAACACGTCAGGAATCCGTGCGCAACGGCTTTAGCGCGGTGAGCAACAATATGAAATACGTGGCGATACACGACGGCGCGCGCTGTCTTATCACTCCGCAGTCGGTCGAGCAGGTCTGCTCCTCCGCATACAAGCACGGCGCGGCGAGTGCGGCTACACGTGCTATTGATTCGGTAAAACTGACCGACGGTAAGTCGAAGGTCATATCGTCCTCCGCTGAGCGTGGGCGTGTATGGCTCGCACAGACGCCGCAGGTATTCAGACGCGAGATATACGAGCTCGCTCTTACCAAGGCGGAGGACGACGGCACGCTCGCCACGGCAACGGACGACAATTCCCTTGTCGAGGCAATAGGAATAAATATAATGCTCGTGGAATGTGGCAGGACAAACATAAAGCTGACGGAGCCGGAGGATGTGCCAATGGCTCTTGCAATACTCAAGGCACGGGAGGGCGAAAAATGAGCATCAGGATAGGACACGGATACGATGTTCACAGGCTCGTGTCGGGGCGTGAGCTGATCCTCGGGGGAGTTCACATTCCTCACGAGCGCGGTCTGCTCGGGCACTCGGATGCGGACGTGCTCCTGCACGCAATATCGGACGCTCTGCTCGGTGCGTGTGCGCTCGGGGACATCGGCACTCACTTCCCCGACAGCGACGAGAGATATCGCGGTGCGGACAGTCTCCTGCTCCTCTCGCGTGTTGGCGAGATCATCGGCAAGGGCGGTTATTCCGTCGGAAATATCGACGCTACGGTAATAGCGCAAGCACCGAAGCTCGCACCGCACATTCACGAGATGAGAGAAAATATTGCGCACGCTCTCGGGATCGACATCGAGTGCGTGAGCGTCAAGGCGACCACCGAGGAGGGGCTCGGCTTTACGGGCGACGGCTCGGGGATCGCAGCACACGCGGTCTGCCTTGTTTTCAACCAATAAAAAGCAGAGCAGGCACGCCAACACAAAAAAGCGCTCCCCGAACATTCGGAAAGCGCAAAGACTCATACCTGCGCAGGCAACCGCCACACATCCCTTGCATTGTTCTTCCCTTGCGAGGGCATGAGCCGTTTTGATGGTTAATAACATTTTATGCTGAGCTGATCGCTTTCGACCTAATGCGTGGAAATATTGATCGCAGATACTTAAAATCATGAGAGGAGTTTTTTATGATCTACATTGCACCGTCGCTTTTGGCGGCAGATTTTTCCGACCTTAGCTCGGAGCTTGAGAGGATAAGACGCGCAGGTGCGGACTATCTTCATCTCGACGTTATGGACGGCGCGTTCGTTCCGAATATAAGCTTCGGAGCGCCCGTTATCGAATGTATAAGGAGACGTACAAAGCTCTTCTTTGATGTTCATCTTATGATCAAAAATCCGCAGAGGTATATCGAGAGCTTCGTGCGTGCGGGCGCTGACAGCATTACCGTGCACGTTGAGAGCACCTCGCGTCCGCGTGATGCGATACAAAGGATACTTGACCTCGACGTGCGCGCAGGCATTGCGCTCTCGCCCTCAACGCCCGTATCGGCAGTAATACCCTACCTCGACGCAGTAAGCACAGTGCTCGTGATGACGGTCGAGCCCGGATTTGGCGGTCAGTCGCTCATTCCCGAAACGCTCGACAAGGTAAGAGAGCTTAAGAAATACATAGATGAGCACGGGCTCGATGTTGATATCGAGGTCGACGGTGGAATAAATGAGCAGAACGTCGGCGCGGCAATAGCGGCAGGCGCTAATGTCATCGTGGCAGGCTCAGCCGTCTTCGGCTCGAAAACGCCGAGTAAGGTCATAAGAAAAATGCGCGAGGCGGAATTCCCCGACGGTACGGATCGCCGCTAACTTGGCTATTGACTATTTTGATAATATGTGATATAATACTATGAAAAATGTATATGGAGGGATCAATATGGAGCTTGTAGAAGGAAAATATTTGGTATAAGGAGACGTACAAAGCTCTTCTTTGATGTTCATCTTATGATCAAAAATCCGCAGAGGTATATCGAGAGCTTCGTGCGTGCGGGCGCTGACAGCATTACCGTGCACGTTGAGAGCACCTCGCGTCCGCGTGATGCGATACAAAGGATACTTGACCTCGACGTGCGCGCAGGCATTGCGCTCTCGCCCTCAACGCCCGTATCGGCAGTAATACCCTACCTCGACGCAGTAAGCACAGTGCTCGTGATGACGGTCGAGCCCGGATTTGGCGGTCAGTCGCTCATTCCCGAAACGCTCGACAAGGTAAGAGAGCTTAAGAAATACATAGATGAGCACGGGCTCGATGTTGATATCGAGGTCGACGGTGGAATAAATGAGCAGAACGTCGGCGCGGCAATAGCGGCAGGCGCTAATGTCATCGTGGCAGGCTCAGCCGTCTTCGGCTCGAAAACGCCGAGTAAGGTCATAAGAAAAATGCGCGAGGCGGAATTCCCCGACGGTACGGATCGCCGCTAACTTGGCTATTGACTATTTTGATAATATGTGATATAATACTATGAAAAATGTATATGGAGGGATCAATATGGAGCTTGTAGAAGGAAAATATTTGGAATATAAGGGTAAGCCCCTCGTCCGTGAGGGAAACACGATCTGCTACGGCGATAAGCTGGCAGAAAGCTGCTTTCTTCTCCTTGAGATAATGTCCTATAAAAAGGACGAGGCGAGCGGAGAGGACGTGCCCGATAAGATACTCATTCAGATAATTGATTCAAAGGATCCGAATCATATTCTGCAGCAGGGCGATAAATCGGGACTGTTCAATGCCTTCTCCCTCGGACTTGTCTGGCTCGAGCGTCAGCTTACTGCAAAGAAGCAGTAATACTTAGCAAAAAGAAAACCGCCGCGGCGGTTTTCTTTTTTATATTGCTATCAGCCTGCCATGTCCTCGTAAGCAAACGTGGGGTGAACTCCCGAATCTATAGATTTTATGATCGGAATGAATTTGCCGCCGATATACTTCGAGTGATTGCACCATCTGCACTGTAGATAATCGCTCGAACTGCCGGCAACCCACTCGTGAGATTCGGTCTCGCTTGTCCAACCGCAAAGACTGCATTTCTGAACGTGATAGCTTGCACCCTTGCTTACATATATCAAATTATGATCGTCGGTGTTGTCGGACTTGTATTGGCAATTGCAGGTGTATATGTGCTTGCTGTCGTCATCCTCACAGGGTGCATACGTGCACACATGCTCCGGGTGGCATGAAAAGTCGCATGAACAATATACGTTGCCGTCGGTATCTACATAATTGTTAGAATGTGAGTGTTCAATATTAAAATTGATTGCCAACGCAGCTCTATATATATTGAAATCACTGTCAAACTGATCTTCCAATCCCAAATCTTCTATAATTGTTTCTGGATTAACATGGGTTGCATCACTTCCCCATCCAAAATGGCAATATATTATGTCTAAATTTTTATCATAATCATAAAAAGCGACTCCGTATCAAAATAGGTGTACTCGTAAGCAAGCTTCGAGATCTCCCCCTCAAATGCGTAAAAATCCGCACTGAGCATAAATGAATTCTTGTAGCTTGATGCAACCCACGGAAGCGTATAGGGCGATCCGAGCTCCTCGCTGTACGCAATAAAATATTGATGAACAGTCGGGCGTTCAACGCAGGTCAACCCGTCAGCCGCAGAAAATCCGCCATCAACTCTCGAATCATACGTGCGTATTCTGATATTCTCCAAACTGTCGACGTTAGTAAAACAAAGCATCTTCATCGAGCCGCCATCAAGCTCGGGCAGCACATAATCATCTGAATCTTGGCACGCACAG
Organism: uncultured Lachnospiraceae bacterium; assembly: GCA_964413365.1. Taxonomy (GTDB): domain Bacteria; phylum Bacillota; class Clostridia; order Oscillospirales; family CAG-272; genus RGIG4608. Next base: position 11,077 of record CAYPRM010000015.1, on the reverse strand, counting down.
AGCACGGCACAAAGTGTGAAGATCATCGCAAGTGCGACAATCAAACTGAGTTTTTTCACAAAAATCACTCTCTTTTTGAAATCAATCCCATTTAATAGGATTTTATATTTTTGTTTTATCACCGATTTTGCGTCATGTCAACATTTTGTTTGCCGTTTTAACACATTTTATACAAAGCGATTTTTGGAAAATTGTTGAATTTATATATTATTGTCAGCTTTTGAAATTCAAACCGCAAAGAATATTTGTGCGTTCAGGAGCGTGAGGTAGGCGAGCCAGAGGTCATAGATCACGGCGAGGATGGCGGATGGGGCGCTGACCTTAGCAAAGCAGACGCTTGCGCAGATCGAGCAAAAGAGGCAGAGCACGGACATCATTGCCGAGACGAGAAAGAGCCTCACACAGAAAAATATGGGATACCACGCATATCCGAGGCAGAGCGAGAGGCAGAACCACATCGCGCCCTGATATTTTTTCTCGCCGCGTCCTCCCCTTCTCTCCCCAAGTGCGAGTCCAAATGCTAACCCTGCGACGATATAGGACGCGCCGAACAGCAGCACCATAAGCCACGTTGGTGGGATCAGCTCACTCACTCCGATATAATGCAACGTTGGGATCGGACTACCGCTCACCCATCTGGTGAATATCCCCGTTATGAGCAGGATGAGCGGCAGGGCGACCACGCACGCCCTATTCGTGCCGTATAGCTCGTATCTCACGCGCTCGATCGGCGTTCTTTTTTTACAGCTTGACATAGTAAAACACTCCGAAATATTATTTTTCAATAATATTTATGAGAGATTGCTTGAATTAATGCGAATATGGGATAAGCTGACTGCAAAAAGCAAGGTCGGAGAGTGTGAAATGCGCTGTGGAAAGTCGATTGAACTGCACAGATCCGGCGCTTTTGCCCCTGTATTTCTTCTTTTCCTCGGAAAACGAGTAAAAAAATGCGTCATTTTGCGAAAACGAGGGTAAAATATCCCCGTCGAGCCTCATATAGACATACTGCGCGTCGCTGACGGTCATTGGAATGGGAAATTCACGCTCGACCTGTATCATTCCGACCTCCTCGACATGCCCCCTCGGTGTAAAAGCGGTCGCCACGCCTCCGCAGACGGTATCGTAGGGAACGCTGACGTGGACGGTGCAATATTTTTGCGGCTCGGTGCCGAGAGCGAAATATCCCAGTCTCGCTCTCGAGCCTCGCGCATCGGAAATGCACGCCGCGGTCGGTATCAGCCCGGAATCGGCGCAGTACATGGCGCACGTCAGTCTGCCGCTCTCTCGAAATTCCCTGTCTCGGTAGGCAGAGCACACGTCCTCGTTATATATTTTCAAGAGTACTCTATCAAAGGCGTGCAGGAAATGGTCCCTCTCCGCTCGCGGTATCTCGCGTGGGTATTCGTACCCGTACCAGACGCCACAGATGAGCGAGGGCGTATATCCTATGCACCATCGGTCCTTATTGTCCTGACTTGTGCCCGTTTTGCAGGCGAGAGCGACCTTATTCTTCAATGTGAGAGCATCCGCCGTTCCGCCCCACACGACCTCGGATAGCAATCTTGTCATTATTTCGGCGTTTTCCTCACTTATCACCTGCTCCGAGGTGCTCTCCCTCTCGAGCAATATCTCACCCGCCCTGCCCCTGACAAGGCAATACGACCTCGGCGCGTGGTAGCTTCCCCCGTCGGCAAGGATCGAATACGCCGCGGTGATGGCTCGGAGGCTCACACCGTAATTGAGCTGACCGAGTGCGAGAGCGGCTCTGTCCATATCCGTAATATACGCACCGCTCGCGTCCGTTCCCCTCTCCACGAGCTCGTCGAGATGGAGCTTGTCGTGCAAAAAGTAGAAGGAATGTGAAAGCCCGAGCTCCTCAAGTATACGCAAAGGTACGGTATTTGTGGAATTTGCCACGGCGTAGCTCATAGTCGTAAGCCCTCTGTAAACGCCGTTTGCGTTCCTCGGCCAGCCCCTTAGCTCACCGCCGCTCTCCACAAATTCCACTGGCACGTCATCGTAAACGCTCGCGTAGGTTATCGTACCGCGCTCGAGGGCGGGCGCATAGACGGAGAGCGGCTTTATGGTCGAGCCGGGGGGACGGAGCGTGTCGGTGGCGTAGCTCTGCAGTCTGTCCCCTCTCTTTTCGCCCACCGCGCCCACCACACCGAGGATATCGCCATTATCGGGATCTATCATTATCATAGCGGACTGCGCACCCTCTTCGGATATAAAATTCGCCTCGTCGGTGTAGTAGTCCTCCATTATCCTCTGTATATCCGTATCAACGCAGGCGTAGACCTCAAGCCCACCGCCCCAAAAGAGGCGTGAGGCGGACTCGTAGGTTATTCCAAGCTCGGTCTGCAGGTCATCAATAACATCACGTGCGACCATCTCCGTATACCACGAGTGTACATTTTCACGTCCCGTGCTCTCGTCGGGGCATAGCGTCAGCTCCCTGCCGAAATTTTCGGATAGCTCCTCCTCGGTGATGTACCCCTGCGCATACATCTCGCAAAGTATCGTATCACGCCGCTCCGCGTTGTTCTCGGGATGCCTTATCGGATTGTAGTAGGATGGGCTGTTCGTTATTGCCGCAAGTGCCGCGCACTCAAGCAGAGTAAGCTCCGACGGGCTCTTTGAAAAATACCGCCTCGCCGCACTTCCGATGCCGTAGCAGCCGTCGGAGAGATTGATGATATTGAGATAGAGCTCGAGTATCTCCTCCTTCGGCCTCTCCCTCTCAAGCTGAAGCGCCCATGAGATCTCCCTGAGCTTTCGACTAAGCGTTACCTCATCGCGCCCCGTTACATTCTTTATGACCTGTTGAGTTATGGTGGACGCACCGAAGGACTGATCGAAATGCAGAATGTAATTGAACGCCGCGCCTGCCGTCCTATACCAATCCACGCCGTCGTGGGTGAAAAATCTCTTATCCTCTATCGCCACAAATGCATCTATCAGCATCTGCGGAGTCTCGGAGAGCGGCGTGTGCTCATATATCCTCTCGCCGACGATCCTCTCCTCCTGCCACTCGCACCACTCCCCCTCGCGCATCACGTAGATTTTTGTGTACGAGCTGCCCCTGTCGCTATCGAACAGCGATAGGTCGATCGGCTCTGAAAATATCCGCGCACATCTTATCGCGACTGTGCCGACAAGGATCGCCATAGCCACTATCACTATTACCAATATCGTCGCTACGACCTCGCGTCTCCGATCCTTTGCGCTCCTGTCCTTCATAATTCGCTCACCTCTTTTTTTGTATTATTAACACAGATCGGGGCAGATAAACGCAAAATCCGTTTGACTTTTACCATATTTGGTGGTATAATTGAAATATAATAAATATTGAGCACGGAGGTATCGAGTAAAATGAATATTTTAAGCTTTCTCACGCCCAAGAGCAGCACCTTCTATCTCGACTGTGAGTCGACTCTCAGGCAGGCACTCGAAAAATTTGACGTTCACAAGTTCAGCGTCGTACCCCTTATCGACGGCGACGGTCGCTTCATATCGACGGTCTCCGAGGGAGATATTCTCAGATTTATAAAAAATTCCTGCTCCTTCGATATAAAGGTCGCAGAGCGCACATACCTGTCCGAGATAGATAAATACCGCCCCTACGTCGCGCTTCCCATCTCGACTCCTGCAGAGGAGATAGTCCGTCTCTCCCTCGAGCAGAATTTCGTGCCGATCGTTGACGACAGAGGAATGTATATCGGTATAATCAAAAGAAAGACCATCCTCACAGCCCTCATTGAAGATCATAATAAATAAAAATATCGGAGGCTCTCGCCTCCGATATTTTTATTTGTCAGTATCTCCCCTGCGCATACATCTCGCAAAGTATCGTATCACGCCGCTCCGCGTTGTTCTCGGGATGCCTTATCGGATTGTAGTAGGATGGGCTGTTCGTTATTGCCGCAAGTGCCGCGCACTCAAGCAGAGTAAGCTCCGACGGGCTCTTTGAAAAATACCGCCTCGCCGCACTTCCGATGCCGTAGCAGCCGTCGGAGAGATTGATGATATTGAGATAGAGCTCGAGTATCTCCTCCTTCGGCCTCTCCCTCTCAAGCTGAAGCGCCCATGAGATCTCCCTGAGCTTTCGACTAAGCGTTACCTCATCGCGCCCCGTTACATTCTTTATGACCTGTTGAGTTATGGTGGACGCACCGAAGGACTGATCGAAATGCAGAATGTAATTGAACGCCGCGCCTGCCGTCCTATACCAATCCACGCCGTCGTGGGTGAAAAATCTCTTATCCTCTATCGCCACAAATGCATCTATCAGCATCTGCGGAGTCTCGGAGAGCGGCGTGTGCTCATATATCCTCTCGCCGACGATCCTCTCCTCCTGCCACTCGCACCACTCCCCCTCGCGCATCACGTAGATTTTTGTGTACGAGCTGCCCCTGTCGCTATCGAACAGCGATAGGTCGATCGGCTCTGAAAATATCCGCGCACATCTTATCGCGACTGTGCCGACAAGGATCGCCATAGCCACTATCACTATTACCAATATCGTCGCTACGACCTCGCGTCTCCGATCCTTTGCGCTCCTGTCCTTCATAATTCGCTCACCTCTTTTTTTGTATTATTAACACAGATCGGGGCAGATAAACGCAAAATCCGTTTGACTTTTACCATATTTGGTGGTATAATTGAAATATAATAAATATTGAGCACGGAGGTATCGAGTAAAATGAATATTTTAAGCTTTCTCACGCCCAAGAGCAGCACCTTCTATCTCGACTGTGAGTCGACTCTCAGGCAGGCACTCGAAAAATTTGACGTTCACAAGTTCAGCGTCGTACCCCTTATCGACGGCGACGGTCGCTTCATATCGACGGTCTCCGAGGGAGATATTCTCAGATTTATAAAAAATTCCTGCTCCTTCGATATAAAGGTCGCAGAGCGCACATACCTGTCCGAGATAGATAAATACCGCCCCTACGTCGCGCTTCCCATCTCGACTCCTGCAGAGGAGATAGTCCGTCTCTCCCTCGAGCAGAATTTCGTGCCGATCGTTGACGACAGAGGAATGTATATCGGTATAATCAAAAGAAAGACCATCCTCACAGCCCTCATTGAAGATCATAATAAATAAAAATATCGGAGGCTCTCGCCTCCGATATTTTTATTTGTCAGTATCTCCCGAGCAATAAACTATCGCTTCCTCGATAATGTCGTTCCCTGCTCCTATCTCGATAGCACGCCAAGATGCGCTCGTTCCGTGATATGTAACTCTCTTTATGTACGAGCACTTATAGAACGCCATGTTCGCTATCTCAACGACCTCGCGACCGATGACGATGCTGTTATCGGTCTTGCCCGCAGGATAGGCGATGAGGATGCTCCCGTCCTTGTTGTATAGCACGCCTGCGGAGGAGGAGAATTTCGAGCTCGACTTGTCCACGTTTATCTCCCCAAGGCTCTTACAGCCCGAGAAGGCGTAGTTCCCTATCTCACGGACGCCCGAGGGGATCTCGATCTCCCTTATCGACGAGCCGTAGAATGCGTATGCTCCAATGCGCCTTATCGTCTCGCATAGCTCTATTCCTCGGATCGACGTGCAATTCTTGAAGGCGTTGTCCGCAATATCCGTTACGATATCTCCCTCGGGACTCTCCATTGGCACGATGATGAACGAATCCTCACAGCTCCCGAGCCCCTCGAGCGAGCACGTGCCGTCGCCGTTGCTCACAAAGGCAAGCCCCTTGCTCGACGGATCCTCAATAGGCTCGTCCTGCGGCTTTTCGGCGTTGGGATCTCCGTCCCCTGCCGTCGTTGAGGTCGTTGTGTCAACTCCGCCTCCGAGTGCTGGCACGGAGTTCCCCTTAGCAATATCCATAGCGATAAGCACCAGAAGCGCAAGTATCGCCACGAGCAGGATCGGCAGGGCTACCGTAAATGCCCTTGCAAGCTTTGTTTGAATTTCTTTTTTGTCCATTTTTTTGTCCTTCCTTGTATTTGGATTTGTATATACATTTTATCATTTCCATATTTTGTATGTCAATCAAAACCGTTCGCCCGCATACGACCAAAATATCGCTCCTCCGCCCAAAATCCCCCTCCCACAACCGATTTTTTTGCGGAGTGGGGCGTTATTTGACGGCATTTTTAGAATATTGCGACCGAAAAATCGCACTTGATTTTTTCTTCCCTGCGTGGTAGAATATATAGGAGCACGCAGAGTGCAAAAACGGCTTTTGGGAGGGCGCATGGACGCAGTAAAAAGAATAATAGCCATCGGTGGCGGCGAGATACGGTCAAAGGAGACGCTCGAGATCGACAGATATATTGCCACGCTCGCACGTGAGCGCGCAGGAGAAAGACGCCCGATGGGGCTTTTTATCGGAACGGCGAGCCATGACAGCATGCCGTATTTCAACAGCTTCAGAAAGACCTACACCTCCGTTTTTGATATCAAGGCGGACGTTGCGCTCACCGTTTACGGGGAGATGGACCTTGAGAAGATACGCAAAAAATTCGATATGTGCGATTTTATATACGTCGGCGGTGGGGATACGCTCTATATGCTCGCTCGCTGGGGAGAGTTCGGACTGCTTCCGCTGATCCGCGACGCCTACGAGCGCGGCGTGATCCTCTGCGGTCTCTCGGCAGGTGCGATATGCTGGTTTGAGGATATCTATACGGACTCGGCACTCGTATCGGCGGAGGGTGAATACTCGATGCAAGAGGGGCTTGGCTGGCTCAGCGGAACGGTCTGCCCACACTACGCGACACGGCACAAGGATTTTGATGCGGTGATGCTCGGCATGGGCGACGGCGCTCGCGCTTATGCTATCGAGGAGCTGTCGGCACTCGAATTTGTCGATGGAAAGCTCACACGCTCGATCTCCTGCGGAGGAAGCTCGTATCTTATCGAAAACGATGGCGGAGCGTTAAAAAAGACTCTACTCTGAAAAAGATCTCAATCAAAGCTCCCGATACGGGGGCTTTTTTGAATAAAATTCAGGATATACACATAAATTAATTTAAGTAATTTATGGAGGTATATAAAATGAAGGCTAAAAGAGATCGCTATGCCCTGTCCTATGCGCTCGCCTTCTTCGCCTTTTCCGTAATATGCGCGATGATAGCCTTGGTGCTCGCCCTGCCGATGCTCGGGAGGCGGTCGCTCGGCAATGCGGGCAGTGCGGCGGTCGCGAGCGGTCTGACCGTCGTCATCGATGCGGGGCACGGCGGTGAGGATGGCGGAACGGTCGGCTTCGGCCTCGTTGAGAAGGATCTGAATCTCGATCTCGCCCTGCGTCTTGCCGCTCTCCTGCGTGAGGGTGGAATAGATGTTGTGCTCACTCGCGAGACGGACACGATGCTGTACGACAAGAATTCGGATTTTGAGGGCAGGAAGAAGGCTCTCGACCTGCGCGCACGGCTCGAGATCACGGAGAGGTGCACAGCGCCCGTATTCGTGAGTATTCACATGAACTATTTTGTAAGGTCGGAATACAGCGGTCTGCAGGTCTACTACTCGCCGAACGATCCGCAGAGCCGCCTGCTCGCCGAGGCGGTGCAGAGCCGAGTGCGGCAGGAGCTGCAGCCGAGCAATCACCGCGCGACAAAGGTGTCGGGCGGCTCGATATTCCTGCTCGACCGCCTGACGTGCCCCGCAGTACTCATCGAGTGCGGATTTCTCTCAAACAGGGACGAGGCGCACCTGCTCTCGACCGAGGAATACAGATCCGCCCTCGCCGCAGAGATATTTCACGCTATCACCGATTTTTTGGCGGAGAGTACTTGATTTTTGGGTGAATATTTTATATAATATAGGTAGAGTATTTTGCAGCAGCATAGTATGGGAGTAAGATGGCACAGGGGCACGGGCTTGTGTTGAAAACGACAGCTCAGATCGGCCTTCTCCGAGGGGAGGGGTAGCCGAGTGTTGCCTTCGGCGAATGATGCTGCTTCGCAATGATGCAAATTCTATCGCAAACTATCTAAGGCTCGCACTCCGAAACTACCGGCACACAGCAACTGAGAGGGCTTCCCAAATCTACAGCAAAAATCTCGCTTCGGCGTTGAAAGGATATTGAAAAATTATGAAGGGACTTAAAACTGTATATATATGCTCGGAATGTGGCTGCATTTCCCCCAAATGGCTCGGAAAATGCAATCAATGCGGCTCGTGGAACACCTTTGTCGAGGACGTCATCTCCACCGCCCCCGAAAAGCCCTCCGAGATCAAGCACAAAACGCTCACCTCGGGCAGGGAGAACGTCGCTCTCCCCTTCTCCGAAATGGAGCTTCCCGAATACATAAGGAGCAACACTCAGCTCTCGGAGCTTGACAGAGTTCTCGGCGGCGGTCTTGTGCACGGCTCGGTCGTGCTTCTTGCAGGTGAGCCCGGAATAGGAAAATCCACTCTGCTGATGCAGATATCCGACGCACTCGGCAAGGACAAGCGTGTTCTCTACATTTCGGGCGAGGAATCCTCAGGTCAGCTCAAGCTCCGCGCTCGCAGGCTCGGGATCGTGGGCAAAAATCTTTTCATTCTCACAGAAACAGAGCTTGAGCGTGCGCTCGCCCAGATAGAAAAGGTCAAGCCCGACGTGGTGATCGTGGACTCGATACAGACCGTTTTCAGCGACAATCTCTCAAGCGCCCCCGGCACTATCACGCAGATCAAGGAATGTTCCCTTGCCTTTATTTCCAAGGCGAAGGGCGACGGCATTTCTGTAATTTTGGTCGGGCACGTGAACAAGGAAGGCTCCATTGCAGGCCCTAAAATCCTCGAGCACATGGTCGATGCCGTGCTATATTTTGAGGGCGACAGGCAGCACTCCTACCGCATAATCCGCGCAATGAAGAACCGCTACGGCTCAACGAACGAGATCGGCGTATTCGAGATGAGCGACGTGGGGCTGGTTGAGGTCTCAAATCCCTCCGAGATGCTCCTTGCCGACCGTCCTCGGAACGCCTCGGGCAACTGCGCGCTCTGCACTATCGAGGGCACACGTCCGCTGATCGCGGAGGTGCAGGCACTCGTTTCTCCGACTCCGTTCCCCGCTCCGCGTCGGACGTCGAACGGCATCGACTACAACAGGCTCAATCTGATACTCGCTGTTCTCGAAAAGCGGCTCGGTCTGCGCTTCTCCGCCAACGATGCGTATATAAACGTCATCGGCGGCTTGCGTATTGATGAGCCTGCGAGCGATCTCGCCGTTGCGATGGCTCTCATCTCCTCACTCCGCGACAAGGTAGTGCCTGACGATCTTATAGCGATCGGCGAGCTCGGTCTTTCGGGCGAGGTGCGCGCGGTGGCAAGCCTTGAGCAGAGGGTAAGAGAGGCGGCGCGTCTCGGCTTTACGAGAGCAGTCGTTCCTGCACGAAATCTCGAAAAGCGTAAGCTTGACATCGGGATCGAGCTTATCGGCGTCAGGTCGATATACGACACACTCAAGCTCCTGACCGACATTAAGGAATAAAACCCCTCCGAGCCCACGAAATAGGCAAAAAGTCAAAAAATATTGAAAAAAGCCCTTGACACGAGGTTGACTAAGTGCTATAATAGCATTACCTCTGTAAATGGGCTTTTTTCGTTGTGCCTGATGCGCCGTCCGTATGGACAAGGCATAGCGCCATCTGAGAGGGAGGTACACTGACCGCAAGGTCAAAAAAATTTTAATGGGAGGTGCCGAAAAAATGGCTAATGATGCAAGAGTCAAAGTAACTCTCGTATGCACAGAGTGCAAGCAGAGAAATTACGAGACAAAGAAAAACAAGAAGAATGATCCCGACAGGCTTGAGATGAACAAGTACTGCAAATTCTGCCGCAAGCACACTCTTCACAAAGAATCTAAGTAATCGTAAAGGAGATAGTTATGGCAGATTTGGAAAACAAAAAAGCAAGTGCTCCCGATACGAAAAAGGTGAAGAAAAATAGCGACAAGCCTTCTCTTTGGAGCAGGATTTGCGCGTATGCAAGAAGCATTAAGAGCGAGGTCAAGAAGATATCCTGGTCCCCTTGGTCCGAGGTATCCAAGAATACTCTCGTGGTCGTGGTCGTAATACTCGCGTGCACTGTCGCGCTTGCAATAGTTGACTACGTATTTCTTCAGGGAATCACAGCACTCGGAAATCTCTTCTGATAGAAGGAGAGAAGCATGAGCGATTTTAACGAAATGAACGTTGGCCCGAGATGGTATGTGGCGCACACCTACTCAGGTTATGAAAACAAGGTAAAAACCAGCCTTGAAAAAAGAATTGAAAACCTTGGATTGGAGCATCTGATCTACGACGTCAAGATCCCCGTTCAGATCGTCATCGAAAAGAAGGGCGATCAGGAGATAGAGGTCGAGGAGAAACTTTTCCCCGGCTACGTCTACATCAAAATGACGATGAACGACGAGAGCTGGCACGCTATCAGATCCATCACGGGTATCACGGGCTTCGTAGGCCCCGGTTCGCGTCCCTCTCCCCTTTCGGATGAGGAGGTCGCAGCCCTCAATATCGAGGATAAGAAGGTCAAACTCAGCTACGCAGTCGGAGACAGCGTGCTCGTTGTTGGCGGTCTTTTCGACGGATATTCGGGTACGGTCCAGTCAATTTCCGACGATTCAAACAAGGTTACCGTCCTCATCAGCAGAGGACGCAGAGATATGCCCGTCGAGCTCGATTCGGGCATGCTCAAACGCAAGGACAGCATTTGACTGTCAAAGCGACATTGTCAGTCGCACACGTGGGAGGGAGAAAAATTTATGCAATTCTCCCGTATAATTACCACATTGGAGGTATTTAAAAATGGCAAAGAAAGTAATGGGTTACATCAAATTGCAGCTGCCCGCAGGTAAGGCTACGCCCCAACCCCCCGTTGGTCCTGCACTTGGTCAGTACGGCGTTGCAATCCCCGTATTCACAAAGGAATTTAATGAAAGAACCAAGAACGACATCGGTCTTATAATCCCCGTCGTTATCACGGTTTACGCTGACCGTTCGTTTACATTTATCACAAAGACTCCCCCCGCTCCCGTTCTTATCAAGAAGGCTTGCGGCATCGAGTCCGGCTCCGATAAGCCCAACAAGAATAAGGTTGCTCAGCTCACTAAGG
>CAYPRM010000014.1:0-37437 GCA_964413365.1 uncultured Lachnospiraceae bacterium | reverse complement strand
CTATACCAAGCTTCATAATTCTATATATCTCCTTATTTATTACGCTATTGCCACCGTACACGGTGGATCACGAGGTCATTATATCACATCTCTCCCCCTTTTTCAAGTACCAATTCGTCGAAAATTAAAAGATCGGAGCCAGATATTGCACTCCGATCTCTTTTTGCTTTTGAGCATCACTCCGACGCACGGCGGATAGAGAAAACGACCTCGCCGCAGGCGTCCTCTCCGCTCACCGAAAGGGTATATTCCCCGTCCTCTCCGATGCTCACACGGAAGCTCTCGGGCAGGGGCGTCCTTCCCGTATAAACGGTCTCACCATTCCCACTTGTGATCGAGATGCGAGCCTCTCCCTCACAGCGAGGAACGGCAACGTCGATGCTGTCGCCCTCATTAAGAGTATAGGTCTCGGAGACGGTGCTGCTCAGTCCGTCGAATCTGACGGCAAGGCGGTTCTCGTCCCTCTCAACTCTCACGTCCTCCCTGACACAGCCCACGCAGACGGCGAGCAGAAGCAGGGACAGGCAGAGTGAGAGGATGCGATCAAGCCTCGCCACTCTCATTTTTATTTTTATTTTCATTTTCATTCCCATTTTCCTTTGCCCTTGCAATAGTCTCAGCGCCGTATGAGTTATCTGTGGATATACATTCTCGACATCTCCGCCTCGCCGTCGCCCTGAGCCATACAAAGAAATTCCCAGCCGTAACGCTCGTAAAAGCCCGTATGATCCGTGAGCAGGTAGACGGGAGATATTCCCTTTTCCCGCAGATCCTCGACCGCCATGTCAAGCAGCTGCCCTGCAATTCCCATGCGGCGATGGCTCTCCTCGGTGTAGACGGCGCAGATGTTCGGCGCAAGATCAGGTCTGTTGTGAAAATCGTTCTCGATCACGCCAAGTCCGCCGACGATACTGTTGCCGTCCATGCAGAGATACCAGCCGTATTCGCTCTCGCCGCTCAAATAGCTCTCCATACATTCAAGATACGCTTCCTTTGGCACGCCCCATTTCTCGTGAAACCACTCGGCGGCTTGTTCTTTCAATTCCGGTTGCTGTTTTAGCGTGATATGTGTAAATTGTGTCATAGGTTTTCCTCCATACTATTCTTTATATTTGCAGATTTTGAAATGAATCAGTCGTAATTTCGGATCATCGATCCCTTTTTTGAAGAATTTTCGGTCAGTCTCCTTCCAAATGCTTTCCTGCATCGCTCTGCCTTCAATAGATTCCACATTTCCGATCGGCGTGGCACTATCCCCACCAAGGAAGTAACAAACGCTCGCTTTCTTATTTCCTTCAAAATGCGTAGCTTTACTTAATATCCGACCGCTTTGAAGTTGCAAAATATATATCCGAAAATGTTTCTGCACTCACAATAGAAAGCACACAGCTATCGGGGATTTTTTTATTAGGATCAAATGACCATAAGAAGTGTGCCGATGCCGATGAGGGCACAGCCTACGAGGGATTTAGGGGTAAACTGCTCATGCAGGAACACAAACGCGAGCACGAGAGTTATAACGACGCTGAGCTTATCGACGGGCACGACCTTTGACGCCTCCCCGATCTGCAGAGCCTTATAGTAGCAGAGCCACGATGCACCCGTTGCGAGTCCCGAGAGGATCAGGAAGATCCAGCTCCTCTTGCTTATCTCACTTATACCTCCCTGCGCGTTGGTTATAAAGACCATTCCCCACGCCATTACGAGCACGACCGCCGTGCGTATGGCCGTTGCGAGATTGGAATTGACGCCATCGATGCCCACCTTTGCAAGTATCGACGTGAGTGCCGCAAAAACCGCCGAGCCTATCGCCAGAGCAAGCCACATAACAATATCATCTCCTTTTATTTTCCTCATACCGAGATAAGGTAATTATACACCAACATTCGCAAAAATGCAACAGCAGATTTTTGTCTATTATCAACATATTTTGCAGATTCATGTACATTAAATTGTTATTTTCGGAAATTTGCATATTTTTTTTGCAAAAATATTGACATTCAAATACATTTGTGATATTATTAACAATGTTGAAATAGGTCATAAGCATTTCAAAAAATATATTAAAAAATGGAGGCTATTTTTTATGGCAAGATTTACTCTCCCCCGCGACCTTTTCCATGGAAAGGGCGCACTTGAAAACCTTAAGAATCTTAAGGGTAAGAAGGCAGTCATCGTTGTTGGTGGCGGCGCTATGAAGAGAAACGGTTTCCTTCAGAGAGCCGAGGATTACCTCAAGGAAGCAGGTATGGAGGTTCGCCTTATCGAAGGCGTTGAACCCGACCCCTCCGTTACCACGGTAATGAACGGTGCTCAGCTCATGCTCGACTTCGAGCCTGACTGGATCGTTGCTATGGGCGGCGGTTCTCCCATCGACGCTGCAAAGGCTATGTGGATCAAGTACGAGTATCCCGAGATCACCTTTGAGCAGATGTGCGTTGTTTTCGGTATTCCCGAGCTCCGCAAGAAGGCTAAGTTCTGTGCTATTCCCTCTACCAGCGGAACAGCTACCGAGGTTACTGCTTTCTCCATAATCACAGACTACGACAAGGGTATCAAGTACCCCATCGCTGACTTCGAGATCACTCCCGACGTTGCTATCGTTGATCCCGATCTCGCAGAGACCATGCCCCAGAAGCTCGTTGCTCACACAGGTATGGACGCTATCACTCACGCTATCGAGGCGTATGTTTCCACCGCTAACTGCGACTACACCGATCCTCTCGCTATCTTCGCTATCACGATGATCCAGAGAGATCTCGTAGGCTCCTACAACGGCGATATGACAAAGCGTGCTTCCATGCACAATGCTCAGTGCCTTGCAGGTATGGCGTTCTCCAACGCTCTCCTCGGTATCGTTCACTCGATGGCTCACAAGACCGGTGCTGCCTTCGACGACTACGGCGCACACATCATTCACGGTGCTGCTAACGCTATGTACCTTCCCAAGGTCATCGCCTTCAACGCAAAGAACGACGTCGCTAAGGCTCGTTACGGCGTGATCGCTGACTTCATGGGACTCGGCGGTGCTAACGATGACGAGAAGGTCGCTAACCTTATCGCATTCCTTCGCGATATGAACGACCAGCTCAACATTCCTCACTGCATCAAGAACTACGGCGCAGACAGCTATCCCTGCGAGCAGGGCTTCGTTCCCGAGGATGTATTCCTTGCAAGACTTCCCGAGATCGCTAAGAACGCTATCGGCGACGCTTGCACAGGCTCTAACCCCCGTATCCCCACTCAGGAGGAGATGGAGAAGCTCCTTAAGTGCTGCTACTACGACACTGAGGTTGATTTCTAATAATCAAACAAATTTTTCACCCGTTGCCACTTGGCAACGGGTGTTTTTTTGATCAGCCTTTGCATTTTTATGTGCAAAATTTCGATATGTCGAACGCCGTCGATAATTTTTATTAAGAATTTATGAATTCTTATTGACATTTGTGTTTCGATGTGCTAAAATTTTTTATGAACGAAACAGATTGTTCAAAAAAATCCGGAAATTTATCAATATTTGAAAAAAAATAGTCAAAAAGTTAAAAAAATGATTAAAATTTTAGGTTTTTTTAAGGTTTGTGTTTTACAATACTGTTTGTAAATGGGATTCTTTATAGTTTTTAACTAATTTTAACTAATATCCGAAAATTTTTCCCGGGAGGTAAACCAAATGCTGGACACCAAGATCCTCGTCATCGACGACGACGCTGCAATATGCGAAACACTTAAAATCTATTTTGAAAAAGAGGGCTATGAGGTCAAAGCCGTAAACGACGGAGTTGCAGGCATCGACAGCTTCAAGCTCTACAATCCCGACATAGTTCTGCTCGATATCGTTCTTCCCAAGAAGGACGGCTGGCAGGTATGCAGAGAGATCCGCGAGGTCTCAAATCAGCCTATCATAATGATAAGCGCAAAGAATGACACCTTCGATAAGGTCCTCGGTCTCGAGCTCGGTGCGGACGACTATGTCGTTAAGCCCTTTGATATCAAGGAGCTCTCCGCTCGCGTCAAGGCGGTTCTGCGCCGTACACGCTCGCACACAGCACCTAAGAACGACAGCGAGGTCATCAAATTTGATAACATAGAGATAAGCCTTCAGAAGTACGAGCTGAAGCTCTGCGGCAAGCCCGTGGACATCCCACCCAAGGAGCTCGAGCTTCTCTACTTCCTCGCCTACAACAGAAATCGCGTATTCACACGTGATCAGCTGCTCGACAAGGTATGGGGCTTTGACTACCTCGGCGACTCGCGCACGGTCGACGTTCATGTAAAGCGCCTGCGTGAAAAGCTTGACGGCGTATCCGACAAGTGGACGCTCAAGACCGTTTGGGGAGTTGGCTATAAGTTTGATCTCCTTGAATGATCGGCTCGGAATGATCATAGATACCGCACGGCGGATGTGCTGTGCGGTATTTTTTCGTTGTACGTGCGTATTTGCGTATTTTTTCGAAAAAGGGATTGCAAAACGGTGAAAAATATGTTAATATATATAATGGATTAATATGTGGACGCTCCGAGGTGTACGGTCGCTCGGGGCTGATGAAATAATTTGCCGCACGTGCGGCGGATCGGAGATATTTATATGATAATCGAACTTGAAGAATACAAATATAAGCTCATCGGTATGAGAAGGGACATCGCGGAGCTCCGCAATTCTCTTAGGATCGACGAGCTGACAAAGAGCGTCGGCGAGATGGAGGAAAAGACGCTCGATCCCGATTTCTGGTCAAATCAGGACAATTCCTCAAAAATACTTCAGCAGATAAAGCAGGGCAAGCGCAAGCTCGATGAGTTCAATTCCCTTGCCCAGCGTCTTGAGGACGCCATCGCACTTGCGGATATGGCGATCGAGGAGAACGAGGAGGGCTACGCCGAGGAGGTCGGTGCGGAGCTCGCCTTCATCGAGAAGGAGGAGGAGAGAATGAGGATCGAGATCCTGCTCTCCGGTGAGTACGATAGGCATAACGCTATCGTTTCCTTCCACCCGGGTGCAGGCGGCACGGAGGCGCAGGATTGGGCGCAGATGCTCTACCGCATGATCACACGTTGGGCGGAAAATCACGACTTCACGGTCAAGCTTCTTGACTGGCTCGACGGCGACGCGGCAGGCATCAAGAGCGCAACGATCATGGTCGAGGGTGAGAACGCTTACGGCTACCTTAAGAGTGAGAACGGCGTTCACAGACTCGTCCGTGTGTCCCCCTTTGACGCAAACGGCAGAAGGCAGACGTCCTTTGCCTCGATCGAGGTAATGCCCGAATTTGAGGACGATAATACAATAGAGATACGCCCCGAGGATATCGAGGTAACGGCACATCGCTCGAGCGGTGCGGGCGGTCAGCATATCAATAAGACCGACTCCGCGATCCGTATCCTCCATAAGCCCACGGGAATCGTCGTCGGCTGTCAGACCGAGCGTTCACAGCTTCAGAATAAGGAAACGGCGATGAAAATGCTCAAATCCAAGCTCCTTGAGATAAAGATCAGGGAAAATCTCGAGCGCGTGGAGGATATTCAGGGAAATAAGGCGAATATCGAGTGGGGCTCGCAGATCAGATCCTACGTCTTTATGCCCTATACCCTCGCTAAGGATACCCGTACAGGCTACGAGAACGGCAATATCCAAGCGGTCATGGACGGCGATATCGACGGATTTATCAACGCCTACCTCAGATATATCACAAAATAATAAAAACGCGATGGCACTTTTTCTGCCATCGCGTCTTTTCTCGTTCGCGTAGTGAATATATCGAGCGTCTAAGGCACATCAACCTGCAAATAAACGGTTAGCACCGCACCTCACTCGTTTTCGGGAGGAGTAAGCCCCCCTACCAATTTGTGGCGTAGCCACAGCATCATTCGCACGAAGTGCGTGCCTCATTTGCCGAAGGCGACATTTGGCTTCCTTCGGGAGGAAGGCTATCGCAAGCCTTCGTTTTCGCAACACGGGCTTCGTGCGGTGCGTACCAAAACCGCTCGATTTTTAATAAAACAGTCGGCGTGTTGCCAAAAGCCTACGTTCAGTCGCGTATGGGGAACGCTCGCAATAAATTCGCGGGTTTAGATACATTTTGTGGAAAGCCTTTCCGATAAAATTTATATGCCCTCGCCTTGAAGACAGGACGAGGGCATTTACAATAAATCTCAGATCATGATCGGCGGCAGGCGAAAATAGGTGCCGCTGTTTTTATTTTTTTCGAAGCAGAGGGTATATAGCGCGTCGGCACGTTCGGAGATATCAAGCTGGCGGTCGATGGCGTCGAATCTGAGGCTATGCGCGTCGGCAGGCTTGGTGATCACGGGAATCTGTGTGTCCTTGCCTCTAATGCTCGCGAGGTATTCCCTACCCTTAGCATTTGCGCCGAGAAGCGTCGTATATGTCGGCGGTGCGTCGAGGTCGCTCTGCGAGATGCCGAGCGTGAGGCAGAGTATTGCACGGTTGAGGGCGGCGAGGGTATATTTTTTCGTGCCGACGGTACGGAGCAGGTCTTGACGGTCTGTTGCGCTACGAGCGGTGCACTTGAGTCTATTGATAAGCCCGACATCGCGAACGGCGACGGGATCCTTACTCGTATCGAATAGACGCAGGGCGAGCAGGATCGCATCGGACGCATTATCGAGCGAGGATATTTCCGCTTTTTTAAGGATCTCCATCACCGCTTGAGGCACAAAATCCTCAATGTCTGTGAGCTCACCGTGCAGTATACGCTCGCGGATCGCGGTGGCACTCGGGCACTGACCGCTGACAAGAGTCTTATCGAGATATCCCGAGCCATCACGCTTTATGGGCATGATATTCATTTTTCCGTCAAGAGAGAGTCCGAGTATCGCCTTACAGTATTCCACACCGAGGATATCGTTCGAGGAAAGTTTCCCCTCCCCACTCTCCTGCGAGAGCAGAGCGAGATAGCCCCCCGTGCTCGGCTGGTCGGATGGAAGATTACGGCATTTTTCGAGAAATTCCTCGGAACGTGCCACGTGCGCGATCCTCCACATTCTCTCCGCGTCCGCGCTCTCCGATCCGAAGCAGAGCGTATCGACGCCGACGCTCGCAAGTATGCTGACGCCTGCGGCAGAAAAGCTCTCCGCACTCGCAAAGCAATACGGTGGAGGAAGCTCAAGAACGACGTCCGCTCCGCACTCAAGTGCCATGCGCGCACGGGTATATTTATCCGTGATCGCCGCCTCCCCTCGTTGCGTGAAGCTACCGCTCATAACGCATATTATGGGCACATCGCTCGTTTTCTTTATTTCATTTATCTGGCGAAGATGACCGTTATGGAACGGATTATACTCGCAAATTATTCCGAAAACCATTTATTTCTCCTCAAATTTTGATTTTTATATTGAAATTATAAGAAATATGTTGTATAATGATATTTAGTAATAATATTTTGGAGGTTCATTTAGAATGAATGTACTCGTAGTAAACGCGGGCTCAAGCTCGCTCAAATATCAGCTTTTTGACACGTCCTCTGACACCGTTGTCGCAAAGGGACTTTGCGAGAGGATCGGCATCGACGGCAAACTCACGCACAAGCAGCTCGTCAGCGGCAAGACCTATGCTGCCGACGTTGATATGCCCAATCACACCGTGGCTATGAAGGCGGTCGTTGAGGCTCTCACAAGCACCGAGCACGGCTGTATCACCTCGATGGATGAGATAGAGGCTGTCGGACACAGAATAGTCCACGGCGGACATTATTTCTCGCAGTCCGTGCTTCTCACCGATGAGATCTACAACACGCTCGACACGAAGTGCCGCGATCTCGCTCCCCTTCACACTCCCGCACATCTTCAGGGAATCAAGGCGTGCACCGACATCATGCCGAAAACGCCCCAGGTGCTCGTATTTGACACAGCGTTCCATCAGACAATGCCCCGCGAGGCTTATATGTACGGTGTTCCCTACGAATTCTGCGAGGAATACGGTATTCGCCGCTACGGTGCGCACGGAACATCCCACCGCTATGTTGCAGGCGAGATGATCAAGCTTCTCGGCGGCAAGGCTGAGGGCACTAAGATCGTTACCTGCCACCTCGGCAACGGCTCGTCCATAAGTGCTGTCAAGGACGGCAAGTGCATCGACACGTCAATGGGCTTCACTCCCCTTGCAGGTATACTTATGGGAACTCGCTGCGGCGATATGGATCCTGCGGTCGTACCCTTTGTTATGGAAAAGAAGGGCTTCACTCCCTCGGAGATGAACGAATTTATGAACAAGAAGTGCGGCTTCCTCGGTATCTCGGGTGTTTCGTCCGACTGCCGCGACATTGAAGCTGCCATCAAGGCAGGCAACGACCGCGCTCAGCTCGCAATAGACATGGTATCCTACCAGATCAAGAAGTTCATCGGCTCGTACACCGCGGCTATGGGCGGTCTTGATGCGATCGTATTCACCGCAGGCATCGGCGAGAACACTGCAAGGATACGCAAGCAGTCCCTTGAGGGGCTTGAGTATCTCGGTGTTGAGCTTAATGACGAGGTAAACGAGAAAACGTTCGGCTCGTCAGGCGTAACGAAGCTCTCCACCGACGCTTCCCGTGTTCAGATCTATATGATCCCCACGAACGAGGAGCTTGTCATCGCTCGCGATACAGAGGAGATCGTAAGCAAGCTTTAATACAGATATTAATTTTCAAGACTGTTCCCTATGGGAGCAGTCTTGTTTTATTATACTATTAAAATGTGGCTTTGTCAAGAGCGTGCAGGGGCAAGTATCCTGCCGCACAGCTCCCTGCAAAATTTTTCCTTTGCCTCAAAATCCATCGCCGCGCCGTATATGCTCTCAAGGAGGAAATGCGTCCTTCTAACCTTGTCAAGCTCACAGCTGGCAAGGGCAAGTACCTCCTCACGCACGCCCGAGACGGTGCGGTACTCGTTCTTTATCTGCGAGAGTGCGTCGGAATCGAGGAAGCGCCGCATATTCACGGTGCGGTCGCCGTCGTGTGGCTCTCCGCTACCTATCTCGGCAGTAAAGCCGCTTTCTCTTGCACGCAGAGCATTGAGCCGTATCGGAATTATCGGATCGTTCGATATCTCAAGGTCAACCCCACGCGCGCGCAGAGCTGCGGACAGCTCGGAGAGAAGAAAGTGGGCGCTCTCGTATGCGTCCGAGATCCTATAATACACGCTCGCACGCTCTCGATAGGTATCAAAGACACAAGCCCCCTTCATTCCAATAGAGCGGACGAGAAGATGCTCGGCACTTCCCTCTCCGCCATCCACACTGTCCACTCTATCCGCAAGTCGGTCAGCATATACTCGAAGCTTATCCGTTCTTAGTGCCGTGGCGGTGAGGGCTTGCATATTCTCCGTCAGCTCGCCGTATGCATGGAGATATCTGTATGTGTGAGCGAAGCCCTCTTGCTTTTCGTGCGTGAGCGTCTCTATAAGTCCACGGCTCGCAGATAAAACTCTTTCATTCAGAAATTTTCCAAGGTCAATAATCGTCTCGACCGCTCCTACAAGTCTCGGCTCTCTCGTATGCGGTGCGGTGGCGTCAAGAATGGCGACTCTCGCTTCCTTGATGATCACCGCATCGAGGCTCTCGTGATCCGATGAGCAGTAGATGTACCGCACACCAAGCCCCCTATCCTCCGCCACCTGTGCGATGCTCCGCATAAGAGATGCCTTTCCCGTGCCGGGACCTCCCTTTATGAGGTATATTCTCGAAAATTTGTCAATATTGAACGTTTCGTCGTAATACGAGCAGAAGCCCGTGGCGGAATTTGATGCGATAAAATATTTTTCCTGCATAACGCCCTCCAAATCTTTAATACAATATAAATTTATGAGGAAAATGCAATTTTCGTTAAAAACTTCCGCAAAAAGGACCGACATATACGGAAAATATGTCGGTCCTTATTCTTGTTTATATATTTTTCATATCTCGCGCAGAGCTGCGACCTTCTCCGCACTCGGTGTGACGTAGGCAGTCCAGTTCGTGTGGTAGATGACGAGTCCGGGTGCACCGCCCTGAAGCTTCTTGACATTTTTCACGAATGTATAATCCACAGGGATCGCAACACCGCCTCGGCGGCTCGAATAATACGCCGCGATCTCCGCCGCCTCGGTAAAGCTCTCCGCGTCAGGCTCTTCGCCGTTGCAGAGCATCACCGCATGGCTTCCTGCGCTGCCCTTCACGTGAAACCAATAGTCGTTCCTTCTCGACATCTCAAAGGTTATGCTGTCATTCTGCATATTATTCTTTCCGCAGAGGACGGTATATCCCTCCGTGGTTCGAAATCGCATACAGGGGACTTGCATCTTACGCTTCTGAGGTCTGTAATTCTTCATTTTAGAGGCATATCCGCTCATATAAAGCTCGTCCCGTATCTCGACAAGATCGCTCGCGTTCTCGGCTCTCGAGAGTGCATCGGAAACGGAGCGAATATATTCAAGCTCTCGCTCGCCTATCTCTATCTGCGTGCTGAGCTCGCGCTCGGCACTCTTGCATTTGTTGTATTTTTTATAAAGCCTCTGCGCGTTTGCGGCAGGCGAGAGACGGGGATCAAGTGTGATGCTCACCTTATCAAATTCTCCGCTCTCCTCGTCGTAGCTCCCGTAGTCCACAAGCTCGACGCTCCGCACTCCTCTCTCGATTGCATAGAGATTGGCGGTTATGAGGTCGCCCTGCCTCTTGTATTCCGTGCCAAGAGCACAATCAGCAAGCTCCGCGTGCTGCTTCTCAAGCTTTTTTATGAGCCTTGTCTCGGCGTTATTGACTATCTTGAGTATATCTGTCGCACGCTGTCTGACGCGTACCTCCCTGTCCCTGCTCTCAAAATATTCATCAAGCATTTGCGAGGGGCTGTCGTAATGTCTGACCTCGAGCGTGCCGTAGTGGGTAAGCTCGCAGAAGGCGTACTCCGCAACTCGCTCGCCCTCAAGGACGGCGGTCGGAGTGAAGCTTGCGTTCTTTATCTGACCTATGATATCCGAAAACGCCCTCACAAGTGATGCGTGTGAGATCTCACCGATGCGCGCAGCCGTATCTCCGCAGGCTCTGTAGACCATCTCACGTGCGACGGTGCTCGATATTCCGAGCAGGCTCGAGGTTATGACCTTATCCGCCGCCATTCCCTGCGGAGCGGAGGCGAATATCTCCAAAAGCTCGCTCTCCCCCACGTCAAGAGGATCGTGCTTATCCTGCTTCGGCGGCAGCTCGTAAAACATTCCCGGGAGCACCTGACGCAGAGAGCTTGTCGTGAAATCGACCGTTTTGAGCGATGATACTATTCTCTTATCCCTGTCAAGGAAGATGAGGTTCGAATACTTACCCATAAGCTCCGCCACAAGGTAGCACCGCGTGTCAAAGCCCATCTCATCCCTCGTATCAAAGGTGAGCATCACCGCGCGCTCAAATCCCAGCTGCTCCACCGCGGAGAGACGCGCGCCCTGAAGGTGCTTTCGCAAAAGGACGCAGAGCATCGGCGGATTTTGCGGATTTTCCTTTGGCGTTTCCGTAAATCCGATGCGGGGATTGGTCGAGCCTGCGTTGATCAGCAGTCTCCGTCCTCCGCTACGGGAGCGCATCTGTATATGGATCTCGTCCCTGTCGGGCTGATAGACCTTCTCTATCCTCGCACCCTCGGACTCCTTTAATATCTCCCACACAACGCATGAGAGCATGCCTGCATCGAATGCCACAAGCTCACCTCCATTCATTCTCCCCTATTGTAACACAATCGGAGAGAAATTACAACAGGAAATTTCGCATTTTCGGAGGTAGGGGCTTATTTTCCCATATATTCTCTGAGGCTCAGGAGCATCTGCGCCGCCTGACCGCGCGTGAGCGGTGAGAGTGGGGTGATCGCACCGCCCTCCCCCCTCATTATACCAAGTGTTGTGAGGGTATAGATCGCATCGCTCGCCCACGTGGGGATATCCTTCCTGTCGGAAAAGGTCGGCACTACTGTTGGGGTGTCGCACGAGATGAGCCTGCTGACCATGAGAGCCGCCTCGGCACGGGTGATCTCGGAATTGGGCGAGAGAAGGTATTTTCCACTCGCGTCCACCTTGCCCTCTATCAAGCCACGCACCAGCGCCGCCCTGACGTATCCCCTCATGCCCTCGGGTATTTCTGCCTCGTCGTCAAAGCCCAGAGCTGCGGTGTTCTCCGAGGGAGCGATACCGACGCTGTGCATGAGCATAACGCAAAAATCGAGTCTTGAGAGCGCACGGTCGGGCAAAAAGTAGGTGCTGTCTCCCATTCCTATACCGCTCATCACGCCAAGCTCTATCATTGTAAGTGCGGCGTGGTGCGCTCTGTGTCCGCTCATATCCGCGAGCGTGATATCGCCCCTGAGCTTTTCAACATTGAGAGCAACACGGCGCGAGGCGGAATAATTGCCGTACTTATCCACCGCAACGTATTCAAAGGAATCCTCACCGACGTAGTCCCCCTTGGGAGTATAGCAATATTCGCCCGTGCTCGCGTCAAGCTCGATCGTGCCACCGTTTGCGTATCTGACGATCTCGTACCTCACCTCGTCGCCGTCGGGATCGTATGCAAGCAGGCGTCCCCAGACGCTGACAGTCTGATGCGTGCTGACGCTGAGCGCGCGGTCATCCTCGATCTCGAGCGTGGGTGCGCTGTTCTCACGGTTGAGAAAATACAGCTCGCAGGTCATCTCGTACCCGCTGTCGCCCACGCAGAAGGAAAAGCTCGCCTCGCGTGCGGCACTGCTCCCCGCTCTGTACGTCATAAGTCCGAGATCCGAGCGAGATACCGTCTGCCCTGCGCTGACGAGCACGTCGCCGATGCACAGGCAGCCGTCCTCCGCCGCAGGAGTGCGCGTTATCCTTACCGTGCTTACCTCGGAGAGGTTTAGATATTTCTCGAAATCCTCTGCGCTGAACGCTATGCTCTCGCCCCTAAGAGCGTATTTTGCCATATTGCTCCGCGTGGCAATAACGCAAAGCCCTCCCGAGAGATCCGACGTTGCGTCCGTCCTGCTCTCCCTGACCACGCCCACGACCGTAAGGCACAGGGCTATCACTATTACGGAAAACGTAATAAATCTTTTCATACCTATCCTTGACCTCCGTTTTACAGCATCGTATATCCAATGGGTGCATCGCCCCGACTACTCAATTATATCTTATTAAATATTTTTTTATGCAGGCAAAAAGAAATATTGTATTTTTCCCACACAGGGTGTATAATATATCTATCAAGACTCGGAGGAAGGATATGCGATTTGAAAATGAATTTGCAGGGCTTACGGTAAAGCAGGTGCTAACAGAGCATCTCGGCTTTTCACGCAACGCCATTACTGCGCTCAAAAAAAGACCTGACGGCATACTTCTGAACGGTCAACACGCAACGGTGAGAGCAAGGATATCCGCTTGCGATATATTGGAGATAAATTTTGAGGACAGCGCGCCCTCGGTGCACACCATATATGAGGATGCGCCGATGCCCGATATCATATACGAGGACGAGCGGATGCTCGCGGCGAACAAGCCCCCTCATACGCCCACGCACCAATCCGCAGGGCACTACCGCGACACGCTCGCAGCCTCGCTCGGCAGGTATTTTCACGAGATGGGGCGTCCGTTCGTTTTCCGCGCGGTAAACAGGCTCGACAAGGATACGAGCGGCGTTGTGCTGATCGCTCGGGACATGGTATCCTGCGCGCATCTCGGAGAGCTTATGCGAGGCGGCGGGATAAAAAAGACGTACCTTGCGATACTCGACGGTGATGTGAATTTGGAGAGTGGCACGGTCGAAACGTACATAAGACGCAAGAATGAGAGCGTGATGCTCCGTGAGGTGTGCGGTGCGGACGGTGGCGGACAGCTCGCGCGGACGGAATACCGTGTGCTCGCAAGGGGTGAGGGCTTGACGCTCGTCGAGGCTCATCCTCTCACGGGCAGAACGCATCAGCTCCGCGTACACTTTGCCCATCTCGGTGCGCCGATACTCGGCGACGGGCTGTACGGCTCGCCGTCGAAGCTGATAGATCGCCATGCACTCCACGCCTGCTCACTCGATATCTCGGGCGGCGCGGAAAACGTGCATATTGAGGCTAAGATACCATCGGATATGGCGTGCCTCATAGAAAAATATTTTGGAAAGGAATTTTTAGTATATGGAAGAAGGACGTAAGGAAAGGCTGCCCCTCATATCGTATATATTTTTCGGCGCGGCGGCGGTGCTCGGGATCATTTACGTGATAGCGATGCGCTCCACGGCACTTGCCGACTTTTTTAACGGATATATCTCCTCTATACCAAGGTGGATACTCGCAAATATCACCAACATTCTCCCCCTCTCCCTTGTGGAGATAGGGATCATAACGCTCCCTGTGAGTATGTTCTTCATAATACGCTATTGCACGCGGAAATACGGCGGCTCGTGGCACGACGCAGGGATATTTGCGCTCGTTGCGCTCTCCGTCGTGGCGCTCATCTTTGCGCTTTTCGTGCTCATCTTCGGCGTGGGCTACTACACGAGTGAGCTTGAGGACAGGCTGGAGCTAACGGAGGCGGAGATGACCGCAGAGGAGCTTGCGGGAACGGCTGAGTGGCTGATCTCGGAGGTCAATTCCCTTATTGATACAGTGGAATTTTCCGAGAGCGGTTCGTCGGTCTCCCCGTATTCGGTAAGGCAGGTGAATATGCTTCTGCTCGACGCCTATGCGGACGTGAGCGAGGAATACAGCTTTATACCGAGATTTACCTCCTTCGTAAAGCCGATAATGCTCAGCGAGCCTATGTGCTACACGCATATCTCGGGAGTATACACGTATTTCACGGGTGAGGCTAACGTCAACACCCATTGTCCCGACTACTCGCTTCCCTTCACCGCGGCGCACGAGCTTGCCCATCAGCGTGGGATCGCACGTGAGGACGAGGCAAATTTCATCGCCTTTCTCGTCTGCTCACGCTCGGAGGATACCTATATTCGCTATTGCGGATATATGAATCTCTGTGAGTATGTTCTCAATGCACTCTACGCCTGCGACAAGGAACTTTGGAGCGAGGTGTGCGCAGGGCTTGACCGCCGTGCGATAGGCGAGATGGTGGCGTACAATGAATTTTACGAGAAATATAATGACAACGTGGTCGGAAACGTCAGCGGCGCGATAAATGACGCCTATCTTCAGGCGAACGGCACGGAGGGCACGGTGAGCTACGGACTTGTTGCGCGTCTTGCAGTGGCGTATTTTAACAAAAATATCACATTCGAATATAATAGCTATTGATATCCGAAAATTCAGACTGCAAAATTATTCATCAAATGATCAAAATTGATCAAAAAGGTATTTATTTTTTGCGTATTATATGCTATAATAGCATTGAGAACAAAAAACGACTACCTGATCTTGGGGGATGGCATATATGGAGAAAATAATAATCAGAGGTGGGCAAGAGCTGCACGGGGATGTTTATATCAGCGGAATGAAGAACGCCGCACTTCCCATCATCTTCGCGACCATACTGACAGCAGATAAATGTATAATTGAAAACGTGCCGAAGGTCAGCGATATCACTATGAGCTTTGACATACTCAAAGCCATGGGTGCAAGGATATCCTATCTCAATGACACGACGGTCGAGATCGACACATCCTGCCTTACGGGTGGTGCGTCGCCGTACGATCTCGTTTCAAAAATGAGGGGCTCGACCTATCTTATCGGTGCGGAGCTTGCCAGATTCGGCAGGTCGAAGGTCGGCTACCCGGGTGGGTGCAATTTCGGCACACGTCCGATAGATATGCACATCAAGGGCTTTGAGGCTCTCGGTGCCACCGTCTCGCAGGACGCGGAATACGTCTATGCCGAGGCGTCGAACGGTCTTTCGGGCAATTCCATATACTTTGACATCTCATCGGTCGGTGCAACGGTAAATCTTATGCTTGCCGCCACGCTCGCTGAGGGGCACACGGTCATTGAGAATGCGGCAAGAGAGCCACACATCGTCGACCTTGCGAACTTCCTTAACACCTGCGGTGCGAGCATCAAGGGTGCGGGCACGAGCATAATAAAGATAGAGGGCGTCAAGAGCCTTCACGGCTGTACATACGATATAATTCCCGATATGATAGAGGCAGGAACATATATGACCGCCGTTGCCGCAACGGGTGGCGAGGTCAATATCAGGGGCGTTATACCAAAGCACCTTGAGATAATCTCCGCCAAGCTCTCGGAGATGGGCGTGCGTATCGAGACCTTCGACGACTATATCACCGTCAGATCGAACGGCGAGCTTCGCCCAACGAACATACAGACGCTTCCCTACCCAGGCTTCCCGACGGATATGCATCCGCAGTTTTCAACGCTTCTCTGTGTCGCACGCGGAGACAGCACCGTTTACGAGACCATCTGGAAAAATCGCTTCAAATACGTAAAGGAGCTTGAAAAGATGGGGGCGCAGATCACGGTCAATGAGCCATTTGCCGCCTTCCACGGTGTGCGGAGGCTCCACGGCGCGTCGGTCAAGTCCACGGATCTGCGAGCAGGTGCGGCTATCGTCATAGCAGGACTTATTGCGGAGGGTGAGACGGAGATCACGGACATCTTCACCATAGAACGCGGATATCTCGACATTGTCGGAAAGCTCCGTGAGCTCGGTGCGGACATCTCGAAGGTGTACGTCGACGAGAACGCTTTTATATGATCTGTGGCGGCTGTAAGGATATCTACTCTTTACAGCCGCTTTTTTACGCATTTTTTTGCGTTTTTTTCGCATTTTTTTGACAACTTTTCGACAATAATTCAACGAATTATTGACTTTTTTTACGAGTTGTGATAGAATATTTAGGTTGTATAAATAATATAAACAAATTAAGTGTAAAACAGGAGACTCATCAGAAAATGAAAAAAAGACTCATTTTAGTAACCTCACCGCCGGCATCGGGCAAGACGCACGTTTCCAAGGCGCTTGCCAAAAAGCTGCCCCACGTAGTATATCTTGACAAGGACGCGCTCATTCCGCTCTCGAACCGAGTTTTTCTCGCAGGCGGAGAGCCTATAAACCGCTCGAGCCAGTTCTTTGAGGACAATATCAGAAATTTTGAGTACGAGGCGATACTTGACATCGGCTTCGAGGCTCTCGAATATGCGGATCTCGTGCTGCTCAATGCCCCCTTCACAAGGGAGGTAAGAAATGATGCGTACATTAGTGCGCTCAAGGAAAAGCTCGCGCAGAGAGATGCGGAGCTTGCAGTTATCTGGGTGGTTACAGATATTGAGGTAACGCACCGCAGAATGATAGAAAGAAATTCCCCAAGGGATACGTGGAAGCTTGCAAACTGGGACGAATACGTCGCAAGCAGGGACTATTCCACGCCCTCCATACCCTCACTTTCCGATTGCCTTATCAAGTTCTACAACTCGAATGACAAGGAATTTGAGGAATCAATGAACAGGATCTCGGAGACTCTGCTCAGCTAATGATCTTTTACTCTGCAAAGGGAGGATGAATATGAACGAGGTAGAAAAAAGAATAAGGGAGCTGAGAAAGACTCTCACCTATCACGCAAAGCGCTATTACGTTTACGACAGCCCCGAAATATCGGACTTCGAGTACGACAGGCTCTATGCGGAGCTCGTGCGTCTTGAGGAGGAGCATCCCGAATACCACGATCCCACGTCCCCCACCTGCAGAGTCGGTGGAAAACCGCTCGACAAATTTGAGAAGGTAACGCACGAGGTGCAGATGAATTCCCTCTCGGACGTTTTCTCCTTCGAGGAGGTCGGGGAGTTCGTCGAGCGCATGTCCGCACTCGTGGAGCACCCCACGTTTTCCGTTGAGCCCAAGATCGACGGTCTCTCCGTTGCTCTGACCTACGAGGGCGGAAGGCTCACGGTCGGCGCTACTCGCGGAGACGGCACGGTGGGGGAAAACGTTACGGGAAATATAAAAACGATAGGCTCGATACCGCTCTCCGTGGACGAGCCTCTGACCTTCTGCCTGCGTGGAGAGGTCTATATGCCGCGCAAGGTGTTTTACGCACTGAATGAGGAGCGCGAGCGCGAGGGCGCTCCCCTACTCGCAAATCCGAGAAACGCCGCGGCAGGCTCGCTCCGTCAGCTCGATCCGAGGATCTGTGCCCAGAGGCGGCTGGATATCTTTATTTTCAATCTCCAATCGGGCGATATCTGGGGAGATGGCAGAACTCCGCTCTCCCACAGCAATACGCTCGACAGGATAGGCGAGATGGGCTTCACCGTTCTGCGTGACAGGGTGCTCGCAACGAGCTACGACGAGATAATAGACCATATAAGGCTTCTCGGAGAGCGCAGAAGTGAACTTCCCTACGACATTGACGGTGTGGTCATCAAGCTTGACAGCCTGCCCGACAGAGTGCGTGTGGGCGAGGGTACGAATACACCGAGGTGGGCGGTCGCGTACAAATTTCCTCCCGAGGAAAAGCAGACAAGGCTCGTAGACATCTCGATAGCGGTCGGCAGGACGGGAGTTCTGACTCCGACGGCGATACTCGAGCCCGTAAGGCTTGCAGGAACGACCGTTTCGCGTGCAACTCTTCACAATCTTGATTTTATCCGTGAGCGCGGAATAATGCTCGGCGATACTGTTACCCTTCGTAAGGCGGGCGACATAATTCCCGAGGTGATATGCGCACACCCCGAGCTTCGCAACGGCGGAGAGAGAGAATTTTATATGCCCGAGCGTTGCCCCTCCTGCGGTGAGCCTGTTATCAGGGACGAGAACGACGGCGCGGCGATACGCTGTACCAACGCGTCCTGCCCTGCCCAGCTCTCGCGGAGCATTGAGCATTTTGCGTCAAAGGGTGCGATGGGCATTGACGGTCTTGGTCCTCAGATAGTTTCCTCACTGCTCGATGCAGGACTTATACACGACTGTGCGGATCTTTATCTGCTCACCGCCGAGGAATTAGAGAGGATCGACAGAATGGGCAAGCGCAGTGCGCAAAAGCTCATTTCATCAATAAACAATTCAAAGAGTGCAGGTCTTGAGCGTCTTATCTACGCGCTCGGGATCAGAAATATCGGCGAGGTGGCGGCGGAGGAGCTCGCGCGGCACTACGGCACGCTTGACGCTCTCATGTGTGCGAGCGTGGAGGAGCTATGCGAGATACCCGACGTCGGTACGGTAACAGCCGAGTGCGTGGTGAATTTCTTCAGCCATCCGCAAAGCGCCGAGCTATGCAGAAAGCTCACGGAGCTTGGGATAGAAACGCGCGCCGTATTTGAGCAGAGCGACGACCGATTTTCGGGAATGACCTTCGTGCTCACGGGCACGCTCCCCTCGATGAGCCGTGATGCGGCGAGCGAGATGATCAAGGCTCGCGGTGGCAAGGTCTCAGGCTCGGTATCCTCAAGGACGAGCATCGTACTCGCAGGTGAGGATGCAGGCTCAAAACTCACTCGCGCAAGGGCTCTTGGAATAAAGGTCATCGACGAGGAAGAATTCCTTAAGATGTGCAATTAAATACCGATATGATATAGAATTATCCGATCAAAGTAGCCCCGTGTATTGCAGTATTCCATTATAAATACCCTCTGCAAACAGCTCGGGGCTATTATTCATAAGGCTTGCGTCATTGGGATTCGTGATAAAGCCCATCTCGACGAGCACGGCAGGCATCACCGTTTTTCTGAGCACATATAGCCCCGGTCGCTCCACTATTCCGCGGTTTCGCAGTCCCGTGAGCCTATTGAGCCAGAGGAGCATATCCTCCCCAAGCTCGGAGGCGACGCTCGGGGTGCGGAACACAAGGATCTCGCTTCCCGTGGCGGTCGAATTGCTCGACGCATTTGCGTGCAGGCTCACAAAATAGTCCGCTCCAAAGGCATTTGCCTCGGCGACGCGGACGCGTAGGCTTCCTGCGTTAGTCGTGCCGAGGCTGGTCTCGGGCGTCGGGCGTGATAGCCTTATCTCAAAGCTACCGTTGGACAGCAGCAGCTCCGCAAGGCGCAGACCGACATCAAAGGTTATGTCCTGCTCGGCAAGCCCGTTTCCCTCCGCTCCTGCATTCGGAGAGGTGGGATTATGTCCCTGATCAATATATATTTTTATAGCCATAGATACCCCCAAGGTTTTATTATTACCATTCTATGCTAAACGAATGGGAGAGTGAAAGGAGCATATATGAACGAAGATGTACATAACGTCCCCCTCCCCTCTGACACAGAGGAAAAGAACAAGGTCGAGGACGGCACGCTCTACCTCGTGGCAACTCCGATAGGCAATCTTGCCGATCTCTCCGAGCGTGCGCTAAAGGTGCTCTCCGAGGTGGACTTCATCGCCGCGGAGGACACGCGAAATTCAATGAGATTATTATCGCATTTCGGCATCAAAAAGCCGATGATATCATATTTTGAGCACAACAAGCGCGAGCGCGGCGAGCAGATCGCCAAAAGGCTCGAGAGCGGTGAGAGCTGTGCTCTGATCACCGACGCAGGCACGCCTGCGATAAGTGATCCGGGTGAGGATATGGTCGCGCTCTGTATTGAGCGTGGGATACCCGTTACGAGTATTCCCGGGGCGTGCGCAGGGATAGCTGCACTGACGCTCTCGGGGCTCCCGACGGGGAGATTCGTCTTTGAGGGCTTTCTCTCCGCGGACAGATCGGAGAGGCGTGAGAGGCTTGAGCTCCTCTCTCTTGAGGAGCGGACGATGATCCTTCATGAGGCGCCGCACAAGCTCCGCACAACGCTTGAGGATATGTGTGCCGCATTCGGTGGGGAGCGCAGGATCTCACTTTGCCGTGAGCTGACAAAGAAAAATGAGGAGGTATTGCGTCTGACGCTTGCCTCTGCTATTGAATATTACACAGAGCACGAGCCGAGAGGTGAATACGTTCTCGTCGTTGAGGGCGGATCTCCGTCAGAGGCGTCGCGCGGAATGGATTTCAGCGGTCTTAGCATCTCGGAGCACGTTGCGGCATACGTCGCGTCGGGGCTCTCTCAAAAGGATGCGATAAAGCAATGCGCCAAGGACCGTGGAGTTCACAAGAGCATAATATATAAGGAGATCTGCACCTGATCTCACAGAATAAATGCCACAAGGCGGTGGCAGAATGGAGACTGCTATGAAAAAAAGAGTAGGAATCGTCGGTGCTACGGGCATGGTCGGTCAGAGGCTGATCTGCCTGCTCTCGGAGCATCCGTATTTTGAGATAAGCGCCCTCGCCGCATCGGAGCGGAGCGCGGGATGTCGGTACGCTGACGCCGTATCGGGGCGTTGGAGAATGGCACAGCCAATTCCCGAGAGCATTTCGGAGATGGTAGTGCTCGATGCAAACGACGTGGAGGCTCTCGCTGACGCCTGCGATCTCGTATTTTGCGCGGTGAGTCTGAAGAAGGACGCCACACGTGAGCTTGAGGAAAGATACGCGCGTGCGGAGCTGCCCGTTATTTCAAACAACTCTGCAAATCGCGGTATGCCCGATGTTCCCATGGTGATACCCGAGATAAATCCCGAGCATCTTGCCGTCATCGAGACGCAGAGGCGCAGACTCGGCACGTCCCACGGATTTATTGCCGTCAAGCCAAACTGCTCGATACAGTCCTACGTTCCCGCTCTCACTCCCCTGCTTCCCTACGAGCCATATGAGGTCATTGCGACGACCTATCAGGCGATCTCGGGCGCGGGCAAGACCTTCGCGGAATGGGGGGAGATGGTCGACAACGTTATTCCCTACATTGCAGGCGAGGAGGAAAAGAGCGAGCAGGAGCCTCTCAAGATCTGGGGTGAGGTGGAGGGCGGCGTGATCGTTCCCACGAACAAGATAAGGATCAGCACGCAATGCATCCGCGTTCCCGTTACCGACGGACACACGGCGGCGGTGTTTGTGAAATTCAGAAAAAAGCCCACGAGGTCGGAGATCCTCAAGGCTTGGGCGGATTTTGAGGGTGAGGCACAGCGTCTTTCCCTGCCGCACGCGCCGAGGCAATTTATAACATATTTCGACGAGGACGACCGTCCGCAGGTAAGGCTCGACCGCGAGCTTTACGGCGGTATGGGCATCTCCGTCGGAAGGCTTCGTGAGGACTCGCTGTTCGACTACAAATTTGTCGGGCTCTCCCACAACACCCTACGCGGTGCGGCAGGTGGGGCGGTGCTGATCGCGGAGCTGCTTTACAGCAAGGGATATCTTGACAGAAAATAAGGATATGGATAGGATAAAATGAAATTAAAGCTTACACTTGACAGATACGAGGAGGGACTTGCGGTCTGCCTCGACGAAAATGACAAAAGATACGAGATACCAAGCTCCGTCCTCGGCGATATGCGTGAGAACGATATCTTCACCGTCGAATACGACGGGGAGAGCTTTTCCTCCCCCTCCCTCCTTCGCGAGGAGACGGAGGCGGTCAAGGAGAGCGTTTCAAAAAGGATGAGCAGGCTCTTTCACGCCTGCAAGCGCAGGGGGGTAGACGGAAAATGACCGACAGGAGCGAGGGTATGCACGAGATAATGTCCCTGCTCATTCTCTCGGCGCAGAAGGGACTGCTGAAGAAGGCTGTGCTCTCACGTCCGAGGGGCGGAGAGATAAGGCGCACGGTCGTATCTCCGAGGCTCATCTCGGGGCGTCTGTGCCTTCAGGCGGAGAGCTTTTATACTGACAACAAGGCAAAGCACGAGAACATACCGCTTGATGTTTCCCAAACGGAACGCCTCTGCGAGATAGGCTTCCCCTTTATGCAGGTCAACCTTATCACTTCGCTTGGCGAATGTGAATACAAGGAATCCGCCTCGGGCAAGGTAACGCTGATCGGGGTGCAGAAGCTATCACGCGCGCTCGACTCTGCGGAGGCGAAAAAAGCGGAGGTGTCAGGAAACGACAAGGTGAAAAGCTACCTCATTCCTGCGGATGCGGAATTTCTCATTCACCTCGGCGTGAGCGACAAAAATGGCAGAGTCCACGACAAGAGACAGTCGAAATTCCGTCAGATAAACAAATTCGTTGAGAACGTCCGCGACATATATCCCCATCTCCCGAGCGAGGGGGAGATAGTCGTTTACGATCTCTGCTGTGGCAAGAGCTACCTTTCCTTTGCGGTGTACTATTACCTCACAAAGGTCTGCGGCAGGAAGGTCGCGATGTACGGCGTCGATCTCAAATCCGACGTGATAGAATACTGCGAGCGTGTGTCGAGGGAGCTTGGCTTTGACGGTCTGCATTTCTTCTGCGAGGATATATCGAAATACGTCTGCGAGCGCACGCCCGATCTTGTGATAAGCCTGCACGCCTGCGATGTGGCGACGGATATCGTCATTGACAAGGCAATATCGGAGGGGGCGAGGGTGATACTCTCAACTCCCTGCTGTCATCACGAGCTAAATCACACCATAAGCTGCAAGCCACTCTCCTTCATAACTCAGCACTCGATGCTAAGACAGAAGCTCTGCGATGCGGCGACGGACGCGCTCAGACTCAAGAGGCTTGAGGCAAACAACTACGCCTGCGTAGCGGTGGAGCTGATAGATCCCGAGGAGACACCGAAAAATATTTTGCTGCGCGCAATAAAGCGTCCGAGCACTCCCGCAAATCTCAAGCGTGCCGACATTGCAAGGCAGGAATACGAGGAGGCAAGGGCGTTCCTGCTCGGTGAAATATGACATATCGACATATCAAGAAATATTTATCAGAGCATAATAAAGCTGACGGAGGGGCATTGCCTCTCCGTCTCTGTGTGCAGAAATCGCTCTCTCGAACGGTGCTGATCGTCGGCGACGGTGCGCCCGACGTCTGTGCGTATCTATCCTCCGTTCTCACATCAAGCGGACTTACACATTCATATTATTCCTCGGCAGAGCACGTAGAGCTTATGGGGCGTTTTATGCGTTGCGGTGCTCCGACGGAGCCGCATCTGCTCGAGGTGTACGCAGGTCGCGTCAAACGCAGAGTACCTGTGGACTCAAGTGCGGAATGCTTTCTTGTATCTCTCGCGCTCGCCCTGCCCCATATCGGTGAGCCGCTCCTTATCTGCATGAGTGAGGAGCTGTTTGAGCAGACATTCACGGAATTTCAGCCCTCACCGCGTGCCGTTGTGATATGCACGGAGGACAGCGAGCGTGCGGAGCGGCTATGCTCGCTTCTGCCCGAGGGCGTTCTTGAAATAACACGCGCTTCCCTGCCTCAGATCGTCCGTGCGAATGTAAATCTGCTCGGCACGAGGCTATACATCGGCAAAAAGGAATACACGATATTCTCTATTGAGCCAGAGCAGGCGGTGCTTGCCGCACTCGCACTCGAATGTGCAGGTCATCTGACCGACACGACGCACGCACTCTCATACCGCGGGCTTTCGCACGCTCAGCCACCGAACGCCGCAAGGCTCTACTGTGCCATGCCGCCGATCCTTCTGAAGGTCGGAGGGTGTGCCAAGCATCTTGATCCCTTGCTACATATCACACAGCTTACGGAGGGCGAGGAGGATATGGAATTTGAGCGTGCTCTTTTCTATGGTAGCGGTGAATACATCGAAAGCATCAAGCACGATATCGACCGTCAAAAATACAGCTTCCACTCATATCAAAAATAAAAAATCACCTCCAAGAGGTGATTTTTTATGTTATTTGATAGAAAGTGAGATTATCTTCATGCAAAGCTCGGTATATGTAAGTCCCGTCGCCGCCGCCTCCTGTGGGAGCAAGCTCATTGGCGTCATTCCGGGGAGAGCATTCGCCTCGAGGAAGTACGGCACGCCGTCCTCTCCGAGTATGAAGTCTATCCTCGAATACGAGCCGAGGCGCAACGCTTTATGCGCGCGCTGTGCGTAATCGCAGACCGTTCTGCACGTCTTTTCGTCCATCGGTGCGGGGCATATCTCACGTGCAAGCCCTGCCTGATACTTGACCTTATAGTCGTAGAAGCTTCCCTGCGCGATTATCTCGATCGGCGGAAGCGCTCTACCGTCGAGCACGCCGACGGATAGCTCTCTGCCGCGGATCTCCCTCTCGACAAGGACCGTGTCGGAATATTTCCCTGCCTCCGCAAGAGCCGAGGCAAGCTCATTTTCACTCTGTACTCTGCTGACTCCGACGCTTGAGCCGTTATCACAGGGCTTGACGAAGCAGGGGAGCATTTTTTTCAGCTCCTCCGTATCCGCCTCTCCCGTGAGCCAATCCGCCGTTGGAATTCCGCACGCTCTGACAAGCTCCTTTGACACTATCTTATCCATCGAAATGGCGCATCCGAGCGACGAGCTGCCCGTAAACCTTATGCCGTTCATCTCAAGAAGCGCCTGAAGCTTACCGTTCTCGCCGACACCGCCGTGCAGGGCGAGGAAAACGACGTCCGCCATCTTACAAAATTCTATAACGTTCCTGCCGACGGGGCAACGCTCGCCACCGTTTTCGGCTATTATCCTCTCAAGATCGGGTGCGGCCTCGGGAATCTGATATTTATATTCCTCATTCCTTTTGGCAAAGGTCATCTCCCCGTCCGCTATCCCGTAATAGAGATCGACGAGCACGGCGTTGTGCCCTGCCGCCCTCAAGGCGTTCGCTATGAGTGAGCCTGAGGTGAGAGAAACGTCCCTCTCCATACTCAGCCCACCTGCCAGAACTGCTATATTCACAAAAAATCCTCCTGTTCCATTACCGTGTGTGAGTGGTGCGAGCCCTATTTTACGGATATTCTCGCAAGTCCTGCCTCACTCGTCTCCTTATATGCAGGGGACATATCGTCGCCCGTTTCCTTCATTGCCACGACCACCTTATCAAAGGATATCTTCCTTGTATCAAAGAGCAAGGTCGCAAGATTTGCCGCATTTATCGCACGCATCGCCGCTACTGCATTTCGCTCGATGCACGGGATCTGAACGAGTCCGCAGATGGGATCGCACGTAAGCCCGAGGTGGTGCTCAAGCGCTATCTCTGCGGCGTATTCTATCTCGTCGATATTCATTCCGTACAGCTCCGCAAGAGCCGCCGCCGCCATGGAGCACGCGCTTCCTATCTCCGCCTGACATCCACATTCCGCGCCCGAGATCGAGGCGTTATGCTTGATGAGATTGCCGACCACGCCTGCGGTGGTGAGGGCGTGTATTATCTCCGTATCCGTACAGCCCTTTTTCTGCTGATGGTAGAGCAAGACTGCAGGAAGCACACCTGCCGCTCCGCAGGTCGGGGCGGTAACTATCCTCTCCCCTGCGGCGTTCTGCTCGCCCACGGCGAAGGCATAGGCGCAGACTATGCGATTTTCGCGTGTTTCCCTATTCTCCCCATCGCTCGAGGCTGAAAAGAGCTGCTTTGCCTTCTTATGAACGCCGAGCCCACCGGGGAGTATGCCCTCATCGACAAGTCCTCGCTCGATGGAGGTCTTCATTGCGTACCAGATGCCGCTCATATATTCCGCAAATCCCTCGTCCTCGGTCTCGTATGCGTATTCCCAGATGCGTATGCCACGCTCGCGGCAATGCTCGGAAATGCCCTTGAAGGTATCGAGGGAGTATATCATCCTGCTTTTTTCGGGTGCTTCCCCGTCCGCAACTATACTGCCTCCGCCGACGCTATAAAAGCGCTGTCTTGCAATCTCCTTACCGTCCTCGGCAAGGGCGACAAGATCCATAGTGTTTGGGTGCACCGTGCAGATATAGTCGCAGTCGAACACGACCTCGCACGATGATGGCAGGAGCGTCTGCTTTATGACGTAATCCGTGCCGTGCCCCTTGCCCGTCTTTGAGAGAGAGCCGTAAAGTATCGCTCTGTATCTGTCCGACGGATGCTCACGCTTAAATCTCTCGCAGGCACGCTCGGGACCTATCGTGTGCGAGCTTGAAGGCCCTCTGCCGATCTTATACAACTCACGGAGAGATGCCATTCCCCCTCCGCGTGTGAGGGGCTTGCTCTGCGTTTCCTCGGGCTGATAAAAATACGCCACCGAAACGCCAAACAGCCTCGCGAGCCTTTGAATATTCGCGCTCGAGGGGTTTGATATATTTTTCTCCCACTTTGAGACCGCCTGCTCGGATATTCCGAGTGCCCCCGCCAGCTCTCGCTGTGTTATTTCCTTGCTTTTTCTAAGCTTTTTTATTCTTTCTCCCTGACTTATCATTCTTCCTCCGACTCAACTCAAGGTTGAGTCAATTATATCACGATATAGCGTCCGTGTCAATACGGCAGCGAAAAATTCCTCGCTCCGCATTCATTATTCGCCGTATATTTCAATTATCCTCTCAGCGAATCTGTATCCGAGATCCAACTCGCAGAGCGCGTCATAATGCCCAAGGTCGGGCTCGCCCACAGGCTCCCTATCAATAGTATAACCGAGATCTATCGTCGAAAAATATATATTCAGTGCGGAGGTCTCGGAAAATTTAACCTTTGCCGCGTTTATCTCCGGATAGGACGGCTCGCAATAGGGGCTGTTCGATATTCCTGCGTCTATAAAGTATATTCCGCCCTCTCTTGCGTATTCCGAGAGGTCGGAGCGAAGGTAGCCGACGAATTTCACCGTGTTATCGTAGTACCTATCCGACTTATACTCGGTCGTATCGCTCTCGCCCTGCATCCAGCAGATAGCGCCGATACGTGCGTCGTAGCCCTTATCCGAAAGGTAGGTCATATAGGTATTGACGAAGGTCAAAAACGCATTGTATATCGAGCCTCGCTCGCCGCGGCAGAGCCAGTCGTAATTCAAGGAATAGCCCGACATCGTATATTTGAGTATCACTATCCTCTCGTTGGGGTATGCCTCGCTCAGCCTCTCCGCCATTCCAAGCTCGGGGCCGAAAAAGCCCTCCGCCGCACCGCACTCGGTATTGACCGCGCGAAATTCGCCGCCGCTCGTGTTATTTCCGTCATCTATGCAGAAATTGATGAGCACGTTCTCATATCCTGCCTCGTATTCCGCGTATTTTTCATCCCCTACGCCTTCCCTCAGGTACTCGCAGATGGACGCGCCGCTCGCGTTGCTCTGACCGAGCAGGAGAATGACCTTGAGAGGCTCTCCGTTCGCACTCGGCAGGGTGTCGACGGTCTTGAAGTCCGTATTCATATTGAGCCAGACTGTGTAATCGTTCTTATCGACGAAGATAAGCTCCATTATCCCGCACGACGCAAGGGACACAGTGCTGAGCGACAGAACGAGTGAAAATATTATCAATTTTTTCAAGAATTTCAAAAAGCATCACCTCTTTCGACAAATTATATCACGGGAGCGTGGGTTTTGCAATAACGTATTGACTTTTATTTAAAAAAAGGTTACAATTAATAAAAGGCTAACTAAAGGAGCATATATGGCAAGAATAATAAGCATTACAGATATGAACGATCCTGCGCTCGACGCTTATGTGCGTCTTACGGGGGCACAGCTCAGAAGTCGGCTTGAGCCGGAGCGTGCGATATTTATTGCGGAAAGCCCGAGCGTCATCGCCGTCGCGCTGGAGGCAGGATATGAGCCCCTCTCCCTTCTCACCGAGCGAAGGCTGATCAACGGTGCGGTCGGGGGCATTATAGATTCCCTTCCCGAGGACGTGCCCGTTTATGTGGCGGAGCGTGATGAGCTTCGATCGCTTACGGGCTACGAGCTGACACGGGGTGCGCTGTGTGCTATGAAACGTCCCGACGGTCGCACGCCCGAGGAGGTGTGCCGCGGAGCAAGGAGAATCGCGGTGCTTGAGGAGATAGCGGATTCCACGAACGTCGGCGCGCTCTTTCGCAGTGCCGCCGCACTCGGCATTGACGCCATTCTCATCACGCCTACCTGCTGTGATCCCCTCTGCCGCCGCGCGATACGTGTGAGCATGGGCACGGTCTTTCAGATACCGTGGGCGCGTATCGGAGAGCCTGAGGATCGCTCGCTCCGTGTGGATCTGCTTCACGATCTCGGCTTCAAATGCTGTGCTATGGCACTAAGGCACGACACGGTGGAGCTTGGTGATGAGAGGCTGAAGGCGGAGGAGAGGCTTGCGATCGTGCTTGGAACGGAGGGAACGGGCTTGCGCGCGGAGACGATAGATGCGTGCGATCACACCGTCAAGATTCCAATGTACCACGGAGTTGACTCTCTCAACGTCGCCGCCGCAGGAGCTATTGCATTTTGGGAGCTTTCAAAAAAATAATACCCATATACAAAGATCAACCCCCGGACGATCGCCGGGGGTTGATCTATTTTTGTTTGATTATTTTACTGTGAATGTGATGGTAGCGTACTCATCGCTAATGGAACCAACTGTGAAATTGATGCCGAGGATATTTCCGCTATCGTCCTTCGTTTCGGGCATCGTATCGCCTGCCACGTATGTATAATTACCTGCGGCGGACTTTACGAATTCGATGAGGTTGTTCTCCGTGCCGTAGCCCGTGCTGTCGGAGGCATCGGTATTATTATTGTAAACGTCGTAATACGTCTCGCCATCGTATTCATCCCTATAGAGGCTCGCATTGATGTGGTAGACTATAACGCCGTCGCGGCTGAAGTAGCCTGCACCGTCGCCTGCGTTGAGTCCGACGCTCTTATAGTACACGAGAATATAATATTCCTGATATGCGCCGAGGGACTCATCCCAGTTGTTTGCGATGATCACGGTATCCCCTGCCTTGGAGAAATCCTGAAGCTGGAGAGTTACGGTACTGTTCGTGGTTACGAGCCTTGACGTGGT
The DNA here is from genome assembly GCA_964413365.1 of uncultured Lachnospiraceae bacterium. Taxonomy (GTDB): domain Bacteria; phylum Bacillota; class Clostridia; order Oscillospirales; family CAG-272; genus RGIG4608. The sequence goes on along the minus strand of CAYPRM010000014.1, from coordinate 7,879 downwards.
TATCCAGCCGAGGTTGAACTTGGAGTATGCGCTGTGGTCGCCGAGCATATAGTCCATAACGTCGCAGCCGTTGAGCGGTCCTTCGGTATTGCCCGAGGTATCGTAGTAATCGTCAAGACCGAGGATATGTCCGAACTCGTGGATATAGGTATATGTGTTCATTACGGTGTCGGTGTATACGGTATTGCCCTCGCTGTCGTAGTCCTCATAGAGGAACTGATAGGACGCCCAGAGGTAATCGTTTGCGCTGACGCCGTCGTACTCGTAATAGTAGCCGTCGGAGTCGGTGTAGATGTTCCAATAGCGGTATGCCCAGTAGAAATTCTCATCGCCGATCTCAAGCGTATTGATAACGACGATGGAGTCGATTATGCCGTTATCATCGGAGTCGAATATCGAGAGATCCATCTTGTCCTCAAGGTACTTAAGTGCCTCGTCGATGACGAGCTGATCGCCGATCTCGACGCTCTCGCCGTAATAATCGTAGGTCTGCGAGTAGTAATATGTGCTCGTATGGCTCGGGCGGAACCACTCATCGAGAACGGTTATGTCAAGTGTGAGCTGACCGTAGCTCGAGGTGTAATAGAAATCGTAAACGGAATGGTAATCGGTCTTGCCGTCCTTGCAAAACGCCTGCTTGATCTTGTCGATGGTATAGCCCTTGCTCTGAGCGGTAACGTCGCTGAACTCAACAGGGATAACGAGGACTGCAGGAGAGCCCGTGGTGGGGCATCCGTCTATGTAGTAGCCCTGATCGCTTACGTTCTTTACGTACTGTGCCTTGGTAAAATCAATGCTGAATACGCCGTTCGTGCCTGTGGGAAGTCCCTTGCCGTCATTTGTGATAACGTCAGCGTCCGTTGCTGTACCGCTTCCGGAGCCGGAACCCGAACCGCTACCCGATCCACTTCCAGATCCCGAGCCGCCTTCGCTACCCGAGCCTGTCTCGGCGTAATAGTAAACGTAAACATCTACTACGTAATTGCCTTCGCTGAGATAATAGGTGAGATCTATATAATAGCTCTCGTCAGCTGCACTGTAATAATACCATGCGTCGCCGTAAATATCATCCTCCGTGCCGTCGTAGGTGTAGGAGGAGAAAAGTGCCTTGTATGCATCAAATTCCGCCTGCGTATTGTCGAAGGTGTAGAAGTTGACGCCGTACTCGGTTATTCCCTCGTTTGCGTAGGTCTCACTGTCGGTATAAGCCTCAAGATCATAAAGATCGTTGGGAATAAAGGGAATGAGCGCGCCGCCCGTGATCTCCTTTATAGCCGCCTTTTCATCTTCTGTGAAATCGTTGTAAAGATGTGAGCCTGTCTGACCGCCACTTGTGCCACCGCTCGTGCCGCCGCTCGTGCCACCGCTCGTGCCGCCGCTCGTGCCCTTCTCTACCTGACGAAGAACGTATATTGTGATAGTTTCCGTGCCGTCATTGGTGTAGTGGGATGCGGCGATGTTTACCTTGCCGTCGGACGAAATGTAGTAATACCACATATCGCCGTCGCTGTCGGTCTTGGTGCCGTTGGGAGTGAAGCCGTCAAGGCGTGCGCGGTAGGAATCAAAATCCTCTACGCTCTTACCCGAAAAGTGAACGACAAAGCCCTCAAAGCTCTCGCCGCCGTCCACGGTGTGGTCGTACTCCTCAAAATAGTACTCATCGTTGGGTATGAACTCAAGGTCGCCGCCAAGAGTCTTGTGAATAATTTCCTTCTCGGAATAGGTGAAGTCATTATAAAGATAGTGGTACGTCGGGGGATCTGCAGGAACATCGGGATTCGTCGTTCCGCCGCCCGTGATCGCATCCACGATATTATCCACGAGCGTGCAGGACGTCATGGCGAATATCATAGAGAGCGTTAAGATAATTGCTAAAAGCTTCTTCATATAAGCTTCCTCCATATATTTATAGTACTAGTAATTATAGCATAGTTTTCTGAGTTTTTCAACAGCTTTTTTGTGAATTGTTGTTGATTTTTTAAAAAAATACGGCAAATTATGCCCACGTGGGAGAATAATTTGCCGTTCTTTCGTTTTGTTTTATCAGAACGAGGTGAGTCCGCTGTCAGCCGTTACGACTGCGCCGTTGACTACTGCCGCATCGTCGGACGCAAGGAAAAGTGCGACCGTAGCGATCTCGAGAGCCTCCGCACTTCTCGTGCCGAAGTTCGCCGCGAGCATTGCGTTCTGCAAGCCCTTCTGGTCAGCCGTAGCGAAGAGCGCAGGATCGGTCATCTCCGTATTGATGCCACCAGGGCAGATAGCGTTGCAACGGATCTTGTCGTTGCGGTATGTGAACGCCGTGTTCTTCGTAAGACCTATAACAGCGTGCTTTGCCATTGTGTACGCACAGCCGCTCTTGCCGCCGCAGATGCCTGCGATAGACGCAACATTAACGATGCTTCCGCCGTTCTCATTGTTAAGGAATACCCTAACTGCCTTGCGAGTAGCCCACGCAGGACCGAAAACGTCAACGTTCATAAGGCGAACGAGAAGCTCCGTGTCAAGGTTCTCAGCAGGTGCGAAATTGTCCATAAGACCTGCATTGTTGATAAGAATGTCAAAATGTCCGAATTTTTCGATCGCAAAGTCGATCATCCTCTCGTTAGTCTCCTCAAGAGAAATGTCTCCTGCGAATGCCACGATCTCACCGGGGAGAGCCTTGCTCTGCTCCTCGAGAGCGGCGAGCCTCTCAGCCCTTCTTGCCACTGCAACTACCTTTGCACCCTCGGATGCGAAAAGGAGAGCGATCTCCCTGCCCACACCACTCGATGCGCCCGTTACTACTGCAACTCTGTTTTCAAGCTTCATTTTAATTTTTCCTCCATTTTGGGTTTTGCTTTTTCTTTTTTGGTTTTGCTTTTTTGCAACGGATATATTATACCATATCGTTAAATTTTTGTCAATCCCCACGCGCCCACTATGTAAAAAATTATTTGTAAATATTTTGGAAACGACCGAAAAAATCTTCGTTGCAATTCCTCCGATCATATAAAAAAGCACATTGCTTTCACAATGTGCTTTTGGTGCACCAAAAAGGACTTGAACCTTCACGTTTTGCAACACTGGATCCTAAGTCCAGCGCGTCTGCCAATTCCGCCATTGGTGCGCAGACGGGGCTTTTCCCCGTTTGAGTCGTTATTTTACGTTCACTTTTAGCTTTTATTTGAGCTTATGCGTTAGCCTCGAGCCATGCATCGGCGTTTGCCTTGCTCATTCTCTTGATGCTCTCGGTGGGATGGATGGACTCTGCACCGCCGTTTGCATAGAGATAATAGTTGCCCTTCTCCGTTACGAAGAGGATCTCCTCATAGCCCGCGGGATCGCCGTAGTATCCGACGGTAACCTTCTTTACGAGAGTATCCTTCTCGGTATCGTAAGTAACCTTGCAAATTACCTTAGTCATCTTCATTCTCCTTTTTCAGATTTTCTCGTATATTATATACCATTTTCGGGAATTTGTCAAAGGCTTTTGTGAGTTTTCTCCCCCTTGTACAAAAACTATAAAAATAGGGGTAGTGATTTGTACAAAATGACTTGATATGCTATATTTAAGGTATGATATCTATCCCAAAAGTTCGATTATCCTCTCCGCTGTCTGCTGTATATCGCCGCTGCGGCTCACGTCTATTGTAATATCCGCGTATTTTTCGTAGAGCGGTGTACGGACATCGTAGATATCGCGGAGCGTCTGCCCCTCCTCCATCACAACTCCGCGTCGGCGGAGGCTTCCGAGGCGTTTTTCGAGGTCCTCGCAGGGCATTCGCAGATAGACTACGGTGGAGATGCGCTTGAGGTTATTCATAGCCTCCCTGCCGAACACTGCGCTACCGCCCGTCGCTATGACGGAATTATAGACCTTCAGCTCCGAGATGACGGTATTTTCAAGTTTAAGAAAGCCCTCATTTCCCTTCTCTGCTATTATTTTGCTGAGCGAGCGGTGCTCTCTCGACTGAATGAGCAGGTCGCAATCAATAAAGCTTCTGCACATCATCTTTGCGAGCACGACGCCGACGGTGCTCTTGCCCACTCCGGGCATTCCTATAAGAGTTATATTTTTTTCGAGCATCGTATTCCCTCCTCGCATTTATCCGCTATTGGGCAGACATTGCATTTTGGTGAGCGTGCGGAGCAGGTGTCCCTACCGAACTGCACTATCCTATGGCAGAGGTCACTCTGCTCGCTCGGCTCGACAAGCTCCGACACAATGAGCTCGACCTTATAGGGATCCTTGAGAGTCGCAGGGTACATTCCAAATCTTCCGCAAATGCGTATCATGTGCGTATCCGCAACTATCGCAGGCTTATTATAAATATCTCCAAGCAGGAGATTTGCTATCTTTCTTCCGACTCCGGGGAGCTTCAGCAGCTCGTCCATATCCTCAGGCAGGACACCGCCGTATTCCTCGACGAGTATTCTGCACGAGTCCTTGATATTTTTCGCCTTGGTACGGTACAATCCGCACGGGCGGACGATGCGCTCAATGTCCTCAAGCTCCGCATTGGCAAGGCTCTCGCAGGTGGGGTATTTTTGAAACAGCTCGCGACACACGATATTGACACGTGCGTCTGTGCATTGTGCGGAGAGTCTGCCCATAACAAGCAGCCTCCAGCCCTCGCCGCCAAATTCAAGTGCGCACGCGGCATCGGGATACACCCTCTTCAGCTCGGAAACTATCTGAGCCATTCTCTCCCGTTTTTCGGTTTTCGTCATACTCATTATTCCCCCTCAGTGTTCACGCTGAAGGAGGTGATGACCATAACTCTGCTGATATTTTCAAAGTCCACGGAGACCTTGACGGTGGCAATTACCGAGCGGCTCGCGTCGTCTGCGTGAGTTTCCACGACCTCGCCGATCTTTATTCCGTAGGGATATATGCTCCCCCTGCCGCTCGTGATCACGGTATCTCCCACAGCGACGGCGTCGAGGCTCTCAAGCCCCGTGGTATAGTGAAATTTACACCTCTCCCTATCGTAGCCCTCGGAAATTCCGACGAGCGCGCTCCGCTCAACAACAGCGCCGACCGCACTCGAGATATCCGTTATGCAGATGACCTCGCACGAGGTAAGTCCGACCTCGGTTATCCTGCCGACGAGCCCCTCCGCCGTTATGACGGTCATTCCCGACTTCATTCCGTGAAGTGAGCCCTTATTGAGTGTGAGAGTTTGATGTGCCGCGCCCGAATTCCTGCCGATCACGAGTGCGTCGGAAAGCTCAAAGCTCGTATTCTGATTTTTGATATCGAGGAAATTCTTGAGCCACGCGTTCTCCTCCTTGAGTGCGGCGAGGTCCGAGCTTAACTCCTTAAGCTCTCTGTTCTCCTCCCTCAGCTCCTGATTTTCCTTCAGCAGGCGGTCGAACTCGGTAAAATAGTCAATAAATCCCTCGATCCCGTCCGCACAGGCGGTAAAAGCAGCCCTGAAGGGAGTGGAGATGACGTTGAGTGCGTCCTTCAAAAACCACGAATTGCCGCCGATGCTGAGCACGACGGAAAAGACCGTAAGGCAGAGCACCACGGTAAGGCAGATTATGAAAAATTTATTCTTGAAGAAACGCATTTTTACCTCTTTTATCAAAGGGGACTGAGCGTCCCCTTTGGATCTTTATTTTATCTTTATTTTATCTTTATTTTCTCGAAATTGCGAGCCTTGCGCGCTCCGCGATGTCCCTTGCGGTGAGTCCGTAGTATTCCATCAGTGCAGGCACAGTTCCCGAGCGTCCGAACTCATCTCTGACGCCGATCCTCTCCATAGGAACAGGAGCATGCTCCACGAGCACCTCTGCGACCGCAGAGCCAAGACCTCCGAGGATGCTGTGCTCCTCACAGGTTACTATCGCACCCGTTTCGCGTGCGGCGGTGATGATAATGTCCTCATCTATGGGCTTGATCGTGTGGATGTTGACCACGCGAGCAGAAATTCCCTCATTTGCAAGAAGCTCCCTTGCCTCAAGTGCCGTTGCCACCATAAGTCCCGTCGCAACGAGCGTTACGTCGCTTCCCTCTGCCATGAGCACGCCGCGTCCAAGCTCGAATTTATAGCTCTCATCATAGAGCACGGGGAGTGCATATCTGCCGAATCTGAGGTAAACGGGACCGTCGTGCAGGATCGCCGCCTCAACTGCCGCACGTGTTTCAATCGCGTCAGCAGGGTTGATTATGACCATTCCCGGAATCGAGCGCATCGTGGCAAAGTCCTCATTGCACTGGTGCGTTGCGCCGTCCTCACCGACGGATATTCCACCGTGAGTTGCGCCTATCTTTACATTGAGATGTGTATATCCTATCGAGTTTCTGACCTGTTCAAATGCGCGTCCGCCCGCAAACATTGCAAAGGACGAGGCGAAAACAGTCTTGCCCGTGGAGGCTATTCCTGCCGCCACGCTCATCATATTTCCCTCCGCTATTCCGCAGTCGAAAAATCTTTCGGGGTACTTTTTCTTAAATATTCCCGTCTTGGTAGCCGCCGCAAGGTCTGCGTCAAGCACCACGAAATCATATTTTGGAGCAAGCTCACAGAGCGCATTGCCGTAAGCCTCTCTCGTTGCTATCTTCTTTACGTCTGCCATTTTCGTATTCCCTCCTCAGATAAATCTTTCCTTGAGCTCGGCTATTGCAGTGGCGTGCTGCTCGTCGTTGGGAGCTGCGCCGTGCCAGCTGACGGAGTTCTCCATGAAGGATACTCCCTTGCCCTTGGTGGTCCTTGCAATTATCACTGTGGGCTTTCCCTTTACCTCTCTCGCCTCCGCAAACGCCGACTCTATCTGCTCAAAGTCGTGTCCGTCAATGGTGATGACATGGAAGCCGAACGCCTCGAACTTCTTGTCGTGGGGTGCAGGGTTCATTACCTCGGCTGTGGGACCGTCTATCTGAAGTCCATTGAGGTCAAGGATCACGCAGAGGTTGTCGAGCTTGTAGTGAGCGGCAAACATCGAAGCCTCCCAGACCTGTCCCTCCTCGCTCTCTCCGTCGCCTATGATCGTATAGACGCGGTAGTCCTTGCCGTCGATCTTGCCTGCGAGTGCCATACCGCACGCGGCGGATATTCCAAGCCCGAGAGAGCCTGCGGACATATCGACACCGGGGATCTTATTCATATCCGGGTGTCCCTGAAGGTAGGAATCTATCTTTCTGAGGGTTACAAGATCCTCAACGGGAAAATATCCCCTGTGCGCGAGCGTGGAATAGAGAACGGGAGCGGTGTGGCCCTTCGAGAGAACGAATCTGTCCCTTCCCTCCATGCGCGGCTGCTTGGGATCAATATTCAACTCCTCAAAGTAGAGATAGGTCATTATATCAGCCATCGACAGCGATCCGCCCGGATGTCCCGATTTTGCGGCGTGCGTGGCGTCTATTATGCCGATCCTTATGCTGTTAGCCATGTTTTTCAGCTCTGTGATCCTTGCGTTATCCATTTCATTTCCTCATCTTTCGTCAGAATTATCCGAATTTTATTTACAAATTATTATAGCATACCGAGCCGCGGATTGTCAATAGAAAATGCGCACTTCTCACGCCAAAATGATATTGACATTTTTTGGTGCAAGAGCATAGGCGTTGACGGCTTCGATGCCACGTATCTCAGAAAATAAAACAAAAGACGTATCGTTTTGATACGTCTTTTGCTTTTAAGCTGAGCATTGAAAACCGAACAAAGTAGAAAGTATGAGAGCTGAAACTCAAGAAATGTTAGTTGAACGCTTAAACCTTTAGGAGGTTCAAGCCCTCGGGCTATTAGTATCAGTCAGCTAAATACATTACTGCACTTACACCCCTGACCTATCAAACTCGTAGTCTACAAGTGCCCTTACCAAGTCATGCTTGGAGGGATATCTAATCTTGAGGTGTGCTTCACGCTTAGATGCCTTCAGCGTTTATCAC
>CAYPRM010000013.1:13689-37896 GCA_964413365.1 uncultured Lachnospiraceae bacterium | reverse complement strand
CTTTTCACCTTGGATGCCTTGCTCACCTTGTTCGCCCTTGTCACCCTTTTCGCCTTGGATGCCCTGCTCACCTTGTTCGCCCTTGTCACCCTTTTCACCTTGGATGCCTTGCTCACCTTGTTCGCCCTTGTCACCCTTTTCGCCTTGGATGCCCTGCTCACCTTGTTCGCCCTTGTCACCCTTTTCACCTTGGATGCCTTGCTCACCTTGTTCGCCCTTGTCGCCTACAAGAGAGGCAAGCCATTCGGTTTCCGTTCCGTGATAACCATTTTCTACCGCAAGCTCATAGGCAGACTTGCCAGTTGCACCCGTTTCTCCAGTCTCACCCTTATCACCTTTAGCACCGATCGCGCCAACAAGAGATGCGAGCCATGTTTGTACATCACCTTCGTAACCATTTTCTACTGCAAGTTCATATGCAGATTTGCCGTTTGTGCCATTTGTACCATCTCGCCCGTCAACCCCCACAAGAGATACAAGCCATTCGGTGAGAGTACCCTCGTATCCGCAAGAGACAGCAAGCTCGTAAGCCGACATGCCGTTTTCACCGTCGATGCCGTCTCTTCCGTCTTCGCCATTCGCACCATTTTGGCCAACCAAAGATTCCAACCATTCAACGAGATCTCCGTCAAATCCAGCTTCGCACGCTAGGTCATAGGCAGATTTGCCGTTATAGCCATCATTGCCATTGGAGCCAGGTGTACCAGTTTCTCCAACTAATGATTTCAGCCACTCTTCAAGCGTTCCGGTATAACCCTTTTCAACAGCCAACTCATATGCTGATTTTCCGTTCATACCGTCTTTGCCACTTTGCCCAGACGCACCCGCTTCACCAACAAGGGAAGCGAGCCATTCTTGAAGGGTTCCGGAATAGCCATTCTCAACAGCAAGTTCATATGCAGACTTACCATCTTGGCCGTCCTTTCCCGGGATTCCTGGCTTGCCCTGAATATGAATCCAGTCTGCATTGCAAGACGCGAGCAACCCAAGTATCATAAGCAATGCAAGAAAAATCGCTGTCCATCTAAATTGAAATTGTTTTTTGCTCATAATATTTGCCTTCCTTTATGTTGTTTTAATAAAGTGTAGTTTTTTGCAAATTTCTTTTCTTTCCTAATTTATCTAAATATATAAAAAAACGCCATCAAACAGTTGACATCTAATCAAAACTGTGATATAATGTTAGGGTAAAATAAAGTGAGTATAATTTGCAAAAAACTACACATTTTTGTAGATGCACCCCATTATAACACCTTGGCGTTTTTATAAATTTTCGCTCTATACCGGAAGGTCGTAAGTGGCATACCGCATTGTTTTGCTGCCTCGGTTCCTGTTATTTCTCCGGCCTCCCACTGTTGGTACACTTTATGAAAATCTGCGGGCAATGATCTTGGTGGTCTGCCAAATCTTACGTTTCGTGCCCTTGCTGCTGCAATGCCTTCTGCTTGCCTTTGGCGAATGTTTGTCCGTTCATTCTCCGCCACAAAAGACAATACCTGTAAGACAATATCCGAGAGAAATGTCCCCATTAAATCTTTCCCTCGCCGCGTATCAAGAAGAGGCATATCCAGCACCACTATATCCACGCACTTATCCCTAGTTAATAGTCGCCATTGTTGCAATATTTCTTCGTAGTTGCGCCCGAGACGATCTATACTCTTGATGTAGAGCAGGTCGTCCCTTTTTAATTTTCTAAGTAGTTGCTTCCATTTTGGACGATTGAAGTCCTTACCCGATTGCTTATCTATAAAAATAAATTTATCGGCAACTCCGGCCTCCCTTAAGGCAATCAACTGTCTGCCCTCGTTTTGTTCTTTGGTACTAACGCGAATATACCCGTAAATATTCAAAATTTAATCCTCCGTTTTCGTATTTTTTGATCAGTTATAAAATTCTATCACAAAAATATGAATAGATTTTCTTCCTACAGTAAGCTACAAAAAAGAGCTACTCCAAACGCTACAAAATTTACATTTGGGGCAACTCTTATATTTTTCTCGCACGAGGCCGCTTGGCGATTTTACCGCATTATGGCAATTTACTCATTCAGCACAACTGACGTTTCAACTGTTAAAACACGTTGTGTTATTAAATAGCAAAACCACTTGATTTCTATCTTTCATTTGTGTATAATTATATAGCTTTCTTGTTGTTTTTTGCTAATTAATTTATACGACAAAGTAAGCGACAGCTCAATACCTTTTCGGTAAAAAGCTGCCGCTTTTTCTTTCAGGCCATCTTAATGAGACAGCCCTTTTATAAGTGCTTTAGTCAGCTATGGAAGATCTGCTCTCGCATTAGTCGCCCGAGTAGAGGAGGTTGAGCTCCGTTTCGGGATCGAAGAAGTGCATTACCTTGCCCTCGAACGTGATATGAATGGTCTCGCCATAGCCGAGGTGCTCGCGCTCCTCGTACGTGAGGGAGACTGTGGGGATGCGGACGATGAGCTTATCGCCGTTATCCTCGACAACGTGGAGGTGAAGCTCACTACCCATCATCTCATTGACCTCGATCCTGCAGGCAATAGCCGAGGGATCGTTCTTATCCGTAAGAGTGATATGCTCGGGACGAACGCCGAGTACTACCTCGCGCGAGCCTATTCCCTTCTTAGCGAGCAGCTCAGCCTTCTCGCCTTTGATCTCGATCTTTGCGCCGTAGGGGGTTACGTAGTATCTGCCGTTCTCGCAAACGAGGTCTGTCTTGAACGTATTCATCTTGGGCGCGCCGATAAACTCAGCGACAAAGAGGTTGAGGGGCTTATCGAACACCTCTACGGGTGTGCCGACCTGCTGAATGAAGCCGTCCTTCATTATAACGATGCGGTCGCCGAGCGTCATAGCCTCGGTCTGGTCGTGCGTTACGTAGATGAAGGTGGTATCTATCTTCTGACGGAGGAGGATTATCTCCGCTCTCATCTGGTTCCTGAGCTTAGCGTCGAGGTTCGAGAGGGGCTCATCCATAAGGAACACCTTGGAGTCACGCACCATTGCACGTCCGATAGCAACTCTCTGACGCTGACCGCCCGAAAGAGCTCTGGGCTTTCTCGTGAGATATTCGGTGATGCCGAGTATCTGTGCGGCGTTGGTAACTCTCTCATAGACCTCGTCCTGAGGCAGCTTTTTAAGCCTTAGCGGGAACGCCATATTCTCGAAAACGCTGAGGTGAGGATAGAGCGCGTAGTTCTGGAACACCATCGCGATATCGCGGTCGCGGGGCTGAAGGTCATTGACGACTACGCCGTCGATCTCGACCGTTCCCTCGGAAATCTCCTCAAGTCCTGCTATCATGCGGAGCGTGGTGGACTTTCCGCAGCCCGAAGGTCCTACGAAAACGATAAATTCCTTATCGGCAATGTCAAGGTTGAAGTCCTGAACTGCGACCGTGTCCTTGCCGTATATCTTTTTTACATTTGTTAATTTAACTGAAGCCATAATAATCTCCTTTATCCTTTAACTGCTCCGCCTGTTACGCCCTCTACGTAGTACTTCTGCAGGCAGAGGAATACGACAGTAACGGGTATGGATACACAAACTCCTGCTGCACAGAATGATGTATATCTGTTGTTGATATTACTCTTGTCAAGCCATTGATATATACCGACAGCGACGTTCTTACCCGAGTCGACGTTATGTGCGAGGAATCTCGCCATCATGAAGTCGCCCCAGGGTGCCATGAAGCCCATAAGAAGCGTGTAGATAACGATCGGCTTTGCAAGGGGCATGATAACCTTATAGAACACCTGGAAGCGTGTAGCGCCGTCAACGCGCGCCGCCTCGTCAAGCGTCTTGGGAATGGTATCAAAGAAGCCCTTTGACACGTAGTAGCCCATTGCCGAGCTTGCGCAGTAAACGATAATAAGTCCTATAGGTGCGTTCTCACCCGTAAGTCCCAGATCGGCAAAGACCTTATAGATAAGTATCATCGTAAGGAAGCCCGGGAACATTCCGAGAATGAGCATGAAGTTCATAAGTCCCTTCCTACCCTTAAATCTCAGTCGCGAGAGTGTATAGCTCATCGAGAGGATGAAGAACGTTTGCAGAACGGCGGTTATAACGCCGAGAAATGCGGTAGTGCCAAACCACTTAAGGAAGTTCGTCTGATTGAACAGGTACTTATAGTTATCAAATCCGAATTTCTTAGGCCAGAAGTAGGAGACCTGACCTGCGGATTCGACTCTGAAGGACTCAAGCACGATACCGAAGAACGGGAAGAGCCAGAGTGCGGTCATCGCTATAAGGATCACGTAAACTATTACATTCGTAATGCGTCTTGTGGTCTTTATGCCGAGTCCGCTCTTTTTAATAGAATTTTTATTATCCATTATGCATAGTCCTCCTCGTTTCTATTTGAAGGCAGTACGTTATATACGATGAGCGAGAGAACTGCAACGACCACGAATACCATGATGCCTATAAGAGAAGCATTATAGTACTCGAGCTTTGCGGAATCTATCGTCATCTTGTACAGCCATGTGATAAGCAGGTCGGTATGTCCGATCGTAACGCCGCCTGCCGACGTGAAGCCGTCCGCGCTCGTATAGCTCGGGCCGCCTCCCGAGAGGAAGTAGATAACGTTGAAGTTATTGAGGTTGCCGACGAAGCTCGTAAGAAGATACGGCCCTGTTACGAAGAGCATATAGGGGAGCGTGATCCTCATAAATTGCTGGAACGAGTTTGCACCGTCGACGCGGCTCGACTCATAGAGGTCGGCAGGGATATTCATAAGAATACCCGTAGCCATCAGCATGATATGGGGGATACCAATCCAGATATTCAGCACGATAACGAGTATCTTTGCGCTTATTGGGTTCTCCCACAGTGATAGCTGCTGCATATCCAGCATTGATTGTGGGATCAAATTATACGTCAGTAGAAGGTTATTTACAAACCCTCCGCGAATGAACATATTCTTCACGTAAAGGAGGGATACGAACTGAGGAATAGCGATCGTGAGCACGAGCACCGTTCTCCAGAACTTCTTGATCTTTATTCCCTTCTTATTTATGAGCATTGCAACGAGCATTCCAAGGAAGTAGTTGGTGAACGTTGCGAAGAATGCCCATGTGAGCGTCCAGATGAGTATATCTCCGAATGCACGGCTGATATCGCTATTTCCATCAAAGAAGGTATTCCAGTGCTCGAAGCCCATCCACTGGAAGAGCTTAGCCGAGCCGTCGTAATACTGATTCTTATAATCGCCGTAGTTGGTGAACGAGATGATCATCATATAGATGATGGGAAGCACCGTAAAGAGCGCGATACCTACTGTGGGAAGCGCGAGCAGAGTCTTATGGAACTGCTCATCAAGAAGGGACTTAAGGTCGTCCTTTGCCTTCTTGATCTTACCGTGCTTTGCGCGGATATCCATATTGATCCTGCACTGCTTGACCTGAAGTCTCCATGTGTAGATAAATGCAACGATAAAGAATATTGTCAAAAGCGCATAGAACAAGACTCTTACGGAGTCATCGCCGTCGATCTTGATCTCGACCTCCATAGGACCGATCCCAGGAACGTCTATGATCTGAAAGCCCTTTCCCTGCTGAACAGTACCAACGGTATTGCCCGTCTGGAAGAACTGCGCCTTATTTATCCAATAAAATCCGCCTCCCTGGGGAAGGAACATATATACGAGAAATACTACCTCAAATACAAGGAAGAGGACTCCGCGAAGTATCTGACCGTAGTATAAATTTCCAAGTCCGAAAATAAGGAATGAGAGCTTAACTGCCACATTACCCTTAACAAAGGTATATCCTATGTCCTTCGCTCCGTCGACGATGAGGCGTGCAAATTTGCAGATGTACGACCACAATGCGACAAAGAGTCCCACGAACCAGCCCGGGATCGAGCAGATGAACATACAGAAATTATACCAATAGGCACGTGGCTTGCTTAGCTTCAGATATTCCAAGTCATTTAATTTTTTCATAAATAAAATGCACAAGCTATAAAGCCTATAGATCTCCTTTTCATAGTGAGAAGGCACTGTTAGCCGACACACAAGACAAGTGTCCCTTGTATATCGGCCAACAATGCCTTTTCTTTAACAGCGGATGAGCCACGGATGGCTCATCCGCCAAAATATTCAGTTATTCAACTTCAATGTGAAGGATTATTCAGCGGGAATGAACTCCCAAGTAGCTGTGGAGCCTACCTCACCGTCCCAAGTAAGGCGAATCTTGTACTTACCTGTTACATCAACAGCGATGTTACCAGAGTTATCATCCCCACCAACATGTCCGCTTGCGGGGATCTGATTATCCCAGCTTGCGCCCTGACGGAACTTGAAGCCCTGTCCTGCGGTGAACTCAATAACACCGGACTCCCAAACGCCGTCCTCGATCTTAGTCAAGGGATAGTCGGTCTTCCAACCATCGTTGGACATATCACCGATTACGGACCAAGCCTGCTTCTGCTCATCGGTCATCTCGAAGATACCGTTGATAGCATCAGAGTAGTTCTTAAGAGCTGCCTTGATATCATCGTCGCTCTCTACAGTCTTAGCGTCTGCGCCGAGAATCTTAGCGATATCCCACCAAGAGCCGTGGATGTTACCCTGAGGAGTAGCATACTGGTTCTGGTCAGCAAGAGCAAGAAGAGAAAGGTTGGACTTAACATCCTCATTCTGCTGAGCAGCCTTGTTAGAGGGACCCCACTGAAGGAGATCGTATCTGTCAAGCTGGCACTGCTCGTTTGTGAGGTACTGAGCAAGGAGAGAAAGAACTGCTGCTTTGTTAGCATCGCTCTGAGGCTTTACACCCATAAGCTTGTTACCGGAGAAGGAACCAAGCTGGTAGGTCTCACCGTCAACTGTGAAAGAGGGGAGCTTGCAAACGCCGAAGTTATCACCGAAGTGACCCTGAGCGGTGTTAGCATTCCAAATACCATTTACCCAAGCTGCAGCATTGTCATACTTATCAGCATCGGAGTTGTAGCAGGAGGACTGAGCGAGCTTCATCATACCCTTCATAGCAACAACGCCCTTATCGCTATTGAATGTATCCTCGATACCTGTCCAGTTACCGTCAACGTCGGTCGTCCAGGAACTTACGCATCCGGTTGCAAAGAAGAAGGATGCGGTGTACCAAGCGTTCTCAAGAGCGAATCTGAAGTTCTTCTTATCAGCGTCAGCCTTGCCCTCGTTGTAAGCCTCGATATCGGCAATGATCTGCTCAAGGCTGGAGGGATCGGTAACGATGCTCTTATCGTAGTAGAGATAGTAGCCGTTATCGCTGGTCATAGGATAAGCGTACAGAGTACCTGCAACGGAAGCAGCGGAAATGCTGTTCGCGTCGTTAGCAGTCTTAAGAAGGTCAGCAACAACCTTAGAGGGAGCTGCAAGTGCGGAAGCCTGTACAAGACGAGCAAGCTGGTCCTGTGCGAAGCAGTAAATATCGGGAGCGGTAGCAACGTCGGTAATAACCTGAGATGCTGCATCACCCTCGGGAACACCAGAAACCTCAGCGTTGATAATTACACCGGGATTAGCATCCATAAATCTCTGGATCTGCTCCTTGGTAAGCTCAACAACGGACTTTCTGATCTCTTCTCCGTTAGCGTCCTCGCCGACTACAGCGTCAAGCTCGGAAACCCAAACCTTAATATTATACGTACCTGCGAGAGGATTTGTCTCTCCGCCAGGATTTGTTGTCGTGCCATCGTTAGGATCGGGCTGAGGGCATGCTGTGAAGCAAGCTGCAACCATGATCAAAGCGAGAACGAGCGACAAGATTTTAGTCATTTTCATAACTAATTCTCCTCCTAAAAAAAATAAAATATTATGCGTCTTAACGCAACATTAATTATAACCCTTTTTAACATTTTTGTCAATAATAATATTACTCATAAAATAAAATTTGGCACTATTGACAAATTGAAAAGTTGTTTTTTTGGCAAAATGCCAAAATCACTTTTTTTCATATTCGTCAAATAGTGCCAAAATAAACAAATTATTTCAAAATGATGCTCGTCTGACCGCTTATTGTGAGCGTTGTGCCGTTGAGCGTAGCCTGCCCTGCTCCGACGATCTCGCAGATCTCGTCAGGTCTATATGCGCCGATCCCGATGAGGGCTGAGAGGTCGATCCTTATCTCAGAGGTGGAAACATTGTGCAAAATGACAAGTCTTTCATCGTTATAGGTAACAAGGAAGCCTGCAAGTCCCCTATCCGACGAGGTGATCGCGGTATAGCTGCCCCTTGCGACTGCGGGATATCTCTGACGTATCGAGAGAAGCTTGGAGTAGTGGTTGAGTACGCTGTTAGGATCGTCAAGCTGTCTTGCGACGTCGCTGTCTATCTGAGCGCTATATGTTGCGCCCGTGGGATTTCTTACGAGGTCATCGTCGCCCCAGAGCATAGCAAGTCTTCTGTCGGCATCCGTATCTATGGCAGGATCTCTCTTTCCGCGCATGCCGATCTCCTCACCGTAATAGATCACGGGAGAGCCTGAGCAGAGCAGATACAGGCTCGCTGCCATCTTCATCTGATTATCCGTAACGAACGAGCCTGCGATCCTATCCTGGTCGTGGTTCGAGAGGAAGGACACGAGCATACCGTTGGGATTCTTGCTCTTTATAGAGTTAAGGAACGAAACGACGTAATTTACATAGGTGGTGAGTCCGTTGCCCTTAGCCGCCATTGCGACCTTGCCCTCTGCTCCCGACATTGAGAAGTCGAAGCAGTTGAGCTTGCCGTAATACTGCAATATCTCGCTATCCCCCGACCAGCACTCGCCGACCATGTAGCTATCGGGATATTCGGAGCGGAGCGTGCTGACGTAATTATTCCAGAACGTTACGTTGCGTGCCGTATCGCCGTAGTAGATGTACTTCACCGCGTCAAAGCGGAAGCCGTCCACGCCAAGCTCAAGGTAGTATCTCGCAACATCGAGCATTGCATCGACCACGTCGGGGTTATCGAAGTTGAGCTCGGGCATATCTCCCGAGAAGTTGCACTCGTAATAGAAGCTCGTGCCGCCTATCTTGCTATATATCGAGCCGTTATTTCTCTGACTGGCGGTAACGCAGGTATACCAATTATAATACTTGTTATCCGTGTCGCCCTCCATACGCGCCTTCTTGAACTCAATGAACCACGGGTGCTGAGTCGAGGTGTGGTTTATCGCGAGGTCGAGGATAATCTTGACATTTCTCTCGTGGCAGAGGTCTATCAGCTCAAGGAGCGTTGCCTCGTCGCCAAATCTCCAGTCGATGGTGTAATAATCCTTCGTGTCGTACTTATGGTACGAGTTGGAGGAGAATATCGGCGAGAGCCATATTCCCTGCACGCCGAGGTCGTTGCCGTTGTTGATATCGCCGTCATTGAGGTAGTCCATGCGGTTGATGACGCCGCGAAGGTCGCCGATGCCGTCGTTATTGCCGTCGGAGAACGAGCCGACGAAGATCTGATAGAAGGTTCTGTAATTGTCGTCCACGGGATCGAGCATCGGCTCTGCCGTGACGCCGTTATTTCCGCCGTTGCCGCCGTTATTGGAGCTATCGGGATCGTTGGGGGTGGGGTCGGGGCTAGGACAGCCCGCAAGTGCAAGTGTTGTAAATATCATAATCACCGCGAGGATAAGGGAAAATGCCCTCCCGTACATATTTTTGTTTTTCATCGTGCTTTATTCCTTTACTGAATTCAAAAGTGCGTCGTCGATCTTGCCCCAAGCGCCCGTTCCCGCGCACTTGACGTAGATGCCGACCGTTATTTCATCGCCATCGTTACACTGAATATCGTGTATCTCGGCGGTGTGCCATTCGTTATAGACCGTTATCTCCGTTTCAGCCTTGTAAACGATCGTTCCGTTCACCTTGACGTATGCGTAGACCTCGGTCTCGCCGCAGTCGCCGCCCATAATGGAGATCGCGTAGTAATACTTCCCTGCCTTGAGGTCGGCGAGCGTCTGCTCGAGGGTGAACTCGACGGTGTCCGTGCCAGAACCCCAGAAATGGTAGTGCTTACTGCCCGTTACGGAGTCGGTGAGCTTATCCTCAACATAGAGCTGGTCAAATTTCTTGATCTGCGTTGCAGTCCAGCCCGTGCCCTCGGTGTCGTCCTCGAAGCTCCAGTTCTTGAGGAAGTTGTACTCCACGAGCGAGAGGTAACAATGCGTCGTCATGCCGCCTGCGGTGCCCTTGATGTCGTATTTGCCGATGCCGCTCGCCTTGAATGCGTCAATATCCACATTTTCCCACTCGACGGGCAGCTCCGTCCTCGAATTATCGCTCATAATTGCGTTTACCTTGGTCGGAAGGACGATATCGCCATTGATATCGCAAATAATGCTGACCTCCTCGAGTGCATCGGTCTTGACCTCGACCTCATTTCCGCCTCTGACGAGGGAGAATATCTTAAGAGACTCGAGCGCGCGTCCCTGAGAATCAAAGAACGCTTGATTATCGACCGCACAGCCGCCGTAATACTTACCTGCGTCCTTGGGATCGTAATCGGTGGAGTAGGACGAAGCCCAGCCCGAGCCGTATCTCTCCCAAAGTGCGGAATTTATCTCCCAGCTCTCCGTGCCGACGCTGATCCACGTGCCCTCCCAGTAGAACACGCCGATTCCGCCCTCGATGTGCGCAACGGTGTCGATAACGTCGCGGACGAGGTTAGCCTGTCCCTGCACGGTGAAGGGGTAATCCTTAACATACGCGCCGCCCTCGCCGATGGTATTCGATGAGAAGTCGGTGTCGTCGGGCGTGAAGGCGTAGGACGTTTCAGCGACCATGACCTTCTTGCCGTAGTTAGTCGCTATTTCAGTCAGGATCTCGGAGAGGTTCTCGAGCGTGCCGTGCCAATAGGGGTAGTACGAGGACGCGAAAACGTCATAATCGACCTGCTGTGCGGCGAGGTAGTATGCGTAATTTCTGTAATTTGACGTCTTTTCGGGGTTGGCAAAATGCACAGCCACGAGTGCGTCGGGGCAGATCTCGCGGACAGCCTGAGAGCCTGCGCGCATAAGGGTTGCGATGTCCGACCAGACCTTATGACCGCAGAAATAGCCGTTGGTCTCGTTTCCTATCTGCACCATGCCGACGTCAACGCCTGCTGCAACGAGCTTTTCGAGGCAGTCGACGGTATAGTTATAGAGCGCGTCAGCCTTTTCTGTGACGGACATTTTCGCCCATGCCTTGGGGACCATCTGCTTCGCAGGATCAGCCCAGAAGTCGGAATAGTGGAAGTTGACAAGCAGCTTCATACCGTTTGCCGTGGCACGTTTGCCTATCTCTATCGCATTGTCGATATCGCAGTTACCGCCGCCGTAGCCGTTGCCGTCGGAATCATAGGGATCGTTCCAAATGCGGACGCGGATATAGTTGATGCCGTTGTTCGAGAGGATCTCGTAAACATCCTTCACCTCGCCGTCGAAGTCGCGGTACTCAACGCCGCTCGCCTCGAGTGCAGGAACACAGGACGCGTCCATGCCCATGATGAAGTCGTCCGACAGCCCGTCGACCTTCTTAACGTAGAGGGTGTCCGAGGTAACGTCGGGCTTCTTCCCGTTGTCGGGATCGGGATCGGGGCACGCCACAAGTCCTACCGCCGCACCGATCAGCACAAGCGCAAGGCCTGCCGCGATGCATATACGTGTAATTTTCTTCTTGTTCATAAAAGCTCCTTTCATAGTGAAAAATTTCGATTATGTACCAATATAGATTATAGCATCATTTCAAGAAAAATTCAACGCACAATATTCACCAAAAACCTGACCTCGCATTTGTCTATATTAACCATTCCCTTCTCAAAATATAAAAAACCACGCACCCCGAAGGGTGCGTGGGAAAATCTTTGTTAGATTATTGGTAAACTATCTCTATAGACGTAATACGAACTTGACCGTTTGTATTAGTACCAGTATTACCTACACCAAATGTAATGGAATTAGCATTAACAGAAACCACATTATCAGTTAAAATATTCTTTCCATTGTAAGTCAAACAGCCTGCGTTATTCTTGGTAAATGTTATTTTAACAGATACGATGGTTTTACCTTCGGCAGCAGCAATAGTCAAAGTAGGAGATTCAGTTTGATACAGTCTCCATTGTTGATTACTATAGTATTTCCCGGAGTTTTCTCCACCAGATACAGTAGCAGTAATATTGCTATCCAAAATTACACTTGTATACTTTGTCTCCTTAACCCAACTATTGTTTGTGCCATAGTCAGCGATAGAAACAGTAACTGTAGTTATTTTTCCCTCTACATCATTACATCTTGAGCATACGCCGTCAACACAATCATGTCCAAGAGCATTGCCATCTGTTGCACTACAGGTCTTGCACGTCTTGGGAAGAGCGCATGTTGCGTCAGCCCAGTCGTGAGCCTTTGCAGCTCCTATGGTAGCCGTAGCACCTTGAGCGATCTGCTTAGCACCGTTGTAGGTGCCGATCTCACCCTTGACGGTGATCACATCGCAAAGTGCGACGTTAGTAGCAAGTCTGTAAATGTAGAAGGTATTGCCGTTTTCGTCGGAGACAGTAACGGAAATATTATTATACTGGGTGCTCCACTCCGTGTTGATCTTAACTACTGTGCCCGTGAACTCAACCTTTGAGCCGTCATCAAGCGTACCGAGGTCGGAAATGTTCTTCGGGAAGTAGTAATCAGGATCAGCCTTTTCGCATGCACAATAATGCGTAGCTTCGTCATAGCTATGATTTTCGGAAATAGAATCGCCGCATGTGCATGTTCTTGTGTGCTTAGTATCGGTAACATTGCTGTACGTCCACCTATGAGCGTGTACCTCAGACTTTACTTCCTTCGTGAAGAAGTTGAATGTAATAAGTACTTGAGTTCCATCTTCAGTAACTTCAAACGACAGATTATTAGTACCATTGGCGTATTCAACTCCGCCATCGTTAGACCATGCGTGATTAGTTACTACTTTGTACTGATAATCAGCACTATTAAGAGTCATGCTAATGTAGTAAAGTCCTGTTTCGGGGTTAAAGATCATATCATAATCGGAATCGTGAGGAATCCATCCAGAGAAGCTTCCTACTGCCGTATATGCGTTAGACACCTGCGAATTGCCAAAAGTTCCATTGCTCCAGTTAGCTATGGTGTAATGTGCCTTCTTGCCAGTGAACGAAAGCTCTGCGTCATCACTCTGATTCCAACAGTTAGTATTTGAGTTGAAATCTGGAGTGTCAGTCGAAGGATTCATTCTGACAAACAAGATATTTGTCATACCGTCAGGAACGATAGCGTAGTATATGCTACCTTCCTTAAGTCTCATTTGAAGCCATTGATTATTATCGTTGCTATTATTCCAAACATAGGCGGCAAACCAAGCACCCTCGCCATTCCACATATTGGTGTCAAGGTAGACCACATTAGCGGTAGATGTACAACCATCCTGCGTACATTCGCCATTAGAATCATAGTTGTGTGCAATCTTAGCAAGTACAAGAGCCGCAGCGGTCGTTTCAACCTTATCAGTATCAAATACCTTATGGCAAACCGAGCACTCATAATACTTAGCTACACCAGTTGCAATACAAGTTGCAGGAACTTCTGGTACCTCAGTGTACGAGTGTTCCGTCTTGGAGTTTTCAATCGTCTTGCCACACTCTGAGCAAACAGCGTCCTTTGTGCAGGTTGCGCCAGTTTTATAATCATCACAATCGTGTGCAGGTATGTCTTTGTAAACTACCTCGATTGATTTAATTCTAACCTGACCATTAGTTACAGATCCTGTGTTTCCTACGCCAAATGTAACAGATGTCTTATCAACATTTACTACAGTTCCAGATGCAACCTGTTCGCTGTTCAAAGTCATCGTGCCTGTTTTGTCGATATCATACGTGATCTTTACAGAAACTATCTTTTTATTTCCGGTTGCTGTTACAACTATAGTAGGATTCTCATTTTGATATACTCTCCATGTATAACCGCTGCTATAATACTTACCCGTATTTGAGCCACCAGTAAGAGTTACAGTAATGTTACTGTCCAAAATCACTTCAAGATATTGAGTACCGTTACTCCATGACTTGATACTAGCATATTCTTGGATTGTAACAGAT
The DNA here is from genome assembly GCA_964413365.1 of uncultured Lachnospiraceae bacterium. Lineage (GTDB taxonomy): Bacteria > Bacillota > Clostridia > Oscillospirales > CAG-272 > RGIG4608. The sequence continues at coordinate 23,862 of CAYPRM010000013.1, read as the reverse complement.
ACAGTAGTATTTGTTACTTTTGCACGTCCGCAAACGCAATTACCAGCCGCATCATAGGTGTGAGCTGTCTTTGTAGTTGTAACTCCACAGCAGCTCCATACCTGCCAGTGTTCTTCAGCGTCTGAAACATATCCGCCCTCAACGCCGCTTGTAGAACCAAGGGTTCCGCTATGGTTGTCGGGATCCTTATCTATCGTAAGACTATCAAGAACCGTAGTCTGATCAGAGTCAAGATTCTTTCCGCATACGGAGCATACATAGTGTCCCTTTGTACCAGTAGCGTCGCACTTTGCGGAGACCTTTTCCACCCAAGTGCCAACTGTGTGTGGTGCATAGTCGCCGTGCTCAAATGTAGTCGTTCCGTTTGCACCGCAAGTGCAGCTGTAATAATACTTAGCCTTTGCTTCACATGTTGCACTCGAAGCGAGATGATCAGAGGTTGCGACCATCTGGTCATACGTGTGATCAAGCTTATTGATAGTCAGATCGGTGATCTTATTACCCTCTGCGTTGAAATGACCGTGACAATATTCACAATCCTTATGTCCCTTTGTACCTGCTTCTGTGCAGGTTGCAGGAACTTCATTCACCCACTCGCCAAACTTGTGCGCATTGGGAACAACAGCGATCGTCAGGCTTGCAAGCTCCTTATCGTCTGCGCCAAAGTCCTTATTACACTTCGTGCAATGATAGTGACCGAGCGTTCCTGTCGATGTGCAGTTTGCAGGGACTTCATCTATCCAGTCGGTAGACTTATTGTAGCTGTGTCCTGTAGCGGGGAGGGTGGTCTGTGCTGTGAGGATCTCACCGCAGTCCTTGCACTTTTCACCGTTGGTAAGTCCGCTCTCCGTGCAGGTAGCAGACGTGCCTGTGATGGTTTCCTTGTTTGTGTGCTTGCAGGTAAGCGTTCCGTAGTTAATGGTAGCTGTACCTGTGCAATTAGTTGTAGCATAGCCGTTTACGCCGACGATGCTATTTGCGCTATACTTGGACTCGTCGATGCCGTAGCCCTTATAGTCGTGCGAGCTATCAACGTTGATAGTTACTCCGGAAATGGAGCAATCCTCAACAGTTATCGTGAAGAGATATCCTGCGATACCGCCAAGGTTACGATAGCCCTTGATCGTTGTATCGGTTACTGTACAGCCCTTGATACTGCCGCTGGTAGAGCCAATTCCGACAATACCGCCGACCTTATCGCCGTTATCCCAGCCCTCACCTATCTGCTGAGGTGCAGAGATGATAGTGGAGCTCTTGACGTGGCATCCTTCAATAGTAATGCCCGCCATTGCCCAGTAGCCAACGATACCGCCTGCGTAGTGCGTGCTGTTTATCGTTGCTCCCTCAACGGTGAGATCCTTGATGTGCGCGCCAATACCGAGCGAGTTGAAGAATCCTGCCGTAGCATAGCCATTATCGTTATTTGAGGTGATCTTGAAATTCTTTACCGTATGTCCAAGTCCTTCAAATGTGCCGAGGAAGTAAGCATTATCATCGGAGGCATTATATACATTAGCTCCGTAGCCCTTGACATGATCAACACCGATACCGCCGAAGTCAGCGTTTTCAAGGTCGATGTCATTGATAAGATATACTGTCCATCCAGCGTAGAGATCTCCGCCGTTTACGCTGTCTCTGAATGCGAGGAGGTCAGCCTTAGTCTCAATTCTGAGCGTCTTGGGCTGAAGTGCGCCGCAGAGGCAGAGTCCGTTTACGTATGTGTGAGCGGCGTTATCATTCTTAGCACCGCACTCGCACTCGTGCCAGTGGTCATCGCCGTCCTTGCTCCATGTTTCGGCGTATGTGTGAGACGTGGAGTTGATATGCTTATCGCAGTTCTCGCACGCCTGATAGTGATTGCCTTCACCGTCGTCGAGCCAGCCGTCCTTGGGATCGTGTCCGTTAGGCGAGCCGAACTGCTGTCCGCATGTTCCGCAAGCTGCCTTTGTCTCGCAACCAGCCGCTGTGCCGTTCTCGCCTACGCTATGAGTATTCTCATTAGCATGAGCGCCGCAGCAGGTGTACTGATTCCAGTGGTTGCTTGCGTCGTGGTACCAAGTGGTCGTGTCGACTGTTCCCACATGGTTGGAGGAATTAGTGTCGCCGTAGGGGGTTGAGCATCTTGTGCAAATAGCCGGTGATTTGCAGGTAGCTGTGCCACCTGTGTGGCCGAGTGCCTCGACATGAGCCGTAAGTCCGGTGCTTTCTTCGCAGCCTGACCTCGTGCATACTCCTGTTATCGTACCCGGAGCAGTACACGTGGGTGCCTCTGTCAGCTTCCACGATACATCGTGTCCGAGAGCGGGCTTATAATTGTCCTTATAGTTATAATCGCAATTCTTGCACTTATAAGAGTCATATCCTACTTCCGTGCAGGTGGGATTCTTAGTAGCGGTCTTCTCGCAAACGTGTCCCGAAGCACCGATGGATCTTGTCTCGGTTGTGGAGCAATTACCGCAGGTTCTCTTTTCCTCACCGTCAGTCGTGCAGGTAGCAGAAGCCGTTGTGCTCCAAACGCTCCAGCTGTGTCCCGTAGCAGAGGTGTAGTCGCTCTTATAGCTATGAGTGCAGCCTTCCCTCTGGCAGGTATACGTGGTATATCCAGCCTCTGTGCAGGTGGGATCAGTTACTACCTTTCCGCCTGTGGACTCGAAATCGTGTCCCTTAGCGGGGATAACGGTCTGTGCTGTAAGGATCTCGCCGCAGTCCTTGCACTTTTTACCATCGGTAAGTCCTGTGGTCGTGCAGGTAGCGGGTGTTCCTGTGATGGTTTCCTTATCTGTGTGCCTACAAGCAACAGTGCGCACGTGATCGCAATTATTACATGTAGCATCGTAATCGTCGTCGTACTTGTGTCCGTTAGCAGGGGTATTATTTGTAGTGTAGTGAGCATCGCATCTCGTGCACTTGAAATAATCATACCCTCCTTCAGTACAGTTAGCAGTCTTGGATAAGCCGTTGTTCTTGACATAATTGTGTCCCTTAGCGCCAACGGGCATGGTCTCCGTAGTCTTGCAACCCGTGTGCGTGCAGGATCTTGACTGCTCGCCCTCTGCTGTGCAGGTAGGCTGTGTGGTTACTATCCAAGTGCCAAAGCTATGTCCTGTGGGATTTTTGTAATCGCTCTTGTAGCTATCACCGCAGGAGCAGGTATGGGTGGTGTAGCCCATTTCCGTGCAGGTGGGGGCAGTTACAACGGTGGAGTAGCTATGCGTCTTCTTTGCGATGGGCATAGTATCCGTAGCACCGCAGGCGCACTTTCTCGTCTGTACACCCTCTGCTTGGCAGGTGGCAGGTGTGGTTTCTTCCCACTCGCCAAAGGTGTGTCCTGTGGGCGTTTTGTAATCGCTCGTGTAGCTATCGCCACAGTGCTTGCACGTATAGGTCGTGTAGCCCTGCTCCATGCATTTGGGAGCGGTCACATCATCTTCGTACTCGTGCTGAGTCTTCTGGATCGTCTGCTGTGCAACGATGATCGTGTTACATTCCGAGCAGTGCTTGCCGTCGGTAAGTCCGTTCTCGGTGCAGGTAGCAGGCTTTCCTGTGTCAACTACCTCTCTGTGTCCGTTAGCCTTGATGGTCTCTGTGTGCGTTTCCCCGCAGGTCGCGCATCTGCTCTCGGACTCACCGTCGGTCGTGCAGGTGGCAGGCGTGGTTACTTCCCACTCGCCAAAGCTATGACCTAAGGGAGAAAGAGGCATCTGCGACTCAAGGATCTCTCCGCAGACCCCACAGCGTGAGCCTTCTGTAATTCCGCTCTCTGTGCAGGTGGGTTCAATCCCGGGGATAGCCTCGGGTGTATGTCCGAGGGGCTCGCCGTAGGGCCGACCGCAAAGCGAACAGATTGCCTTTTCTGTACATGTGGCAGCTCCGCCCTCGTGAACACATCCAGTTACGATATAGTCGTAGACCTTGTCGATCCAGCTCGTGATCTTATCAGTAAATTCACAGCTGGCAACGCTCGTCGCAACGATCGTTAATGTCAAGACTACAAGAAGTATTCTCGTAAGTTTTTTCATTGTATTCTCCTTCCAATAAAATGAATGCACCTTCGTGCTTATAAATAAATCCCGAGAGAATAGGCATACTTCCCCCACTTTAATTTATTACTTATATATTTTACCTCTATTTATTAAATGTGTCAATACTTTAGTTTGACTTTTACATTTTTTCGACCATTTGCACAAATTCAAAAGGCATTTTTATATACTTTGTACACTAAAAGCACCACGCACCCGAGGGTGCGTGGTGTATAAGTATAAATTATTGATAAACTACCTCAATAGCGGTGATCCTTGCCTGTCCCTTAGTCGAGGATCCGCTAACACCGAACGTGATAGAGCCTGCGTTGACGTCAACTCTTGCCTGTGAGTCGACCTTCGTGCCGTTAAGAGTGAGATAGCCTTCGTTATCGCTGATGTAGGTGATCTTGACGTAAGCTATCGTCTTGCCCTCGGAAGCGCAAACGGTTATAGTGGGATCTTCATTCTGATACATTCTCCATGACGCGCCGTTGCTGTAATATTTTCCGCTGTTCGCACCGCCTACGACAGTAACGGTGATATTGCTATCGACATTCATCGTACTATTTTTCACGCCGTCGCTCCAGCTATTATCTCTTGCATAGTCGGACATAAAGGTCTTGAGTGCGGTATAGCTTCTGTCAAGTCCACAGCCCTCGCAAATGCCGTTAGCACCATAGCTGTGTCCGTTGGGATTTCCCTTGCGTGCCGTGCATACCGTGCAGATCTTGGGATCAAGGCAGGTCGCAGGAGCATAGGTGTGATTTCCCGACGAAAGAAGGTACGCCTCGCCGTTAGACACCTGTATCTTACCGTTATACCGAGAGATCGTGCCCGTTACCTTGATCTCCTGACAGAGGGTTGCATTATAACCTACATTATAGAGGTAGATGGTATTGCCATTGCCATCGGAGAGAGTAAGGCTCATAGTACCAGCATTCGGATTATAGCCGCCGTCAAGCTCAACTACAAATCCCGTGAACTCGACCTTCGTGCCTATGGGGAGGGATGCGAGCTCGGCAATGGTCTTCTGAAATACGTGGTCGGGATCCAAGCCGCCACAGCCCTTGCAGTAGCCGTTCTCGTATGTGTGAGGCAGAGCGTTGCCCACGGTGTGAGTGCAGCCCTCTCTCTTACAGGTCGAGGGAGCCGTGCAGGTCGCGTCCGCCATATCATGTCCGAGTGCGTTGCCGCTTGTGATGCCGCACTTTTTGCACGTCTTGGGTGCGGTGCAGGTCGCGTCCGCCCAATCGTGAGCCGTGCATACATATACGCCGATCTTGGAGATATAATTCTGATCTCCCACGTTACCGATGATGTACGTACCCGGCTCAAGCTCTACCTCGTAGAGCTCCTTAGCATCCTTAACTCCTTCAGCGGAGGACTGAGCAACGATATTACCCGTGAGGTCATAAATGCCTACCTGTCTGATGGTGGTGTCCTTGGTAGCGTTCATCCACCAGATCTTAACGGTGGCCTTCTGTGTGATCGTAAATTCGATACCGTTCGTGATATATCCTGCGGACTTGAACTGAGTCTTACTGCCGAAATTGATACGTCCCTGTGCGGCATAGCCGTCAGACCAGGAATAATTCTTATTCTGATCAACAGTTATCTTTTTGCCCGTATGGATAGCAAAAACGTTATTCTTAACAGCAACATCGCCGTCGGCGTACGTGCCGTTCTTCTCGGTGCCTGCTATTCCGATAAGGTCGCTCCACTCGAGAATGTAGCTTCCCTCATCCGTGATAGCATCCACCCACTCGTATTCAACGTCCTTTGTGGAACAGCCACTGCAGGAAACGGTTGTGCGTCCGTGCTCGGTAGCTGTGGGGGGTGTAGTTACCCATTTTATCTTATGATCGCCCGTGGCAGGGATCTCCGTGGGAGCTGTGAGGACAAGCTCGCAAGTGGAACACTTAACGCCTGCCGTCCATCCGGGTTCGCCGCAGGTAGCCGCAACGGGAGCGATGGGCACCTCGGTGTGCACGCCCGAAGCAGGAATTACTGTGGGCTGAACCGTAACAGTCTCACAAATGGAGCACTTCTTGCCGCCCGTCGAGCCGTCCGCACCGCAGGTCGCAGGAACGTCAGCCATATCTACCTCGGTGTGGTCCAAAATCTCACCGTACTGCTCGTGGCAGACCGTGCACGTTGCCTTCTCCGTACAGGTAGCCGTGCCGCCCGTATGACCTGTGGCATCGCCCTCGGTCTTTTTGCAGATCTCGCATGTCTTAGGTGCGGTGCAGGTAGCGTCCTTCCACTGGTGCTCGCCCTCTACAAATCCGCAGCTAAGGCAGATCTTCTCACATACGCCATTCTGATAAAAGCTATGGCCGAGAGCCGAGAGTTCGATGAGTCCATGGAGGATCTCTCCGCAGACCGAGCATTTCCTTCCCGATGTATGCCCTGCCTCCATACAGCTTGCAGGAACAGCAAGCACGTCAATAGAATCATGGGGTGCCTTATCGCCGTACGGCTCGCCGCACTTCTCGCAGATTGCCTGAGCCGTGCACGTAGCCGTTCCGCCGCTGTGAGAACATTCACCCCAAGGTAAATATCCAAGTATCGTGTCGAGCACGTCGCAGCTTGCGAGCGCGGTTACGACCACGGCGAGGATCATTACCATAACAAGTGTCTTTAATACTTTTTTCATTATAATCTCCTTCCAAAGCAAAAAAGATCAAGCTTAACGCTTGCAGACAGATCACAGAGAGGTCTTATCCCCATTTTGATCCATCATATTTATTTTACATCAATTTATCAAATATGTCAATAGATTGCATTGAATTTTGCATTTTTCGACCATTTGCACAATTTGAGTTTAGCATTTTATTTATTTTGTATATTAAAAAACCACGCACCCCGAGGGGTGCGTGGTATAGCAAATTTTACTTTGCTGTATTTATTGAATTTTGATTTTCAATTATTAGTCAAGCACGATCTTGATCTCGAATACACGAACACCGCGATTACTATTATCACCGCCATCGGGGCTGATCACAGAGTATGTACCTGCGGTAAGGGTGTAGTGGAAGGAGGTCTCGACACTACCTGCGATGGTAGTTGCCTTCTCTTCGTTCTCAACCAAGGTATTGGTAGAATCAAGGACACCAAAATCCGAAGCATTGGAGTTACCCGTGGAAGAAAGATTAATAGTAACTGTTGCAGTCTTTCCCTCGGGAATTACGAATGTCAGATACGAGCCGCCTCTCTTTGTGATCTCAACGCTGAAGTTTGAGGAATTGGATCTCTTAGCTTTGCCACCATTCAAGGTAACAAGACCGTTTGCAAAGGTAGTGCCCATTGCGATCTCCTGACTCTTAGCGTAGTCCTTAATATCAATGTCTGCATCGAATACATATGCGTGGCATACGGAGCAGGTGCCGTTCTCACCGTTGTAGTTATGTATGCCGAGCTCGCCGTAGGGCTGGTTGCAGCTACTGCAGATCGCCTTATCCTCGCAGGTAGCGGTGCCGCCAACGTGGTCTGTAAGCTCGCCGTAGGGCTGGTTGCAGACTGTGCAGATCGCCTTCTCTGCGCAGGTAGCGGTGCCGCCGACGTGGTCTGCAAGCTCGCCGTAGGGCTGCTCGCAGCTGTCGCAAATTGCCTTATTCTCGCAGGTAGCGGTGCCGCCTGTGTGCTCGCCAGTAGCGGGAAGGACTGTAGGCTCAACTGTGATATTACCACAAGTAGAGCACTTCTTGCCGCCTATCGAGCCGTTTTCGCCGCAGGTTGCAGGAACTTCGTCTATATCAACCTCGGTGTGATCAAGAAGCTCGCCGTAAGGCTCGTTGCAGACAGTGCAGATCGCCTTCTCTGTGCAGGTAGCCGTGCCGCCCGTATGACCGGCAGCCTTACCCTCGGTCTTATCACAGACCTCACATGTCTTAGGTGCGGTGCAGGTAGCGTCCTTCCACTGGTGTGCGCCATCTATGAGTCCGCAGCCAAGGCAGAGCTTCTCGCATCCGTCTTCATAAAAGTTATGACCGAGTGCAGGTACCTCTTCAAGTCCCTCAAGGACCTCACCACATACCGAGCACTTCTTGCCTGCTGTATGTCCTGCCTCTGTGCAGCTTGCAGGAACAGCAACTACATTCTTAGAATCATGGGGAAGCTTATCGCCGTAGGGCTCGCCGCACTTCTCGCAGATTGCCTGAGCTGCGCATGTAGCTGTACCACCGGTGTGAGAGCATTCAACCCAAGGTAAATATCCAAGTATCGTGTCGAGCACGTCGCAGCTTGCGAGCGCGGTTACGACAACGGCGAGGATCATTACCATAATAAGTGTCTTTAATACTTTTTTCATGGAGTTCTCCTTTTCAAAAACATATTATGCCTTACGGCATTGTGTTAATAAGGTCCTCGGGCAGGCAAAGCCCTGATCACCTATATTACATATTTAATTATAGAATTATTTTGTCGCGATGTCAAGATTTTTAAGTGCTTTTTTGAAAGTTCCGCTTTTTGCACAAAGAAGGAGGGGTATTTTTGTACAGTTTATTCGAAAATCGCCCCCAAAAATCAAACCGCACACCCGAGTCGGATGTGCGGTTAGTGATTTTTTGCTCTATTTCTTAAAATTGAAATTATCTGACAAGAGCTCCCACAGAGGTATTAGCCGCTTCTGCGTAGCAATGTCCGTCCTTGAGGGTGATGATGTACTTACCTGCCGCGGAGATATAAATGTTATCGCTCTTATCTCCCGAGAACCATGTTATGATGTTACCAGGCTCACCGTAAACTACCTTTAATGCGAAGATAGCGGGATTTCCGTCAGCGGCGACCTGTCCCTCCTTAACGAGCCAATCATAGGACTCGGTAACGTCGGTTATGTCGATAACTATTGCGTATGTGCCGTCCTCCTGAAGCTCCATCTTCGGGGAGAAGTCCTTAACTACGATGAAGTGGACCTGCTCGCCCTCATCGTTAAGGAACGTTCCGACTACGTAGTAGCCGAGGTCGGGGTTTACGGGAACGTTGGAGTCATCGAAGGGATCAATGCTCTCAACGAGCTGCCATGTGATAGTGTAGGTTGCGGAGTCGAAGACAAACTTATAGACGCCGTCCTGTCCCTCAGCAAGGGTTATATCCATTTTCTCAACGGGGTTGTTGTATGCGCCGGAATTACCTGTGAATACTACGTCGCCGTCGCTATTCTTTACCTGTGCGTTCTTATCGTCAATGAGCTCATTACCTGCTATGCAGCCAATTCCCCACTGACCGTCATCCCAAGAACCGCCCGTTCCTATCTGGAATCTATCGCCTGCGTACATCTTGACGATGATTTCAAAGGTGCCGTTGCCATTGTCGGTCATACCGAGGTTCTTAGCGGCGTTGCTGTGGTTCCACGCCGAATCCTTAAGATCGCCGAGACCTTCACCGAGAAGGAAGAATTCAGCGAGATCGGGCTCTACGGGATCAACTGCGCCCGTGGTCTTGAAGGAAGCATAAACCTTCATATCCGCGGTAACGGTGGTGTTCTCGAAATCAAATGCCTTTGTATGACCGGGATCGGAGAACCAACCGAGAAATTCCTTACCCGAAACGCTGGGAGTCCAGCTTGTAAGCGTGCTGCCTGCGGAGAGAGTCTCCTCCTTGAGGACCTTCTGTCCCTGTACCCACTTCACGGTGAAGGTGGAGCTGGGATCTACGGGATCCGTGGGATCTACGGGATCATCGGGAGTGGTCGTTACGCCCTGAATCTGATTGATAATGTCCTGTATCTCAGGGGGAAGCTGTTCGCAGGCGGTGATCATTGCGAGTGCCATAGCAATTACCATGATCAGAGCCAAAATCTTTACAGTGTGTTTCATTTTATCTGTTATCTCCTTAAAAGATTTGATAGTTCGGGCATTGCCCTATATACCAAATACTATTATAAACTATCGGACTTTTTTTGTCAATATTATATGTCGGCTTTTGAAATTTTTTACTCATTGCACAATTTGATGTCTTAAATTTGTATAAAATGTGCATAAAAAAGGACGCGAGCGTGCTCGCGTCCTTAAAATAGTGATTATTTCTTGATTATTGCCATCGTTTGCTCAACGAGCTTCATAAAGAGCGCGCGGAGGCGTGCAAAGAGTCCCTTGATGATAACAAGTACCTTGCTTCCCGTGCTGAGCTCCTCGGCAGGATCGTCGGTAGG
>CAYPRM010000013.1:0-13589 GCA_964413365.1 uncultured Lachnospiraceae bacterium | reverse complement strand
TCTCCTCACCGGGGTTCTCCTCGCCGGACTGCTCGGAAACGGTGTAAGAAAGTGTGAGCGTTTCGTCCTCGTTGACAACAAGAGTGAACGTTACCTCAACGTCCTTGGGAACGAACATCTTCTCTTGTTGGTTTTCCATGAGTGTGCCTGTTTTTTCGGTCACATAAGCCTCAAACAAATACCAATGTGCATTATCCGCAGTCTTAATAAATACATAAGAATCTTCAATAAATGTTACTGTGAGCTTTCCGTCAACGAACTTGTATTCATCATGAAGTGCCGCATAGTCGTCTCCACATCCGCAATCAGCGCCGTTAATATATCCTACAAGATAGAATATAGTTGAAGGATCGATATCGTTGCAACGTGAGCATACGCCGTCAACATAATCGTGTCCGAGAGCGTCGCCGTAGGGCTGTGAGCATCTTGTGCAGATAGCCTTCTCTGTGCAGGTAGCTGTGCCGCCTGTATGTCCGAGAGCATTGCCCTCGGTGTGTCCGCAGTTCTCTCTCCTACATGTCGAGGAAGAGGTGCAGGTTGCGTCTGCCATATCGTGTCCGAGAGCATTGCCCTCAGTTTCACCGCAGGTATTGCAGGTCTTGGGAGTTGTGCATGTAGCATCTGCCCAATCGTGGTTATGGACCGTCGGTTCTGCTACAACTACCTGAATCTTGTAGAAGTAGTTGCCACCAGCATTGGAAGCACCCGTACAGTCAGTACCTATAAAATGTGTTCCGGCTTCAACCTCAAATGTAGTTATATAGAGTGAATTCTGTGTAGTGGTCTCGGTAGATACCTTCTCTGTTTTTCCATCCTTGTCGATGACTATCACCTGTCTACCATTTCCTCCACATATCCACCAAATAGTTATAGTTGTGTCGGATGTAGTAGTTATTTCAATATAATTCTTATATGCATCTGTCTGTGAAATGATCTCCGACTTCCCGCCAAAATTCATTCTATGAGTGGATTTCCACTCGTTACCAGAGCCATCATTGAATGTTTTTACAGAAGTATCAGTCTTATAGTTCGTGTTAAGGTGTGCAGCAAAGACATCGTTTACGACCTTTACCTGACCATTGATGTAATCTTCTTTAGCAATTCCCTCAAAATCCTTTGCATCAAGAACATAAGTTCCGGGAGTCATAGCAGAGACATCACCGCAGCTGACAGCCTTGCCGCAGGTCGTGCAGGTTAAAGTTGTGCAGCCCTTAGTAGTAGCGGTCGGGAATGTCGTTGTAAATGTGCTATAAGCAGGGGCTTTTTTGTCGTAATTTGCGAAAGTATGTGTGCAGGCTATTGTGGGAGTGTAGGTCGACCAAGTGCCGTCGCCCTTACTCCATGCATCTTCTGCGACCTGATAGCAGTTTGTGCCATCCGTGGGAACGATCAAATCAGCTGTCTGGTCATAGATGTATTTAGTTTCATCGCCTGTTTCATTCCATTTGTTTATAGTGGTATTTCCGTTCATTCTGCAGAAAATAATGTTCGTATAGCCCTCGGGGACTACTACCGAATAAACGCCATCCTCAACCTCGGTCATATCAACCCAAGTATAACCAGTATCGTTGAAGAAGTAAGCGGCAAAGCGAGGATCATGATCATGACCTTGCGTAAGCCAATTTGCATTGGGCTTCAAATAAAGCGTAGTTCCCTCCTCAGCGTGGATGCCGAGTGTGGAGAGGCTCGTGAGTATCATCAGTGCGACGAAAACAAGAGCCAAAATTTTAGTTGTGTGTTTCATACTCTTTCCTTTCTCTATAGTAAAGCATAAAATTTGGTTAATAACTCAAGTCTGCGGAAATCCGCAGAGCCTTGCATATTACTACAATATTATATAACTGTAAAAGTTAAAAGTCAATATTTTTTAGGCATTTTTTATAATTTTGGGCTTTTTGCACAATTTATTTTCGTTTTTTTATACAATTCTCCCACAGAAACCGTAAAAACGATTCCGCCCCGACTGCTCGGGGCGGAAAATATGATATTTTATTTTACGTATACGAGTATGGAGCGAGGCTGCATCGTTACGCTACCCGAGCCCTTAGCAAGCGACTCTGCGCCCGCTACGTCGATAGTAGCAACGAGCTCCCACTCACCCATAAGGGTATAGTCATAAGCGAACGCCGTGGGGTTGATGAGAACGGTAGCCTCGGAGCCGTCGGAGCTCTTCATAACTACTGCCATCTTACCGCTGCCGAGATCGTACACCTGAACCTCTGCCTTGCAATCCGAGAGAACGGGGTATGCCTTTCTCATCTTTGCAAGTCCTGCGTAGTACTTCATCATCTGGTACTCGTTGGACGTGGGTGTGAGAAGCTCCCATCTGATATTGTTGGTCTCATCGCAAGCATTATAGCTGTTCTCGTCATATACGGGCTTTCCGTTGCTGTCGTATACGGGGTTACCGTCGCTATCGTACTTGGGCTTGGAGCGGAGCATTTCCTCTCCTGCCTGAACGAACGGAGTTCCCTTCGAGATGAACATTATAGCCGCGCCGAGACGGTTCATAACAAGTCTTTCCTGCACGCTTGCGGTAGGTCTTGTGATAGCGAGCTGGTCCCAAAGCGTATTATTATCGTGCGCGCTCATATAGTTGATGACCATTCCGTCATTTACTGTCCAGTCCGTTCCGCAGTTCTGCATACCGCCGAGGATACCGAACTTGACCTTCTGCGCGTTAGCCGAAGCCGCACCGCTGATATAGCCCGTAGAGCCGCCGTTATTCTCGCCTCTCAGACCGTTACGGATGGCGTCATTGAATACTGCAACGCTACCGATAGCACCGTTGGTGGGTGTTATCTTGCTGATATTGCCCTGATTAGCCCGAGGAGAACCGTCGATAGTGGAAGAGGAGTCCATCGTCCAGCCCTCGCCGTAGATGATAGCCTTGGGATCTGCGGTGTGAACTACCTTCTCAACGTCCTTCATAGTCTGAAGATCGTGGAGTCCCATAAGGTCGAAGCGGAAGCCGTCGATATCGTACTCGTTCTGCCAATAGCTTACGCTATCTACCATGAACTTATTGAACATATAACGCTCGGATGCCGTATCGTTTCCGCAGCCCGATGCGCTTGAGTTGGAGCCTGTGCTCGTGTATCTGTAATAGTAGTAAGGAACTATTCTGTTGAATGCGCTGTTCTTATCATAGGTATGGTTATATACAACGTCCATGATAACGCCGATGCCTGCATCGTGAAGCGCCTGAACCATCTGCTTAAATTCCTTAATTCTTACCTCGCCGTTATAGGGATCGGTGCTGTAGCTTCCCTCGGGAACATTGTAGTTCTTGGGATCGTAGCCCCAGTTGAACTGGCTGTCGGGATCGGCTTCATCGACCGTAGCGTAGTCATAAACGGGGTTGAGGTGAACGTGAGTTACACCAAGCTCCACAAGGTAATCAATGCCTACGGGAATGCCTGCCTCGTTGGTAAGTCCCTTCTCTGTGAAGGCAAGATACTTACCTCTGTAATCCTCATTGCCGCCCATCTTATTACTGAAGTCGCGAACATGTACCTCCCAGATGAACGCCTCGGAGTAGGAGTTGATGTCGGTGGTGAACTCCGTCTTATCCCAGCCCTCGGGGTTGGTGAGGCTGAGATCAACGACCATGGATCTGTCGCCGTTGAGTCCTGCTGCTCTTGCATAGGGATCGCTCGCGACCTGCGTGCCGACGCCCGTCGTTACTGTATAGGTATAGTACGTGCCGTGTCCTACGCCGTCAACGCTCACGGACCATACGCCCTTATCGCCGCGCACCATCTGGATGTCGCGGGAGGTCTCGTCCTCGTGTCCTGTGGTGTAGAGGTTGAGCACTACATCTGCCGCGGTGGGAGCCCAGACCTTGAAGGTCGTTTTGTCGCCGTGGATATATGCGCCGAGGTCATCACCGTCATAGTGATACTGCTCTGCGAATTCCTTAGTATCGAATATATCGGTGGGAACGACTGCGCATCTACCGAAGCCCTTGATCTCCACCTCGTATATTCTGTCGAGCCTCAGCTCCTCCTCGACCGTAATATCGCCGTTGCTGGCTCTCTTGCCCATGGTGCTTACGCCTGTTACGGTGAGCTGTGTATCGCCATCCCAGACAGAAATGTCCTCATACGAGCTGAGCCTTACGTTGGGAGTAAGGAAGAACTTGATCGTATGATATGTGGTCATTCCCGCGAGGCTGAACAATTTGATTACTTCCAAAGTATTACCTCCGTCGTTGCTTGCATACTGATATGCATCGCCATTTTTAAGATAGATATATGTTTCCTCGCCTGTGATGATAGCAAAGCGGTCATCGTTGCCGTCCTTGTTAGCATTTCCCCATGTCGTTCCACCAGGCTCGGAGCAGTTCTTACGAACGATAAATCCGACCTCTGTAACGTCCTTGGGTACATTGACGACCACCTTAGCACCGTATGCACACTCGTGCATGGGGTATCCGCGTCCGTTCGCACCGTCATACCAGATCCAAATATCGCACGTGCTTATGTCGATATTAAGAACGTTGCTCCAATAGAACGTCAGCTGATTGCAGCCCTCCTCCTTGGGAATGGTGTACTCATCTGCAGGAGGAGTCCACTGTGTTCCGTTGCCACCACTCGGAGTATCGGGAACGTCGGGAGTATTCGTGGTCGTGGTGGTCGTGGTAGTGTTATCATTATTCCACCAGCCGCACGATACGAGCGTGCCGAAGACCATTGCGGCAAGCAGGATAAGTGCTAACTGCCTTAAGATTGTCTTTTTCATAATTAAATCCTTTCTTTATATAGTATGTTACTGTAAACGAGGTTTATCCGTTCGCTCTGCCGCACCTGACGGTAACGTCAAGGATCTTAGCAATAAGCTCGTCGGAGGCGTAATCGGGCAATGCGCGATACGACCAGTTACCCGTAGCGACGGCGGGGGTATTGATCCTACCGATGCTATTGGGAAGCTCAAGATAATCCTGAAGGGGCACCATTGCGAGATCCGCACGGCTCGTCATAGCGAGCTCTATAACGGCATACACGGGGCTCTGTCCCTCGCAGATCGGACATTCCGCAGTAAATCTTGCGAACGCCTCGGGATTACCCTTGAGATTTTCGTACCACGTGAGCGTGCAATCGCTATCGTGGGATGCGGAATAAACTATGCAGTTGGAGCTCGGGTAATTTCTCGGGAGGTACTCGCTCTCGTCGTCGTAGAAGGCGAAATGGAGCATCTTCATTCCCGGGAAGCCCGTCTCGTGAAGTAGCTCGACGACGTCCTCGGTGATAAGCCCGAGGTCCTCGGCGATGATCTTGGAATCGGGCATTGCCCTCTCGATCGCTTCAAAGAGCGCGATGCCGGGACCTATCTCCCACGTGCCGTAGCGTGCGGTGTCGTGGTGTGCGGGGATCGCATAGTAGCTTGCGAAGCCGCGGAAGTGGTCGATCCTGATAATATCGTAGAGCTTGAAGCTTGCTCTCGCGCGCTTTACCCACCAATCAAAGCCCTGCTCTGCCATAAGAGCGTAGTTATATATGGGATTTCCCCAGAGCTGACCATCGGGCGAGAAGCCGTCGGGGGGACAGCCTGCCACGATAGTGGGATTATAGCTTCTGTCGAGCAAGAACTGCTCGGGTGCGCTCCAGACGTCAACGCTATCGTGCGCGACGTATATGGGCATATCGCCTATTATCGTTATATTATTCTCATGAGCGTAGTCGACTATTCTCTTCCACTCTCTCATAAATTCAAACTGTATCCATCTCCAAAATCCCATCTCGCGCTCGTGCTCGAGGGCGTGGGCGCGCGCGGTGGAGATGTTCTTATGCTCGTCCGACCAGAGCGTCCACTGGCAGTAGTTATAATGCACCTTGAGCGCCATAAAGAGTGCGTAATCCTCGAGCCATGATGCGTTCTGCTCGCAGAAATCAGCATATTCCGCGTTCGGTGTGAAGCGTGAATATGCCTGTCTGAGCATTATATATCTCGTATTAAAAAGCCAGCCGTAGTCGATCCTTCCCTGCTCATGCCTATACGATGCGAGCTCCTCATCGGTAAGAAGTCCCTGCTCATGCAAAAGCTCGGGGGCTATAAAATAAGGATTTCCTGCGCACGCGGCGGGAGATTGATAGGGGCTGTCGCCGTAGGACGTGGGGTTGAGGGGAAGCACCTGCCAGCAGGTCTGCTTCGTCTTACTTAAAAAATCCACAAAATCGAAAGCACATTTGCCAAAGTCGCCTATGCCGTATTCCGAGGGCAAGGAGCTGACAGGCATCAGTATTCCGCTTTTGTGAGTAAAGCCAAAATTATTTTTTTGATTGTTCAAGAGAATTCTCCTTTCATAAAAAGAACCTTCCACCGTTTATTATAACATCTGAAAAAATAATTGTCAATCATTTATCGCTCAAATAAACAAAAAATAATACACAAAAAGCACTGTATTTTTTCGGTATTTTTAACTAAAACACGGTTGTGATACCGTTTCATATTGTAAAAAAAAGACATACCGCATCGCAGTGTGCCAAAAATATAATATTATTCTTCAGCTAAAAGCATGTGATGAATATACCGAATCATCGGACAATACGCAGACGATATGCTTATTAATTACAAATCGTCTGTTTTCAAATTCAAATAATAAAAAAACAGAGTGCCGAAGCACTCTGCTTTTTTAGATTCAGGTCAGATTCTTTCCTTAACCTTGGACGCCTTACCAACTCTATCACGAAGATAGTAGAGCTTAGCGCGCCTTACCTTACCGTGTCTTACAACGTCGATCTTCTCAACGTTGGGAGAGTGTACGGGGAACGTCTTTTCAACGCCTACGCCGTATGCTACTCTTCTTACGGTGAACGTTTCGGAGATACCGCCGCCATGCTTAGCGATAACGGTTCCCTCGAAAAGCTGGATTCTCTCGCGAGTTCCCTCCTTGATCTTGTTGTGAACGCGAATGGTATCACCAACGTTGATCTCGGGAATCTCCTTCTTGAGCTGCTCGTTTGTAAAAGCCTTAATAAGATCCATAATGGCTCCTCCTTAATGTTCGGAATATTCATGCAGAGCTACGCAGCGGACTATTCCATATAATAACTATGTGGCATACACATACATCGTGTATTATACCACAAGCTTTTCGATTTTGCAAGAGTTTTTTTCGATTTTTATGATTTTTTTATGAATTTTTTCAAAATTCCCTTCACCGCCGTGACAAGTGATCTTGCGTTGAGGGCACAGAGGGCGCAAATGAGTACGGCTTGCAGTGGGAAATTATACCACGCGCCCGAGAGCATCAGCACGATCTGCGCGAGCACGATGAGGGTATTTAGCGCGAGCTTTCGCTCCTTGAGGTCGAACGGCATAAACGACCTTGAGTGCACCGCGCGCACAAAAAACACCGTAAAGTAGCTTATCGCAGTGGCAATTCCTGCTCCCTGCGCGCCAAGGCTCGGGATCATGGCAAAATTGAGCACTATATTCAATATTGCACCGAGCGCCGCGGTGATCAGGGACATCGTAGTCTTTTTCTTGAATATATATATCGTTCCTATGAATGTAACGAGGGACGAGAACACCGTAGCGAGCAGGAGGACGGGAATGAACCTCCAAGCATCGTAATACGAGGCGTCAAGCAGTATCCTCGTACCTATTCCCGACAGGGGCACGAGCACCGAGCATCCGAGGAAAAGCACCGCCTGATATCTCTCAAACACCGCAGAAAAGAAGCCGCTGACCTCCCTTTCGTCTCCCTTGTCGGAGATCGCGGAGATCTGCCATGCCTCGTTAAAGACGCTCGCAACGAGTGCGATGAGCGTCGGGATCTTATACGCCGCTGAATACAGACCGTTTTCTCCGCTTCCGCAGATATACGTTACCACAAAGCGGTCGGAGACGTTGGTTATCCACCAGATGACCGTCGTCGGCATCATCGGCAGGCTATAACGGAGCATTTCCTTTATTTTTGCCGACGAAACGCTACTCGGCGACACGTCCCGATAAAGTCTTGCGTACACCACGAGGAACACCGTTCCCACGGCGTCCGCCACGGCTACGGAAAGAACGTAACCGACGACGCCGAGCTTCATCGGTATGAGGAAAAGCAGGTTGAACGCTATCGTAAGTGCCGTTCCGAGTATTCCCGAAAAGGCGTAGAGCTTCATGTGTCCTCTCGCGCGGATATATTCCTTGCAGAGGGTGTGAAAATTCGAGCTTATGACGTAGAACGCCAGCAGGGGCGCGTAATCCTCAAAATACGGTACGAGCGAGATGAGGGGCGAGAGCACGAGGAAGATCGCGCTCGACATCATCAGGACGCTAAGCCCCGACGAAAAGACCGTGCGGTTATTTTCCTCACTGTCTGCTGAAAAGCGGAAAACGCCGTGCGTTATGCCGATACAGCAGAACGGGATCAGGAGATTCGCCGCGTTAGTGATGAGATCCGCCGTGCCGTACTGCTCCTTGCTGAGTATCGCCGTGTAAAGAGGCATCAGGAAATAGACAAGTAGCTTCGATGAGAACGTACCTATCGACAGTATGAGCGTATTTGATAACAGCTTTTTGTATTTGTCCATTTTCTCACCTCCGATATAACCTAATTATTGTATCACAAAACAGTCTCGCAGTCAACAGCTTTGAAAAATAATTTGGAGGCTGAACTGAATTTCAGTCCAGCCTCGATGCTTATTTGGTTTTATAGTGGCAATCTCCGTGCGGCGGACGCCCTCGGGTGTCATTCTCGAGTTTTTATAACGACGCCATCGCAATACCCTTCATCAAGTTGGTAAATTTATGATAACATATTTCACAGAAATTGTCAAGCGGGTGCGGTTTTTCAAAAGAGGTCATTTTGGCGTACAAAGTGCAGTAAAAGGAATTACATCACAGCAAAGATCCCCCACCGCCGTGGCGGTGGGGGTGGTGATATATTATTTGTAAATTATCGGATTGATAAGCCCGTAGCTGCCGTCCCTTCTCGTATAGACTACGGAAACGTTATCTGTCTCGAGGTTGAAGAAAACGAAGAACTGATGTCCGAGCAGGTTCATCTGCATAATAGCCTCCTCAACGGACATTGGGAAAAGCTCAAACTCCTTAGTTCTTACAATGAACTCGGGATCCTCATCGAGCACCTCGTCAAATGCGGGGAAGGTGAATTCGCCCTCCTTGAGACGCTTTTCAAGCCTCGTTTTGTTCTTTCTAATCTGACGGTCGATTATCTCAACGCAGCGGTCCATAGCATTCTGGAAGCTGGTATCCTCGACCTCGGCACGAAAGATAGTGTTTGCACCGCGGATCGTGATCTCTACCGTATCACGCTCACGCTTGCAGCTGAACGTTACTGTTGCTGATGCCTCCGAGCCGAAATACTTATCGAGCTTTGCAAGCTTTCTTTCAGCCATTTCCTTGGTTGAATCCCAAACATTCATCTGTCTGCCAACAATAGTAATCTTCATAGTATCATTCCTTTCGATATGGTTTTGAGAGAGGTATTCCCCTCCCAACTGTATTATACCACATTACTCTCACTTTGTAAATAGTTTATATAAAAAATATCGGCTTTTTTGATATTTTGTGAAAAATATACAAAGCCGATATTATAAATCTGTACTCTATTTCTATTTCTTTCCTTCCGTGGTCGAATCCCTGAGAGTTGGCTCTCTTGTGATAAGTCCTGCAAGGTGCTCGTCATGCCCGTATTCGACGACGCGGTATTTTCCGTCCTCGTACTCCACGTGGCACGCGGCGGCGTTGCTGATCCAATTATATTTCTGAAGATTTTCTATCGTATCGCCGTACCACAAGCAATTCATAACACGGATCGCTGTCGCGTGCGTTCCGATAAGCACCGTTTTGCCCTCATTCTCCGCTACTATCCTCTCGAGCGTGCTCTTGATCCTCTCAAAGACCTCGACGATGGTCTCTCCGCCCTCGGGATGGGCGTGTCCGATGTCGGTCTGGAAGGTAATATAGCTCTCGGGAAATCTCACGGGAAGCTCCGCAAAGCTCAGCGTCTCCCATTCCCCTGCGTATATCTCGCGCAGTCCCTTCTCCTTATGTATCGGGAGTCCGAGCCTCTGCGCCGTCGGGAGCACCGTATTATACGCGCGGCAAAGGTCGCTTGAATACACCTCATCTATATGGAACTGCTCAAGGTATTTCGTAAGTCTTTTGACCTGCTCCTCACCGAGAGTTGAGAGTCCCCAGTCGGTCTGACCTATGAAAATCCTCTCGTAATTTCCCTTACTGTTTCCGTGTCTTACTATTATCAGCTTTACCATTTTTATATACAATCTCCTTGCTATGAAAAATTCAAAACACCGCCCCGCACGCGAAAGGAGCCGAGGACTCGGCTCCTTTGAGCGGTGGGTTATTCGCCCTCTCCCGTTTTTGGCAGGTAGCTGCCGTTCAGGTCTATTCCAAAAAGCTTTGCAAGCTCGTTGAGCTGCTCGGACTTCTGTTGCTTTTCCTCCTCGGTGAGGGTTTCATCTGCGGAGTTGAGGTCATGCGCGCCGTTTATGGCGTTCTTGAGCTGCTCCTTGGTTTTGTCGTTTATACTATCCCTCGAGGACTCTATAGTATCCGTTATGATCTGTGAGTTGAGGATATCGTCAGCGGCGTTGAGCATGGTCTGATTAGCATCAGCCTCGTCATTGGTCGCCTGATCGACCGCCTTCATAAGTCCCGTATAAGCCGCGGACTCACGCTCGACAAATTCCTGCTTCGCCTGCTCCTTCTCCTCCTCGGTAGCACCCTCGGCATTATAAAGCTCATCCATCGCGCCATAGAGACTATCGACGTAGTTATTTATAATGCTCTCTGCGGCGTTCTTTGAGCCGTTGTCGTCGGATATCGACGAGGCGATCATATTCGAGAGGACCTGCTTATTGATATCCACGAGGTCGGGATCATACGAGTCGTAAAGCTCATTAAAGGCATCTATTGCGGCATTTCCGATGATCTCGGTGCCACTTTCACCCTCGCCGGGGATATCGGGTGTATCGGGCTTCTGTGTAGTGCCGCCGATGTCCTCGGTAGGTCTCTTGTCAGGCTCCGATGCCAATGCCTCGGAAACATCGGCAATGATAACGCCGATGCTGCTATTATCAACTGCCTCACTCACACCGAAAAGCACGAGCAAGCAGCACATTATACATGTCAGTAGAGTAGTTAAAAAGTTTATCATCACTACACCTCCATTAAGCAAGTAATGCCTTGAACAGACTTACGAGTCCTGTCATTACCTGCTCGTAGGTCTTGCCCGAGTTCTGAACGGTATCGTTTATGGAATCAACGATCAGCGGATTCATAATATCTCCGAACTTCTCGTTCATTACAAGTGCGTTAAGAATGAGCGGCGGAAGATCCTTCATACAGCTCGTTCTGCCCATAGCATCCATCGCTTTGCCGAGGACAACGAAGCTATCAAGGAGTGCTCCAACGTCCGTCTCTCCGCTCTCGGATGTGTTATCGTCAAGGTCGGAAAGTATCGACGCAAGGTAGGTAACGATCGACGCAAGCTCCTCGGAATCCTGCTTTCTCTCCTCCGCAGTCCAGTCCTCAAAGTCATTAGCCGCCTTGAGCTTTTCAATGGTGACGCTCTTGGAGACGAACGTCGTTCTATCGAGCAGGCTCTGTGCAAGTGCCTTATCAGGCTCGCGAGCTGCTATTGCCGTATATCCTGCAAGGAGAGTCTTTAATTCCTCCTCGGAATAGGGCGTCTGCTTTGATACTGTAACAAGGTAGCCTATAAGCTCATACACGGAAGAGGTCTGCTCGGCATACAGCTCTGCGTTCGCGTCTGTAAGAAGCACGATCTCGGGCTCATCTGCGGACATATCGTAAAGGTAAGCCTTATCTCCGATGGAGACGATGGGATAACCGAGCGACATATCCTCGGATGCGTGCATAAATGCGTTCTGTACGTTCACCCAATGTGCGCAGTATGCAAGAAAATCAGCCGAGCCTATCGCACCGCCGGTGATACATTGCTGCACGCTCTTTCCGCTCGATTCGGCAAACGTTACGAAGGATATCACCCTCGCCATATCGAACTCGTCCGTATCTATAGCCGACGCCGTATCGGCATCTGCCATAGATTCTATGATATTTTTAATGAACACGTCATACGCCTCCGCGTCGTCGGCAGGAACGCCGAACGCAGAGCCGAGCATTTCACTTATGCTCGTAAAGAGCGGGGGCATTACCTCCCCGTATACCGAGAGCTCCGACGCCGCGGCAAGCAGGTCGCCGAGCTTCTCGCCGTCATCAAGGATCGCAGACGCATCGCTCTCGCTACCCGAAAGGAGTGAATCCACAAGTCCGCTCGAAACAAGTGCGTCAGCCACGGAGGAGAGTGCGCGAATATCGCCCTCGATCACCTCCCTGTCCGCGGTCTTATAATGATCGAGGAACTCGTATTTGATCGTTGACACGATATCAATCTCCTCGGTGGGCTTGGGATTATTCACGCCGTTAAGGAGATTTGTTACCACGGTCGTAAGTGTTGACACAACGACGGGATCGGAGATTATAACATCGAGATCCTCCTTTATATGCTCACGCTCGGAGCGTCCCGACATCAGCTCGGATGCCGCTCTGACGCTGTGCGTGATGATGCTCTTTACGACATCGTCCGCATAGACCACTCTGCCGCCGACGTTCATTCTGCCGCCGAGCCTTACGGTATAATTCATAAGATCCTTCAGTGCAAGGCTATCGTAAAGCTGATTTACGAAGCTATCCTCAAAGGGGGTAACGATGTCCTTGTCGACTACGCTGACGAGCTTATATATCTTACTGTCCTCGGAATCCGTATTGCGGATACCGTCGACCGCCGTCTCAAGATACGACATGGAGTAGAAAAGAGGCATGAGCATTATTCCGAAAACAAGGAACGCACTAACCGCACCGCAGACAAGGGAGACGGTCTTATTTTCCCTGCTCTCCTTGAAGAAGCCCGTCTTCTTGAGCTTCTTTTTCTCAAGCATGACTCTCTCCTCTGCAAGATCCTCGATATCGTCCTTATCAAGCTTGCGGTAGGGGGCGTATATGAGATCCTGAATATTTTCCTCGGGGATCTTGCCCGTCTCGGCGTATTCCTCCGCGATCTCCTCCGCTCTCTCCTCGTTCTCCTTGAGTGCTGTCTTGACTCTCTCCTTCTCCGACTCGATAGCCGCCCTCAGCTGTCTTTTCTCCTTACGCATCCTTCTCTTATTGAGGTAGGAGCAGATGAGATTGACATGAAGTGCGCGGAAAAGCCACAGAAGAATGAAGAAAACGAGAAGAAACGCTACGGGTGTTAAAAGGGTTGAAAGGTATGCGAGAATGAAGTCTATCGCACTCTCAAAGCCTGTGAGCATAGAGGTGAGCTCAAGGGCTTTGATGAGGAGATTCACAAGCCACCTCATACAGCCGCACGCCTGTAATATAAACGTTATTATGAATGCCACGGGCACGCAGAGCAGCCTCAGAGCATTTTTTTGCATTGACCTCTTGCCTGCCATAACGGTGCCAAAGAGCAATGCCGCGGCAAGGAGTGCCAGAAGTATCCATTGAAAATTCATATAATCCTCCAATTTAAACGATACATTATATTCATAACTAATTTTATCACAACCTTGAGCATTTTG
>CAYPRM010000012.1:23457-37905 GCA_964413365.1 uncultured Lachnospiraceae bacterium | reverse complement strand
CTCGTTACGCTGTCATCAATTGTAATGCTACCGGAGACACCTTTACCGAAGTCATCTTTTCTTATTTCATATCTACCATATATTTCACCATATATTTCGTCTACCGAAACAGGGTTTTGAATCTCATATTTCGCGGTAGTATTATAGAAGGCATAGGACGAGACATGGCAGACGGTCTTCGGGAGGTTGACCTCCTCGAGCGTGGTAAGCTTATAGAAGGCATATTTCGGGACCTTTGTAATTCCCTCGGTAATATTGACGGTCTTGAGGCTTTCGGGCACGTATGTCGCATTAGCCTGATATCCGCCCGCGCCGAAAATGTAGCCGAGCCACGTATATTCATCGGTTTCGTAGCTGTCTCCGATGAACGGAAGGGTTATCTCCTCAAGCTTTTCACATTCTGCGAATGCTCCGATTCCGATAAGTAGATTTTTCTTATTCTCCTCGGGGATATTGACCTTGACAAGCGCCGTTCCTGAGAATGCATACTCTCCGATATCGTCAACACTCGTGGGAATATCCAGCTCGGTAAGTCCCGTATATGCGAATGCGTAATCGTATATACCGCGGAGGTCCGTTGTATCGCTGATCGGGAGCGACTTGAGCGAGGTGCAGCCGTAGAATGCGTATTCCGATATTTCAACGATGCTGTCGGGGATCGTGATATCCGCGAGGGATCTGCATCCGAAGAATGCGCCCTCGTATATACCCGAGATCCTGCTTCCCTCCTCAAACGTTACCTTGGTAAGCTTATCGGAGCTTGCAAATGCGAAGTAATCGATTGAAATAAGCGTCTTGGGCAGAGTGATCTCTACAAGCTCATCTGCGTTGTAGAATGAGCGCCAGCTTATCGTGAGGAGATTTATTCCCTCTGCGAAGGTTACGCTGCTGAGGCGTGAATTTTCAAATGCGCCGTATCCTATATTCTCAACGAATACGGGTATCTCAAAGCTTCCCACTCTGCCAGCGGGGAATGCTATGAGCTTCGTTTTATCCTTATTATATATAACGCTGTCTATGGAAACATAATTCTGATTTCCCTCGGCGACCTCATAATTCTGTAAGTTCTTCAGACCTATGAAGGCATATTCGCCTATATAACGCACGTTTTCGGGAATGTATAGCTCCTCAAGACCTGTGTTATAGAATGCATTGGCATCTATACGCAGATCCGTGCCGCTTCCAAGCGTTACATGCTTAAGAGAAAGGTTATCTCTGAAGGCGGACGCGCAAATTCTCGTTACGCTGTCGGGGATAAGGACTGACTCTATCTTCGTAGAGGCAAATGCCGACTTCGGAATTTCCGTCATCGAGAAACCGTCTGCAAAGGAAAGCGAGGTGATTCCGCTCTTATAGAATGCGTAAGAGCCCATTTTCTGAACGGAGGACGGTATAACGACCGTAGAAAGCTTTTCTGTATATGCAAATGCATATTGCTCTATGACCTCAACGTTATTGCCGTCAAAGGTCAATCTCTTGATAGCGGAGTTCGAAAAAGCACGGGACGCTATATATCGAACGCTCGCAGGGATCTCGATACCTTCAAGCTTCGAGGTGTTTGCAAAAGCATATCTCTGGATATCAACGACGGTATCGGGAAGCGTTATTTGCGTAATTTCGCTATCCGCAAATGCGTAGCCGCCTATCGTATCTATCGTTCCTCCGAGATCGATCGAGGTAAGATCAATTACCGCATCAGATCCCAAATATTTAATGATCGCTATATTTCCGTTGGTTTTGGTGGCATATTTCCAATCTCCGCTCGTGGTTACCGAGGTAACGCCTGTGTAATAGCCGCCAAGACCGTTATCCCATTGCTCATCGAGATAGAGAGGCAGGCTTTCAGCCTTGAAGTAGAGATTGCAGTTGTTTGTTCCGTAGAATGCGTACGATCCGATATGCTCTGTATTCTCGGGAACGGTAAGCTCGCTGAGCGACTTGCACTTAAAGAACGCAAATCTTCCTATATTCTCAAGCGTTTCCGGAAGAGTGAGCGACCTAAGAGAGGTGCAATATCTAAATGCAAAGTTGTCTATTTCATAAAGCTTCGCATCTCCGAAGTTAACGCTTGTGAGCTTTGTCAAGCCCTCAAATCCGTGTGCGGATATTCTCGTCAATGCAGATCCGTTCTCAAACGTTATCGTTGTCAAGTTATCAACACCGACAAACATATATGCAGGAATATAATCAAGCTTACTTCCCTGACTGAATACTACCGAAGTCAGATTACTACAGCCTGCGAACGCGTACTGAGCTACCGTGGAGATATTTGCAGGGACCCTGAAGGATGTTATTCCCGTATTTGAAAATGCCGCAAAGCCTATGCGCGACATTTTGGTCGACTTCGAAATGGTGATGCTCCGAAGCTTCATATCGCTGTTAAATGCATATCTTCCGACTGTAACTACATTGTCGGGAATGGATATCGACGGAAGAGCGATATTAAGAGCAAAGGAATATTCCGAAATATTCTCAAGCGTTGACGGGAGAGTGTAGCTTGTAACGCTGACACAAGCGAAAAACGCGTTAGCCTTTACATCAGTAACTCCTTCGCAAATGCGTATGCTGAGGAGCTTAGCGGCGCCCTCAAATGCACTCACGCCGATCGTCTCCGTGCCCGTACGTACCGTGTAAGAGGTAAGCTCACTTCCTGTCGGATACGCGACGAGCGTTTTGCCGTCAATTGTATAGATAACCCCGTCGTGATCAATGTACGTCTTGTTGGCTTCGTTAACGGTGAATGCACCGAGATCATCGCAATACGCAAATGTGCCTGCTCCGATCAAGGTTACGTACTCACCTATACCAACAGTTCCGCTCAGGGCGGTGTTTGCAAAGGCATAGCTGCCTATGCTTCTCAAGCTTACGGGAAGCTCAATAGAGGATATGGGCGTGAAACGAAATGCACTATCGCCTATTGACTGCAGCATGCTTCCCGTCTCAAAGGAAACATTCCTAAGGTCGTAGCAGAAATAAAATGCACTATCTCCTATAGTTGTGAGCGATTTCGGGAGTTCAATGGAAGCTATATGAGTACTAAAGAAAGCAGTATTGCATATTTGCATAAGCTCTGATCCATCCTCAAATTCAAGCTTACACAAGCCCGAGCCGGAAAAAGCGCCCTCGCCTATGCTCCTTACTCCGCTCGGAACGGTGATCTCGTAAAGTGCGATATCATTTGCAAATGCACGATCACTTATAGAGCTTATTCCGTCTCCGATATTAACCTGTGAAAGACTAAAGCAGCATGCAAAAGCCGAATCGCCGAGAGATGTTACGCAGTCGGGAATATCCAATTTTGTGATCTTGGAATAGGCGAATGCACTGCCGCCAATGGTGATAGCGGACGCAAGGTTTACCTGATCAGCCCTTGTGAATGCAAAAGCATAGCTGCCCACGGTGCGTACCGATGTCGGGAGAGTATACGAGCCCGTAATACCTGCAGGATATGCTACAAGCTCTGTTCCGTTCTTATTGAAAAGGATGCCCGACTGAGAGAAATAATTGCTGTTTTCTCTATTGATATTGATCTTCGTAAGAGAAACTGCTCCGAAAAATGCCGATCCGTCTATATTCTTTAAGGATCTCGGCAGATCCATAGTGGTAAGAGATGAGCAATCGTGGAATGCGAAGCTTCCCACACTCTCAAGTGCACTATTAGTGGGATCTATATCAACATACGACAAGCGGATATTGCCCTCAAATGCGGAAGCTCCGATCGTTTTTACTCCGTCGGGTATCTCTATGGATATCAAATTGGAGCATCCCAAAAAGGCCTTTGCACCTATGTTATTAAGGGTATCGGGAAGCTTGACGTCTCTGAATTTCGTTTCTCCGGCAAAAGCTCCCTCGCCTATTGAGGATACCGTCTTTCCCTCTATCATCGAGGGAACTGTTATATATTTTCTCTTGCCCGTATACGAGGTGATCTCAAGCGTTCCGTCCTCAAGCTCTATATATGTAAACGGAATGGAATCATCCTCATTTACCCACTTCGCATAAAGGGTAAGATCATAATTGAACGCATCTACAAAGGGGTCGAGAGGCTCGGTACATTCGATATCATAATACCAACCGTCAAACACCGAATAAAGCCTTTCGGGCTCGGGAATCGCCTGAAGAGGGTTTCCGTAAATGAATACCTGCTCGGTCTCCTCTATCTCATCGGTCAGATAATCAAAGGTAACGTGCCCGCGCTTGCCCATAATAAGCGAATAAATATCAAGCGCACCGTATCCATAGTAATTATCGTATCCGAGAGTACCGATATCATAGCAGGATGCATAAAGCATCTCGGTAATATCCTCATTGGTAGCATACCTGTAGGTGCTGTTGGATTTCATGAGAGCAATAGCTCCTGCAACCATCGGTGAGGAAAATGAGGTTCCGTCCATGGAGCCATACGTCCATCCGTTGGAGAAGAAGCTCGTATTCTTTACAAGAGTGTAAACGCTTCCTGGCGCAACGATATTGACGTTTTCACCGTAGTTGGAATAATCTGCCAGGCTCCACGAGTCATTCGCAAGAGCGCCGACGCCTATGACGTTTTCATCAGCTGCGGGGTAAACGATGCTTGCACTGCCGTCATTACCTGCGGCGGCGACCATGACAACATCGCTGTCCCTACCAAGCCTTGACGCATCCTCAAAGGGATTGAAATTGCTTTGAGAGCCAAATGACATATTTACAACATCAGCATCACGCTCTATCGCATAATACAGAGCAAAGACGAGGTCCGATGTGCGTTTGAAATTGCCATTTGCATCACATTCGACCTTGATGATAAGCAGCTCGACCTCGGGAGCGACACCGACGATTCCGCTTCCGTTCATAGACGCGCCGAGAACGCCGGCGACCGCAGTTCCGTGTCCCTGCTCATCCTCAATAAGCGACCAATCGTTCCCATAGTCCTTAACTATTTTGTCCTCGGAGGCGTTATAGGAATAATTACTTATTCTTCCCTGGAATTCCGCATTGTCGGTATCAATACCTGTATCAATAACGGCAACCGTAACTCCACTGCCCTTGTAGCTGCCCCATACATTTCCAATGTTGAGGTAGTCCAGATAATTCTGATTGGTGTAGCCCGAATCGTTTACCGAGTAAGTAGGTCTGCTCGGCTCACGCTCATAGTCATCATCGGAAATATCGGAAATTCTGGCAGACCAGTCGATCGAAAATGAATCAATATAATCCAGATTTTCCTCATCCGAGAAAACATCCACTATCGTAACACTCTCAGGTAGTGTTAGCGTCGCGAATTTACCGTCCTCGGTAATTCTCAGATCCGCTCCGAGAAGCATAGCAAGCTCCTTCGCCCTCCTTTCATTGGTGTTATACAAAACGATAGAGCTCTCGTCGTATTCGCCAGCTCTGTCGTTCAAGATGGAGAGCATCTCATCCCTAATATCCTCAAGCTCGGAGTGCCTGACTCTGTCGGCGATTATAAATGTCGCAACGGTCGCAATAAGCACTAAGGCAACGATGAAGGATATAAGAGCTATTTTCTTCTTGAAACCCTGATTTCTCACAATGATTTCCTCCCTAAATAATAGATTCTGTGCCGATAAAGCGTTCCGTATACGCCTCATCGTCGCCAAACAAATCCACCATCAGCAAAAAAATATGCAGACATAAGCGTCTGCATTTTCAAAAAAATAAAAATACACACACTGCAGGTTCGATATTCGTTTTTGTTTGGCAATTTTATTTTAGCACATTTTTCACAATAATGCAATATTTTTTACATAAAAATATTCACATTTTTCCGCAAAACGCAAATGCGGTGATCCTCTCCCTTGCGAGTTTTATTTTGAATACAAATTTTATAGTGAAATTTTGAAAATCCCCTTTTCTTTTTCGGGAAAATGTGTTACAATATAGAAAAGATTTTGTATAATTAGGAGGAATTGCTATGTCGTCGTTTCCGTCGTTGAATGAATTTTCACAGCAGGTACAGCAGTTTGCAATATACAAGCGCACGATACAGGGCTGCTCGGAGAAGACTGTGAACGAGTATATGCTCGATCTGCGCACCTTTTTCCGCTATCTGCTCGCCATGGAGCAAGGCATAGATCCCTGCTCGGAGGATTTCGTGCACATAGACATCAGGAGTGTGGACGCGAACTATCTCTCACAAGTCAAGACCGAGCAGATATACGAGTTTCTCTTTTACACGGGGGACACGCGGAGCAACATGTGGAGTGCAAAGGCGCGCAAGCTCTCTGCGATAAAGGGACTATACAAATATTTCATCACGAAGAAGAATTATTTTGAGGACAATCCCGCGATAAATATCGAGTCGCCGAAGCCCAAAAAGACTTTGCCGAAGTTTCTGACGCTCGACGAGTCCCTGCTCCTGCTTCAGGCGATCAAGGACGATCCCGAGTCGAACACGAAGGAGCGCGATTACTGCATCGTTACGCTGTTTTTGAACTGCGGAATGCGTCTTTCTGAGCTGGTGGGGATAGATCTCAACGATATTGACCGCGATCTCCGTTCTCTTCGTGTGCTCGGTAAGGGCAACAAGGAGCGTATCATCTATCTCAACGAGGCGTGCCGCGACGTGCTCTCGGGGTACATTGAGCTACGCACCTCGCCGAAATACGAGAATGTGCAGACGAAGGCGTTATTTTTGAGCCGACTAAACAAGAGGATAAGCGTCAAGACTGTTCAATGGATGGTCTACAAGTATCTTGACCGCGCAGGCCTTGAGTCAAAGCACTTCTCCGTTCACAAGCTCCGTCATACGGCGGCGACGCTGATGTATCAAAGTGGAAACGTTGATGTGCGTGTACTAAAGGACATACTCGGGCACGAGCAGCTCAACACCACGCAGATCTACACCCACGTATCGAACGAGAATATGCGTGTGGCAATGGAGCAGAATCCCCTCGCACAGGTCAAAAATAAGGATTGACCGCAATCGTCAAAAAATACAAAAAGATCATTATATCTATTGACAAAATTGGGCTATTATGATAAAATATATTCACAGATCCATTATTTCGGAGGTAATCTAATATGAACAAGTATATGAAGATCGCTATTGATGAAGCACGCTCGGGTATATCCGAGGGGCACGGAGGACCGTTCGGTTCGGTAATAGTCAAGGACGGTGTTATCGTCGGACGTGGACACAATGAGGTGGTAAAGCAGCATGACTGCACCTGCCATGGTGAAATAATGGCTATTCGTGATGCCTGCGCGCGTCTTGGGGACTTTGATCTCTCGGGCTGTGAGCTTTACACGACGAGCGAGCCCTGCGTAATGTGCACGGGCGCGATAATGTGGAGCAATATCTCGAAGGTCTATTACGGATGCACGATCTCGGACGCTGAGGATATCGGCTTCAGAGACAAGAAATTTGATGAGGAGATACAGAACTTCCCCGCTACCGAGACCGACAGGAGCGAGTGCCTCGAGCTTTTTGCCGAGTATACCTCGATAAAGGATAAGACGATGTATTGATCGTATCATAAACAAAAAGAAGCACCGAGGTGCTTCTTTTTTATTTTGTTGATGTAGGTCAAAGTCCGAAAACACGCTTGAGGTACTGACCTGTGAAGCTGTTTTCGTTTTCAGCTACCTCCTCGGGCGTGCCCTCTGCGACGATCATTCCGCCGCCGTCGCCACCCTCCGGACCGAGGTCGATTATGTGGTCGGCGCACTTGATCACGTCGAGGTTATGCTCTATTACAAGGACGGTATTTCCGCTATCTACAAGGCGTTGGAGTATCTGCAGGAGCTTTGAAACGTCCTCGGTATGCAGTCCCGTGGTGGGCTCGTCGAGGATATATATGGTCTTTCCCGTGCTCCTCTTCGAGAGCTCGGTGGCAAGCTTGACTCTCTGCGCCTCACCTCCCGAGAGTGTCGTGGAGGACTGACCGATCTTGATATATCCGAGTCCGACGTCGTAGAGCGTTTGGAGCTTCTTACGTATCTTGGGCATGCCGTCGAAGAACGCAACGCCCTCCTCTATCGTCATATCCAAAACATCGGAGATGCTCTTGCCCTTGAATTTCACGTCGAGCGTATCACGGTTGTATCTCTTTCCCTTGCAGACATCGCAGGTAACATAGACATCGGGCAGGAAGTGCATCTCGATGCATTTTACGCCGTCGCCCTCACACGCCTCACATCTGCCGCCCTTTACGTTGAAGGAGAAGCGCCCCGAGGTATATCCGTGCGCCTTGGCATCCGCTGTCTGCGCAAAGAGGTTTCTTATATCTGTAAATAGCCCCGTATAGGTTGCGGGATTGGAGCGCGGTGTGCGTCCGATGGGGCTTTGGTCGATGCAAATGACCTTGTCGAGTGCCTCATAGCCGACTATCTCGTCGTGCTCGCCAGGGATCTGATAAAATGCTCGGTTGAGCTTGGTCGCGAGCTTCGGGTAGAGTATTCCGTTGACGAGGGAGGACTTGCCCGATCCCGAAACGCCGCTGACGACGGTGAGTGTGCCGAGTGGGATGCGAACGTTTATATTCTTTAGGTTATGCTCCCTTGCACCGCGGATCTCGAGATAGCTGCCGTTGCCGACTCGTCTCTGCTTTGGCACGGGGATCTCCCTTCTTCTCGAAAGGTATGCACCTGTGATCGAGGCAGGACAGTCCATTACCTCCTGCGGCGTGCCTGCGACGACGACCTGTCCGCCGTGTATGCCAGCCCCGGGACCTATGTCTATGATATAATCGGACTCGAGCATCGTTTCCTCATCGTGCTCGACGACGAGGACGGTATTGCCCATATCGCGAAGGCTCTTTAGCGTTGCGATGAGCTTGGAATTATCCCTTTGATGAAGTCCTATGCTTGGCTCGTCGAGGATATAGATGACGCCGACGAGGGACGAGCCTATCTGCGTTGCGAGGCGTATCCTCTGTGCCTCGCCGCCCGAGAGCGAGCCTGAGCGTCTTGAGAGCGTTAGATATTCAAGCCCGACGCTGACAAGGAAATTCAGTCTCGAACGGATCTCCTTGAGTATCTCGCGAGCGATCGCCTGCTCGGTCTCCGTGAGATTGAGATCTTGAACGAACGTGAGCGCATCCTTGATCTGCTTATCGCAGAGCGCGTCGATCGGTATTCCTCCGACGGTTACAGCGAGTGCTGTTGGAGCAAGTCGCCTTCCGTTACATTCGGGGCACGGCGCGTCCTCGACAAATTCATCGTAGTAATCGTTATTGTTCTGCGCATTCATTCTCTGCTCGATGATCTTGAGAATTCCGTCAAATCTGGTCTTTTGCGAATGAGCATCACCGCCGAAGTAGCGCACGATGTCGTAGGTCTCGGAGCCACTGCCGTAGAGCAGGATGTTCATCGCATCCTCGGAGAATTGCTCGAGCGGTGTGTCGAGGTCGAAGCCGAATCTCTCGCCAACTGCCATGAATAGAGGTCCGTTCCAGCTCTCTTCCTCAAGACTCTTAAAGCCGTTTACCGCTATTGCGCCGTCGTGGAGGGAGAGTGATCTGTCGGGAATTATCTTATCTATGGAGAGCTTTCTGAGCGATCCTATGCCAAAGCATTTTGGGCACGCGCCCGTCGGGTTATTGAATGAGAACATTCTCGGCTCGAGCTCACCGACGGAAAAGCCGTGCTCCTCGCAGGCGTAGGACTCCGAGAATGCAAGCTCCTGCGGCTCCTCGCCTTCACGCGGAACTGTTACTATCAAAAGATGCCCGTCCGCCGCTGAGAGTGCGTTTTCTACCGAGTCCGAGAGCCTTGAGCGTATCTCGCCCTTCATAACAAGGCGGTCGACGACTATCTCAACGTCGTGCTTTTTGTTTTTATCGAGCACGATATCCTCACTCAGGTCATACATATTTCCGTCAACCCTCACACGGACATAGCCGCTTCTTTTGGCGTCGGAAAAGAGCTTTTCGTGCCTTCCCTTTTGTGCGCGTGCGACGGGTGCGAGCACCATGAAGCGTGTGCCGTCGGGGAGAGTCATTATTTTATCTATTATCTGGTCTATGCTCTGTCTGCTTATCTCCTTGCCGCAGACGGGACAGTGCGGTATCCCTATCCTCGCGTAAAGGAGGCGCAGGTAGTCATATATCTCCGTTACCGTGCCCACAGTGGAGCGTGGGTTTTTTGAGGTGGTCTTCTGGTCTATGGATATCGCAGGAGAAAGCCCCTCTATCGAGTCGATATCGGGCTTATCCATCTGACCGAGAAACATTCTTGCATACGAGGAGAGCGATTCGACGAACTGCCTGTGCCCCTCCGCGTATATAGTATCGAAGGCGAGCGAGGTCTTGCCCGAGCCCGAGAGTCCTGTGAGTATTACAAGCTTATCACGGGGGATGCTGACATCTATATTCTTCAGATTATTGACTCTTGCTCCCTTAATAACAATATTTTTTACCATTATGATTCCTTGCCTTTGCGTAGTTCTGCGATCTTGTCGCGTAAAAATGCCGCCTTTTCAAATTCGAGATGATGTGCCGCGTCCTTCATTTCCTTGGTCAGACGCGCGATCATATCCTCGCGCTCGCGCTTCGTGAGCTTTGCCCACGGCTTCTTGCGCTTTGCGGTCGATTCCTCGCTGTGAGAGCCGATATCTATGAGGTCGCGGACGCTCTTGACTATCGTTTTCGGAGTTATGCCGTGCTGCGCGTTATACTCGCTCTGTATGCGGCGGCGTCGGTTGGTCTCTGCTATCGCACGCTCCATAGATCCCGTGATCGTATCTGCGTACATTATGACCTTTCCGCCTGCATTACGCGCCGCTCTTCCAACGGTCTGTATAAGAGAGGTCTCAGCACGCAAAAAGCCCTCCTTATCCGCATCGAGGATCGCCACGAGCGAGACCTCGGGTATATCGAGTCCCTCACGTAAAAGGTTTATGCCGACGAGGACATCGAATTTTCCAAGTCGGAGGTCACGGATGATCTCCATTCTCTCCATGGTGTCGACATTGAAATGTATATATCTGACCTTGATGCCGTTGTCCTCGAAATATTCCGTCAGATCCTCCGCCATCTGCCTTGTAAGCGTGGTAACGAGAACACGCTCGCCCACGGCACTTCTCTGCTTTATCTCTCCCATAAGATCGTCGACCTGCCCCTCTATCGGGCGGACTATTATCTCGGGATCGACAAGTCCTGTCGGGCGGATGATCTGCTCGACGGTCTGCGTGGAATTTTCCTTTTCGTAGTCGCCAGGAGTTGCACTGACGAAGATCGCTTGATTTATCTTGGACTCGAATTCCTCAAAATTCAGAGGTCTGTTGTCGTATGCGGACGGGAGACGGAAGCCGTAGTCGATGAGATTCTTTTTTCTTGCGGTATCTCCGCCGCTCATGCCCCTGACCTGTGGGAGCGAGACGTGGGACTCATCGACAAGAAGGAGGTAATCGCTCGGCAGGTAGTCAAGGAGCGTATACGGCGTGCTTCCCTTCGGTCTGCCCGAGAGTATTCTCGAGTAGTTTTCAACGCCGGAGCAGAAGCCGACCTCGCGGAGCATCTCCATATCGTATTTGACACGCTCGCTGATGCGCTGCGCCTCAAGAAGCTTGTTTTCGGACTGAAAATACGCGACGCGCTCGTTCATTTCCTGCATTATCTCATTTATCGCCGCTTCCTTTTTATCCTCCGATACGGCGTAGTGAGTGGCAGGATATATCGGCATATAGGAGATATATCTTATTACCTCGCCCGTTACTGTATTGATTTCGGAGATCCTGTCGATCTCGTCGCCGAAGAATTCGACTCTTATAGCCTTATCTCCGCTCGAGGCGGGAAAGATCTCAACGGTATCGCCGCGGACGCGGAAATTATCTCTGACGAAATTGATATCGTTTCTGTTGTAGCTTATCGCAACGAGCCTTCTGATCAGATCGTCGCGGCTGAGTGTCATACCGGGACGCAGGGCGAGCACGAGGCTCTTGTATTCCTCGGGATCTCCGAGCGAATATATACAGGAGACGGACGCTACGATTATAACGTCCCTTCTCTCAAAGAGAGCGGAGGTCGCGCTGTGTCGGAGCATATCTATCTCGTCGTTTATCATTGCGTCCTTCTCTATATACACGTCCTTACCCGGTATATACGCCTCGGGCTGATAGTAATCGTAGTACGACACGAAATATTCGACGGCGTTCTCGGGGAAAAACTCACGAAATTCCGAGCAGAGCTGTGCGGCGAGAGTTTTATTGTGCGCGAGAACGAGAGTCGGACGGTTGACGTTGGCAATTACGTTTGCCATGGTGAAGGTCTTGCCAGAGCCCGTTACACCGAGTAGAGTCTGCATGCGGTCGCCGCGAAGCACGCCCTCTGTGAGTGCGGCTATCGCCTCGGGCTGATCCCCCGTGGGGGAATACGGCGCCTTGAGCTTGAATTTATCCATTGTGTCTGTCATCCTCCCACCTTTCGGAATATTTGGGAACGGGCTTAAGCTCCGAGCAGATCATATCCTTGATACGTGCAAGAGATTCGCGTATATCATACCTTGCCTGCCTTATATAGCTTTGAAGCGCCGCGTCGACGCCATACGCCTCGATCCCAAGGCTGTCGGCGATATGTAGGGCGCGGTAGAGGTGATATTTCTGACTTATTATCAGCACCTTATCAAAGCCGTATACATATTTTGCTCTCCAAATGCTCTCGTAAGTGGAGAGTCCCCAGCCGTCGCAGAGGATATCCTCCGCCGCTATGCCCTGCTCTATGCAGTAGCTCTCCATTACGGGCGTTTCCATATAGTCATCGTTCTCGCTGTCTCCGCTGAGGAGAAGAACGCTCGCTCCGCACTCGGAGAATGTAGAGCATCCGACGCTAAGACGGTCTGCGAGCATGGGTGTGGGTGTGCCGTTTGCACGGACGCCTGCACCGAGGACGAGAACGCAGTCGTACTCCCCTGTGAGCGATTTGATCTCGTCAGCGGAATATATCCTATCCTGCGTGGTGGATATGATGCTTGCGTTTATGATCAGGGTAAAGATCAAAATAAGCGCAAAAGCAAAGCCAATAAAAATAGCGATGTCTCTTATTGGCTTTGCTTTACTTGAAATATAGGATTTTATTTTTAAAAATATCTCGTGTATCTTGTGCATATAATAAACAGTTCCTTAAATGGTAATTATCTTACGTTATTATAGCATATATATGGCGTTTTGTCAAGGCAAAATTGCCAAAAGCGGAAAATTAATAAAACGTCGCAAGCTCAGGCTCGGGCTTCACTGCGAAGGCTGTCGACTGCGCGTAAAGGACGGGACCCGGCATGGCATAGAGCTTGTTTGCCTCGATCCTTATCTTTGCGGTGAGCAGTATCCAATCCCCCGTTTTTAGCGAGATCGCCTTATCAAATCGGCATGCGAGCCCTGCAAAGGTTATGTCCTCGGCACAGCACGCCATAACATGGCGACCGATGATCACGGTGTTTGCATCCATATCGGGATTTACAGCCACGAGCCCCTTGAACTTGACTGTTTTGCCGTTATATTTCTGCATATCGTCGACAAGATCCCTGTACCAGACGGCAAAATCGCGATCCTCAATATTGATCACGGGCGCGTCCACGTCAAATGGCAGCTCGTCCTCGATATCGTCGTATTCTATCCTTCCGTCGGGGAAATCGTAGACTATTTCGGCGCGGGGGTTTACTCCGCGTACTATTTTATGTACCTCCTCCCTGTTGATGCTGTCGCTCGCGCGGTTGAGCACCAGCATTTCACAGACGGAGAGCTTGTCGAACATGAGGGAGCGCATATTTGAATTGTATATCTCGAAGGTCGAGCTGTCTGCCGACATGACGCACTGGTAGACATCCCAGCTCTCGGGCATGGCATTAAAGAGGGATTGCAGCATCCACATTCCGTTATATTCAACGATGATGCGGTCGATCTTGTGCATATTGGTTATCTCCTCAAGACGCTCGGGCGTCAGATCGGATTCCTCCTCTATGCTCTCAACGTAGACGTTCTTGCCCCAAAAGCGAGAGATATCATATTCCTCGATACCCTCCTCGCAGGAGATTATCATCGTTTTTTCTCCCGAATTGAAGCGCTGATCCTCCATGGATTCCTGTATCATGTGCGTTTTTCCGCCCTCTAAAAATCCAACGAACAGATATACGGGTACTTGCTTTCTGATCCTGTCTTTCATAATTATACCTTAAAGAGTTCCTTTATATTTTCTTCGTTTATGTGCGATCCGATAACGCAGAGCTTGCCGCAGATATCGGGCGTGCCGCGACGAATATCCACAACGCCTGGAATGTAGTCAAAATAGATCCATTCTCCGTCCTCGGAGTCGACGATTCCCTTTGCTCTGAGGATCACGCCGTATTTTTCCTCGCTTTCAAGCTCGGAAAGCATAGCGCGCAGGTCGCTAACACTGTATTTGCGTGCGGTCTCGATGCCCCATGAGCCGAATATCTCGTCGGCGTGATGGTGATGGTGATGATGGTGATGCTCGTGATCGTGGCAGTCGCAGTCGTCGTCATCGTCGTGATCGT
>CAYPRM010000012.1:0-23357 GCA_964413365.1 uncultured Lachnospiraceae bacterium | reverse complement strand
TCGCAGTCGTCGTCATCGTCGTGATCGTGGTGATGGTGATGCTCGTGATCGTGGCAGTCGCAGTCGTCGTCATCGTCGTGATCGTGGTGATGGTGATGCTCGTGATCGTGGCAATCGCAGTCGCAGTCGTCATCATCATGGTGATGGTGGTGATGATGCTCATGCTCCATCTCCTCAAGCTCATGCTTTGCTGTCGAGCCCTCATTCATCGCGGTGAGGAGCTGCTCGCCCGAGAGCCTGTCCCAATCGGTTGTAACGATCGTGGCGGTCGGGTTTACCGTGCGCAAAAGCTCGACACACTCCGCGATCCTGTGCTCGCTTGCATTGCCCGTATGGCTGAGGATGATGCAACGTGCCTCGGCGATCTGATCGTTAAAAAATTCGCCGAAATTCTTCATATACATCTTGCATTTGTTGACATCTGCAACGGTCGTGAGCGCACCGAGCTCCACTTCGTCGGTCAGGACGCTCTCAGTAGCACGAACCACGTCGGAGAGCTTGCCAACGCCCGACGGCTCGATGATGATCCTATCGGGATGGTAGGTCTCTATCGCTTCAGCCAACGCCTTGGAGAAGTCGCCGACAAGGCTACAGCAGATGCAGCCCGAGTTCATCTCGGTGATGTTGATGCCCGAGTCCTTGAGGAAGCCTCCGTCAATGCCTATCTGACCGAATTCATTCTCGATGAGCATGAGCTTTTCGCCGACATAGCCCTCCGAGATCATTTTTTTGATGAGCGTGGTCTTTCCTGCTCCCAAAAATCCTGAATATATGTCAATCTTCATTTTTCTATCTCCTTTTCCTAAAAGATCCTTACCCTATATTTTACCTCAAAGATTTATTAATGTCAACAATAATGAAGAAAAAATATTGACTTTATTTTTTATCTATGTTAAAATATAAAAAACGGTTATGGAGGAAATATGAAGCACGTTGACATATATACGGACGGCGCGTGCCGTGGAAATCCGGGGCGTGGCGGCTGGGGTGCGGTGCTCGTCTACGGGGGCGTTGAAAAGGAGCTTTCGGGCGGCGAGCGTTCGACCACTAACAACAGAATGGAGCTGATGGCGGCGATAAGCGCCCTTTCCGCTCTGAGGGAGCGTTGCGAGGTAACGCTGTATTCCGATTCAAAGTATCTTGTGGACGCCATACAGAAGGGCTGGGCGCGCTCGTGGCGTGCTAAGGGGTGGAAAAAGGCGGACAAATCCCCCGCACTCAATCCCGATCTCTGGGAGACTCTGCTCACCCTGCTCGACAAGCACGATGTTACGCTCGTCTGGGTAAAGGGACACGCAGGACACAAATATAACGAGCGCTGTGATAAGCTCGCGACCGATTTTGCAGATTCGTTTTCGACAGATTGAATATTTTTGCTATCCCTTCCCCAAGGGATAGCGTTTTATTTATTCTAACTAAAACAAAAAAAGAGGCAAAAGCCTCTTTTTTGTTTATTTTATTGGATAGTCCTATCAATCTTGAAGCGTACTATCTTCTTTGAGGTGTTCTTTTCAAACTCGGTATTCCTGATCTTGACGATCTGCACCTTTTTATAGGGGGCGGAGCGCTGATTGATCTTCTGAACGTTCTCCTTGAAATAGGTCTGAGCATCCGTGATCCCGTGGTTCTTAAGTGCGTCAAAGTCGGGGTATATCTCAGCAACGATGCAGTCCTTGCTCGATCCGTCTGGGTTAAGTCCCTCGTAAACTACGACCTCATTTATGCCGTATATACGGGATATTTCGGTTTCGATCTCCTCGGGGTAAACGTTCTTACCGTTCGAGAGGATTATAAGGTTCTTGAGTCTGCCCGTGATATAGATCCAGCCCTCATCGTCGAGTCTGCCGTAGTCGCCCGTCTTGAAGTAGCCTTCCTCGTCAAATGCGGCAGCGGTAGCCTCGGGATTCTTATAGTAGCCGAGCATTACGTTCGGTCCCTTAGCGCAGATCTCGCCCTCGCCGTTCTCGTCGGGATCGAGGATCTT
This sequence comes from uncultured Lachnospiraceae bacterium, assembly GCA_964413365.1. Taxonomy (GTDB): domain Bacteria; phylum Bacillota; class Clostridia; order Oscillospirales; family CAG-272; genus RGIG4608. The sequence goes on along the minus strand of CAYPRM010000012.1, from coordinate 21,373 downwards.
GACCTTTTCACCGATTATGGGAGTTCCGACGCTTCCCGATTTTCTGTACTCATTTCTGTTACAGGAGATGAGGGGTGCGCACTCGGTTATACCGTAGCCGTTGAGAATGGTGATGCCGATTCCCTCAAAGGTATCAATTATATCCTGATTGAGAGCCGCGCCTCCGCAGATGATCATCTCGAGCTTGCCGCCGAAGGCACTCGTAACGCTCGCAAAGAGCTTTTTACGTGCGTCTATACCGATATGTCTCATGCCGTTGCTCGCCTTTATCATTGCGCGAAGGAGCTTATCCTTTCCCTGCTTCTCCGCTGTCGACCAGATTCTCTTATAGAAGGTCTCGACAAAGAGGGGTACGAGAACAAGGTGGGTGGGCTGTTCATCCTTGAGCTCATTGAGTATGTACTTAAGACCGTTTGAAATATACACCTCTGCGCCCTGTGCATAGTGTCCGACGAAGTTGACGGTCGAGCCGAAGGTATGGTGGGGCGGAAGGAAGCACATCGTCTTAGGTGTTATCTGGAAATTATACATTCCCTGCGTCATATCGGAGACGATATTAGTCTGGGAGAGCATAACGCCCTTTCCCTTGCCTGTCGTTCCCGAGGTGAACACGATGCTCGCGAGCTTATCGGGATCGAGGTCGTAGTCGAAGTACGTGGTATCTCCGCCGTCCACGAGTCTCTGCCCCTCATGTACGATATCCTCGAGTATGAGCGCGTCCTCAACGACGGTCTCGTTACCCATGCAGATGAATTTGGGGCTTATTGAAAGTGCGTGCTGCACCTCCTGCATCTTGAGATCTATGGACGTGCTGTAAATGACAAATTCACACTCTGCGGTCTCGAGGATGCTTACGATATCATCTATGGGGAGATCCTTATCTATCGGTACTGTTACAGAGCCTATCGACATTGTGGCATAATAAGAGGTTATCCAATTATAGGACGCCTCACCGATAATGGCGACGTGCTTTTCTCTGAGTCCCTCGCTGACAAAGCCCGTGCCCATTGCAACGATACATTCACGTGTCTGAGCGAAGGTCTTTCTCGTTACCTCGCTGCTACGGGGGTTCTCCTTGTAGGAGTACGCGATCCTATCGGGGTATTTTTTAGCGACATTTTCAGTCATTATTCTGAAGTCCTCAAAGACTGTTGTCTCATAAAGGGGATAATTCTTATTTCTGTTTTTCATATATTTTTCCTCAATCAGAATTTAATTTTTTCTTCAATGTAATTCTTGAGCTCGGAGATCGGTATTCTGATCTGCTCCATCGTATCTCTGTCGCGGACGGTAACGCAGCCGTCGGTCTCGGAGTCGAAATCGTAGGTTATGCAGAGCGGTGTGCCTATCTCGTCCTGACGTCTGTATCTCTTTCCGATAGATCCTGCCTCGTCAAAGTCAACGCTGAAGTGCTTTGAAAGCTCTGTATAGACCTCATCTGCCTTGTCGGAGAGCTTTTTCGAGAGCGGAAGCACTGCCGCCTTTACGGGTGCAAGCGCGGGATGGATGCGAAGGACTGTTCTGACGTCGTTCTTTGCCTCGTCGATGACCTCCTCATCGTATGCGTCGCAGAGGACTGCGAGAACGCTTCTCTCAACGCCGAGCGACGGCTCGATGACGTATGGAATATATCTCTCGTTAGTTTCGGGATCGAAATATGTGAGATCCTTACCCGACTCATTCTGATGCTGAGTGAGGTCGTAATCCGTTCTGTCGGCTACGCCCCAGAGCTCGCCCCAACCAAACGGGAAAAGGAACTCGAAGTCGGTGGTTGCCTTGGAGTAGAAGCAGAGCTCCTCGGGATCGTGATCGCGGAGGCGAAGATTCTCGTCCTTAAGGCCTATATCAAGAAGCCAATTATGGCAGAACTCTCTCCAATATGCGAACCATTCAAGGTCCGTACCGGGCTTGCAGAAGAACTCAAGCTCCATCTGCTCGAACTCGCGGACACGGAAGATGAAGTTACCGGGGGTTATCTCGTTTCTGAAGGATTTACCTACCTGACCTATACCGAAGGGGAGCTTTTTGCGTGTCGTTCTCTGAACGTTCACGAAATTCGTGAATATTCCCTGTGCGGTCTCGGGGCGGAGGTAGACTGTATTCTTAGAGTCCTCGGTAACGCCCTGAAAGGTCTTGAACATGAGATTGAACTGACGTATATCGGTGAAATTGTGCTTTTTGCAGGTCGGGCAAGGAATATTATGCTCGTCTACGAACGCCTTGAGCTCTGTCTGTGAGAATGCGTCTATGGGCTTGGGAAGCTCATATCCCGTCTCGCCGCACCAGTCCTCAATGAGCTTATCCGCTCTGAATCTCTCGTGGCACTCGCGGCAGTCCATCATAGGATCGGAGAAGCCGGCAAGATGTCCCGATGCTACCCATGTCTGGGGGTTCATAAGGATAGCGGAATCAAGTCCTACGTTATACTTGTTCTCCTGAACGAATCTCTTCCACCAAGCTCTCTTGATATTGTTCTTGAGCTCGACGCCGAGGGGACCGTAATCCCACGTATTTGCGAGTCCGCCGTAGATCTCGGAGCCCGGGAAGATGAATCCGCGGTTTTTGCATAAAGCAACGATCTTGTCCATTGTTTTTTCTGTGTTATTCATTTGTTTACCTTTCCTCCTTATGGCTGGCTTGCCATAAAAGATATAAAAATTTTAATGCTTGACTTTATTCAAATATATCATGCTCCGAGCTGAGGGTGTCGGGGATGAAATAATTTCTCTCGGCTGATACGCCGTCTATCTTGCCTGAAAGTGCAAGTCTTGTGTGTGTGAGCGTTTGATATTTCGAGAAGAGCTCACAGTACTGTGCAAGCTCGCTCTCCGTAAGATCCGTATCAGTTGAACCACTCGCGATGCTGTCTGTAAGTATCGTTTGTATCCTTGCGAGCCTTGACTCACTTATGTGCTTTGTCATAAAGGTCTCGAAAAAGCCTGCACAGAGCTCGGAGACGGAGACGGTCTTTTTATCGTACCCGTCGTAGGTGAGCATCGACCTTACGAGTTCCCCGTTCATCTGCGTATACGCGCCGCCGTAGGTCTTGCCCGAATGGACGAACTGATACAGTATGAAATGCGTGAATGTTCCCACGGTATTGACCGATGCCTCGAGTGCGTCGGCGGAGATGAGCATATACCTGTCAATATTTCTGCCCACGATACCCGAAAGGTTATCGAGGATCGCCTCCGCATTACCCCTTGTGTACTGCTCCTGAAGGATCTTGCCGTTTACGAGCGTATAATCGGGGATGGGCAGGACTGTGAGAGTCGAGCTCTGCGGCTTTGCGCAGATCAGCATAAGAGACACGACACTGTCGCCATCGATCAAGCCGAGCAGGAGCGTGCTCTCCCTCTCCGTTGGCACGAGAGCGGTTTTATCTATATACAGGCTCGTGATTATGATGCCTGCAAGCAGGACGAATATCACGAGTGAGAGAAGAAACGATTTTAAAAATAATTTTGATCCGATCTTCACTGTTTTCCTCCCAATGGTATATTATATACGAAAATTTGCAAAATTTCAATAGAAATGCCGAAAAAAGGAATGTCAACAATTGTTAATCATGGAGCCTTTCACCGAGGATATTGCGATATTTCTGATAAAATTCTTCAAAATATCCGCCGTCAAGGGCTTCCCTTATCTTTTCGGTCAGTTCATTGTAAAAATAGAGGTTATGGATCACGGCAAGGCGCATTCCGAGAGCCTCCTTTGCCTTTATAAGGTGTCTTATATAGGCTCTGCTGTAGCATCTGCACGCGGGACAGCCGCAGCCGCTGTCGAAGGGACGAGGATCCTTGGCATATTGCTCATTCATAACGTTCATTCTTCCGTGCCATGTAAAGAGATTGCCGTGCCTTGCGTTCCTCGAGGGCATTACGCAGTCAAAGAAATCAACTCCGCGGTGCACTCCCTCAAGTATATTGCACGGAGTACCGACGCCCATGAGGTAGCGCGGCTTATCCTTCGGCATATATGGCTCGACGACCTCGATTATCCTATACATCTCCTCGGTGGGCTCGCCGACGGCAAGTCCTCCTATCGCATAGCCGTCAAGATCAAGCTCTGCGATCTCCTGCATGTGCTTTATGCGCAGGTCATCGTAGGTGCTTCCCTGATTTATGCCAAAGAGGAGCTGGTTCTTATTTATCGTCTCGGGCAAGGAATTGAGCCTCTGCATCTCCGCCTTGCATCTTGCGAGCCAGCGTGTCGTGCGGTCGCAGGACTGCTGAACGTATTTATATTCGGCAGGGTTCTCGATACATTCGTCGAACGCCATTGCTATCGTTGAGGCGAGGTTGGACTGTATCTGCATGCTCTGCTCAGGGCCCATAAATATCCTCTTGCCGTCTATATGTGAAGCGAAGTGGACGCCCTCCTCCGTTATCTTGCGCAGGGGTGCGAGTGAGAAGACCTGAAATCCGCCGCTGTCGGTCAGGACGGGCTTATCCCAGTTGAAGAACTTGTGTATTCCGCCCATATCACGTATGAGCGTATCGCCGGGTCTTACGTGGAGGTGGTATGTATTTGAAAGCTCGACCTGACATTTCAACTCCTTCAAGTCCGCGGTGGATACGCCGCCCTTTATTGCAGCACACGTGCCGACGTTCATAAATACGGGCGTCTGTATATCACCGTGAACGGTATGCATGACTCCGCGTCTTGCCTTGCCCTCCGTTTTTATCAATTCAAAATTCTTACTCATTAGTTTTCCTTCCAATCTATCTATATGTACTTACGTGCGCTCGAACTGCCTGTCGAGCCTTGCCTTTGAAAGCTCCATAGCAACGGGTCTGCCGTGGGGGCAGAAGGTGATGTCGGGTATGCGCATGAGCTGCTCGACGATCCATTCCGTATGTGCCTCAACATATTCTCGTCCTGCCTTTATCGCCGCCTTGCACGACGCCTGATAGAGAGCCTTCTCAAAGAGGATATCACGTGTCAGCTTGGCATCGCCCTGCCCGTCCTTTATTCTGCCTATCATTGTGGATATGGTGTCCTGAACGTCGCAGGACGCAAGCTCCGTGGGTATCGAGCTTACGAGTATGCTGTATTTCTTTACACTTATCTTAAATCCGAGCCTTTCGAGCTCCGCAAGATAGTCCATCACAACAGAAAGCTCGCTTGAGGTGAGCATTATCTCTATCGGCGTTATGAGCATCTGCGACGATGGCTCCTTGGCTCTCATCATTTCTTTGTTCTTCTCAAATATTATCCTCTCGTGGGCGGCGTGCTTATCAATTATGAGCATCTTGTCCTCGCGCTCCACTATGAGGTACGAGTTGAAAAGCTCACCGACGATGCGGTACTGCGGTATCGGTGAAGGCTGGGGCTTAGGCTCGTGCACTTCGGGGAGGACGGTGCTCTGCTCGGCAGGCTCGCTCCTCGGCACCTCCACAGATTTCGTTAGTGTGGGTACGTTCTCATCCGATAGGGGCTTTTTCTGATCTAAGTATATTGCGAGCACCTCGGATGGGGATAATTCATTAAGATCTGTCTTGGGTGTGGGTGTTGTATTCCCCACTTCAGCTTGCTCAGCGGTGGGGGCTTGCGCCTTGCCTGTGGATTGAGAGAGATCGGTATATTTTAACTGCTCCTCCCTCTCCTCGGCTCTGGAGTTCACTATCGGCACGAACGCCTCCGAGACAGGTCTTGCCTGTGCGATGGTGCGGAAGTGCTCGGAGCTTATTCTCTGCGGCAGGTTGGCGATATCCGCACCTCCGCCGAGACGCAGCTCGGGCCTTGTGGTGTTTTCCTCAAGCGCCGTTCTTACCGAATGGTAGATCGCCTCAAAAACGGGCTTTTCGTTAGTGAACTTGACCTCAAGCTTGGTAGGGTGAACGTTTATATCAACGGACGAGGGATCTATCTTGAGATTAAGCACGCAGCAGGGAAATTTCTCGGGCGGAAGGTATGAGGTATACGCCTGCTCCACCGCCGCTACTGCGAGCTTGCTCTTTACGAAGCGACCGTTGATAAAGAAATTCATATAATTTCTGTTCGAGCGCACGGCATCGGAGCGACCTATGAAGCCCTCAACGCCGATATCGTTTATTTTTGAATCCACGGGGATCATGGCGTTCTGCATCTGCTTGCCCATGACGACGTAGATGACACTCTCAAGCTTGCCATCCCCGGGCGTATCAAATCTGACGGAGCCGTCGGAGATGAGAGAGATCGCTATCTCGGGATGTGAGAGTGCGATCTTCTCCACCACGGTCGATATCGCGCTTCCCTCCGTGGCGTCACGCTTCAGAAATTTTCTTCTTGCGGGAATATTGGCAAAGAGGTTCTCGACGATGACCGTTGTTCCGTCCCTTGCTGCCTGCTCGGAGTATTCGACTATCTCTCCGCCGTGCGCCTCGATCATAGCACCGTAGCTTGCGGACTTAGGCTTTGAGATTATGCGGAGATCCGACACCGACGCTATTGCCGCAAGTGCCTCACCTCTAAATCCGAGGGTGAGTATGCGCATAAGATCGTCGGAGGTCTTGATCTTGCTCGTTGCGTGCCTTTTGATCGCTATCGGAAGGTCATCCGCCTCGATTCCGCTACCGTTATCGGATACGCGCATATATGTAACGCCGCCGTTCTTTATCTCTACTGTTATCTGACTTGCTCCAGCATCTATTGAATTTTCAAGGAGCTCCTTGATGACCGAGGACGGTCTGTCCACGACCTCTCCTGCGGCTATCAGATTTGCAACTGCAAATGACAGAACATTGATCCTTCCCATATATCCTCATATCCTCCTTCCCTTACTTGAGTCGGTTATTAAGCTCAAACAAGAGGTTCATCGCCTCAACGGGCGTCATACTGTTGATATCTAATTTCTTTATATCGTCTATAACTGATTTTTCCGTTATTTCCTCAACTGTAATGAGCTGCTCTGCCTCCTCGTGTGCGGAGGAGTCGGACGTGGTGAGAGTGCGCGAGGTCCTTTCGACCGTCGCAAGTATCTCCTTAGCCCTCTTAATTACCTCGGAGGGCAGTCCTGCGAGCTTTGCGACCTCGATGCCGTAGCTGTCGTCGGTCGAGCCGCGTATTATTTTGCGCAGGAACAGAATACTGTCTCCACGCTTCTTGGCGGCGATATTATAATTCACGATACCCGAGAATTCCTCCTCCATTGAGGTGAGCTCGTGGTAGTGGGTTGCAAAGAGCGTCTTTGCGCCTATCTTCTTGCCGTTCGTGTACTCGATTATAGCACGTGCTATGCTCATTCCGTCAAAGGTCGACGTTCCGCGTCCGACCTCGTCGTAGATTATGAGGCTCTTTTGCGTGGCGTTTCTGAGTATGTATGCGACCTCGGTCATCTCAAGCATGAACGTTGACTGACCGCTCGCAAGGTCGTCCGATGCTCCAACACGCGTAAAAAGCTTATCCACGATGCCGATGCGTGCGTCACTTGCAGGAACGTATGAGCCTATCTGTGCCATCACGACGATGAGGGCGACCTGACGCATATATGTGGATTTACCTGCCATATTGGGACCTGTGATGAGCATTAGCCTATTGGCGGCGGTATCGAGGTAGGCGTCATTGGGAACGAAATACGTGTCCTTGACGAACTGCTCGACCACGGGATGTCTGCCGTCCTTGATATCTATCACACTGCTGTCGTCCACCTCGGGCTTTACATAATTATTCTTTGCTGCTACGGTGGCAAGGGCGTTATAGACATCGAGCGTGGCAACGACGGCTGCTGTCCTTCTTATCCTGTCCGCCTGTGCGGCAATGGACTGACGTATCTCGCCAAAAAGGTTATATTCGAGTGCGCAAACTCTGTCCGCCGCACCGAGAATGGTAGCCTCAACGTCCTTTAGCTCCTGCGTGATATATCTCTCACAGTTTGTGAGCGTTTGCTTTCTTATATATCTGTCGGGGACTTGATCTATCAGGGATTTGGTAACCTCGATATAGTAGCCGAAGACCTTGTTGTAATTGATCTTCAGCGTCTTTATTCCCGTTTCCTCACGCTCCTTGCGTGTAATATCGTCGATCCACGAGTGTCCGTTCGTCATTACGGTGCGGAGCTTGTCTATCTCGGCATTATAGCCGTCGTTTATAATTCCTCCGTCGCGTATGGAGAACGGGGTGTCCTCCTTGATCGACGCTTCTATCAGGCTATGTATATCGGAGAGCGTGTCGAAATCGCTGTATATCCTTCTCAGCTCCTCACTCTCGCAGTCGGCGACGAGTGCCTTTATCTCGGGAAAGACTGCGACGGTCGAGCAGATGGCACGGAGATCCTTGCCGTTTGCCGTGCCGTAGATGACCTTGGTGAGAAGTCTCTCAAGATCGAGAACGCCCGAGAGCAGATTTTCAAGCTCGTGCCTCTTTATATAGCTTCCGTAAAGCTCCTCAACGGCACTTTGCCTTTTTATTATAAGCGAGGATTTGAGCAGGGGATGCTCAACCCATTGACGCAGAAGGCGTGCACCGGGGGCAGTCTTGGTCTTATCGAGCACCCAAAGCAGAGAGCCGCGCTTTTCCTTTGTTCTCATTGTTTCGCAAAGCTCAAGATTGCGTCGGGAGCTGACATCTATCTCCATAAACTGCCCCGTGGTATATATCTTGAGATCCTTGATATTTGCATTGTCGGTCTTTTGCATCTCGGAGAGGTAGTTGAGAAGTGCGCCGATAGCGCAGATCACAGCCTTTCTTCCCTCCCACGCGCTCCTCTCGGAGTCGAAGCTCTCACGCAGGCAATCGAAGGCGGAATTGTAGTCAAATCTCATCGACTGCGCCTCGCTGACGGACGTGCGAAGCCTATCCCTTATCACCTCGCCCTTGTCGGGGGTTGAGTCGAGGGGGACATTTATCACAAGCTCGCTCGGTCTGTATGTCGATAGCTCGGTAATGAGGCGAGGATACATCTCCTTGCCGGAAAACGAGGTCGCAAACGCCTGCCCCGTTGAAACGTCTGCAAAGCAAACTCCCGATTCCTCCGCATCGTAGTACACGGCACAGAGATAGTTGTTTTGCGTTTCCTTGAGCAGATCGCTCTCGATCAGCGTTCCCGGGGTGATAACTCTTATAACATCCCTCTTGACAAGTCCCTTGGCAAGCGCGGGATCCTCAAGCTGCTCGCATATTGCGACCTTATACCCCTTCTCGATGAGGCGTCCGATATAGCTCTCGGAGCTGTGATACGGAACGCCGCACATCGGCGCACGCTCCTCCTCGCCGCAGTCCCTGCCCGTAAGCGTAAGCTCAAGCTCGCGCGAGGCAATGATCGCATCGTCAAAGAACATCTCGTAAAAGTCGCCGAGACGGTAGAACAGCAGATAATCCTTATATTTATTTTTTACCTCGAAGTATTGCTCCATCATCGGAGTCATGATCGTATCTCCTTATCTCTGAATTAAGATCAGTGGCATTGTGAGTGGCAGGTCGAGCAGTTATGCGTGCATGAGGTCGAGGGATCCTCGCCCGTTATTGCACAGGTGATGGTATTATTCACCTCGCTCATAAGCTCATTGACCTCTACCTGAAGCTGATTGAGCCTTACGAATGAGGGATTTGCCACTATCGTCTGATAGAGCTGATCTATGCGGTCGTTTATGGCGTCGACGGTGTAGGTGTCGCGCTCGTCCTTGACCATCTCGGACTGGAGTGCCTGCTGCTGCACCTCGTACTCCTGAAGTGCGGACTGAAGCTCCGTGTCGTTCTCGTATGCTACCTTTGCCTCGTTGAACTCAATAAGTCTTGTGTCCTTGGCGATCGCCTCACCAAGCTGCTTTGCTATTTCAAAGATCTCCATTATTTTCTCCTTACTTGCGACCGTACTATTCTATCTCGCCTGTGAGAGCGAAGGTGTCGCATTTTGTTATTTTTATATTCAGATATTTGCCCGTGTTGGAGATATCGCCCTTAAAAAGCACTATCTTATTGCCCTCAGTGCGTCCGCAGAGGGTGTCGGGATCGTTCTTGCTCGCTCCATCGCAGAGCACACGCATAGTTTGCCCCAGATGCTTCTGATTTATTTCGTATGCTATCTCATTTTGGAGTGCGAGCAGGCGCGAAAACCTCGCTGACTGCGTGGCGGGCGAAATTTGCCCGTCCATTTCGGATGCAGGCGTTCCCTTTCTCGGTGAGTAGATGAATGAGAATATCATATCGTATCTTACGCGTCTCATCGCCTCGAGCGTTGCCTCAAAATCCTCATCGCTCTCGCCTGGGAAGCCAACGATGATATCCGTGGTAATGACGATATCGGGTATCCTCTCCCTCATATAATCTATCATATCGAGATAGCTGTCGAGGTCGTAGTGGCGGTTCATTGCCTTAAGTATCTTATCACTTCCCGACTGCAGGGGAAGGTGGAACTGCTTTGCGATCCTGTCATTGCTTGCGATAACGTCAACGAGCTTTCTCGTTGCATCCTTCGGATGGCTCGTCATAAAGTGGAGCAGAAAATCCCCCTCTATGCTTGCAAGATCGCGAAGAAGATCCGCAAAATCGTAATCCGCGCCGAGATCCTTGCCGTAGGAATTGACGTTCTGACCGAGCAGCGTGATATCCTTGTATCCGCGTGCGACAAGATCTCTGACCTCGCTTATTATATCCTCCCTGCGTCTGCTGCGCTCACGTCCTCTGACGTATGGCACGATGCAATAGGTGCAGAAATTATTACAGCCGTACATTATCGACACCCACGCGCGGTAGGTGCTCTCTCTGTGTATCGGAAGTCCCTCAGCCACGGAATATTCGTCGTCCGTGCAGTAGAGTCTCCTGCCTGCCTCAAGCTTTTTTACGATGAGCTCGGGGAGCTTATGCACAGAGGCGGTCGAGAACACTATATCCACATAAGGATATCTGAATTTTATATCGTTTACTCTGTGCTCCTGCGTTACCATGCATCCGCAGACGGCGATGATGAGGTCGGGATTTCTTGCCTTTATATGCTTGAACTGACCGATGACTGAGAGTGCCTTCTTCTCGGCGTGCTCACGTATCGCGCAGGTGTTTACCACGATCAGATATGCATTTTCGGGAGAGCTGAGGAGCTCATAGCCCATCGACTGTGCCATTCCTGCGATCCTCTCGCTGTCCGCCTCGTTCTGCTGACAGCCGAAGGTCTCAATGTATGCGCCGCGACGCTCACCGCACTCCGAGGCGATGCGATCGTTTACAGACCTGACCCTTTGCATATATTCAAGCTGTTTTTCAATGATATCGGGTGATAGTATATTTGTGCTCAAAACTACAATACTCCATAATACATAATATTTCAATTTATAATTATACTATACACGGCGAAAAAAGTCAAGAAATTTATAAAAGTGGCGAAAAGATTTTTTTCTCCTTGACAGGTTGGCGGAATTAGGTTATAATTATAGGGTTAGCATTACTTTACGGAAAGGAGCAGAGTATGATACTGATAATCGCTGAGAAGCCGAGCCTTGCGCGGAATATCGGTGCGGGCATCGGAAAAATGTCGAACAGAAACGGATATCTTGAGGGCAACGGCTATCTTATCACGTGGGCGTTCGGGCATTTGTTTTCCCTTGCCGATGTGGAGCACTACAATCCCTCGCCCGACGGAAGCGGACGCTGGACTATGCAAAATCTTCCCTGCTTCCCCGAAAGATTTGATTTCGAACTCAGGCGCGATGCGAAAAAGCAGATAGATCCCGGGATCGAGCGTCAGTTTGCCGTGATAAAGCATCTGTGCAACCGCGAGGATGTGGATATCATTGTAAATGCAGGAGATGCCGACCGCGAGGGTGAGATAATCGTTCGCCTCTGCATACAGAACGCCCTCACAGCAAGGAAGGATATACGCAGGCTCTGGCTTCCCGACCAGACTCCGCAGACCGTGGCGGCGGCTCTTGCCGATCTGAAGCCCGATTCCGATTACGACAGGCTCGCCGACGAGGGCTTTGCGAGAACGTATATAGATTGGCTCTACGGCGTAAATCTCACTCGCTATGCAACGCTGAAAACAGGCTCTCTGCTCCGTGTGGGGCGTGTTATCGTTCCCATCGTCAAGGCAATATACGACAGGGATATGGCGATACAGAGTTTCGTACCCGAAAAATATTACATCATTGCGAGCAAGGAGCAGACGAACGGCGAGATGGTGGAGCTTAACGGCAAGGAGAAATTCTCCGCCGATATGCTGAACCGTGCCGAGGAGCTGTGTGGAAAATACAATGCCTCAGAGGCGATAGTTACCTCGGTCAAGCGCAAGAAGGATACATTACTGCCGGGAAAGCTCTATTCCCTTTCCAAGCTTCAGAACGTCCTCGGTAAAAAATACAAAATGTCGATGAAGCAGAGCCTTGACATTATACAGAGGCTATATGAGAACGGTTATCTGACCTATCCGAGAACGAACTCAGAGTATCTTGCGACGAGCGAGCAAGGAAAGGTCAAGACGATACTCGAGGCGTGCAAAAAGCTCGGATATCCCGTGGAATTCAAGTTTTCAAAGCGCATATTCGACGACTCGAAGATAGAATCGCACTCGGCTCTCACTCCTACCTACAAGATACCCGACGCATCCAAGCTCTCCGCAGACGAGATGAAGGTGTATTCAACCGTTTTCAGACGCTTCGTGGCGGTGTTCTGCTCGGAGGAATGTCTTGTTGAGAAAAGTGAGATCACGATAAGAGTCGGCGACTATGAGGATTTCACCATCAAGGGTACGGTCATACTCCAGCGAGGCTGGACGAAATACGACGACTACACGCAGAAGGACAAGATATTGCCCAAACTCTCAAAGGGAGACCGCGTGGTGATAGATTTCAAGCCCGTCGAGAAGGAGACTGCTCCGCCGAGGCACTACACGATAGAAACGCTGAACAATTACCTGAAAAATCCCTTCAAGGACGAGAAGGCAGCTCGCGATGAGAGCGAGAGCGCAGACGACTCCGAGGATTACAGGGCTATATTCGAAGGACTTGAGCTCGGCACGGAGGCTACACGCACGGGCATCATAGACAATGCGAGAAACAGCGGATATATCGCCCTTAACAAGGATGTCTATACGATATTGCCGGGGGGGATCTTTATGATAGAATCCCTTATCAAAATGAACATAAATATGGACAAGTACAAGACGAGCCAGCTCGGTCAGGCTCTGAAAAAGGTCTACCGCGGTGAGATCGCCGTGGGAGATGCGGTCGCTCTGACACGTGATGAGCTGACGGAGATATTTGCCCTGCGCGACGCCCCGATAGAGCTTGACACGGACAACGGATTTGTCGGCGATTCCGTCGGCGTCTGCCCTCTCTGCGGAGGCACGGTCAGACGGACGAAATTTGGTTACGGATGCTCAAATTACAAGGAAAAGGACTGCAAATTCAGCGTGGGTGCATACATTCTCGGGCGTTCGATCTCAAAATCCAATATCAAGCTGCTTCTTGAAACGGGCAGGACCTCAAAAATACAGGGTTTTACCTCGAAAAACGGCAAAAAATTCGACGCATATCTGAAAATAGCGGACGGAAAGGTCGTATTCGACTTTTAATTACATATCTCCTCCTTTTAACACAAATTACCTCACAAAATATACTGTTAGCAGGTGAACCTATCGGTATAATAATTTTCTTTTCCGTTTTTTCACTTTGATGATTAAAGTGCGATGGAATATGGAAAAAATATACCTGTAAGGCAGACGGCGCACGCTGATCTGCGATGGAGGTATTTTGATATGAGTGTAAAAAGAGGAGATATTTTTTATGCTGATCTTAGCCCCGTGGTCGGCTCTGAGCAGGGTGGACTTCGTCCCGTTCTGATCGTGCAGAACGATGTCGGAAACAGATACAGTCCGACGGTGATCGCCGCCGCCATAACCTCGAAAATGGGAAAGACTGCTCTGCCGACGCATATCAGCATACACGCACAGGAGGTGGGGCTTGCGAGGGATTCGGTGATCCTTCTTGAGCAGATAAGGACCATCGACAAGCAGCGCCTCAAGGAAAAAATGGGGCATCTTGACGACGTGGTGATGAGCGAGGTCAATTCCGCCATCGCCGTGAGCTTCGGCCTTGCATCTCCCAATACGCAGGGCTGAAAAGTTAACGATTATTGACTTGAATTTTTTGCGAAAATGATGTAGAATATGAAGGATAAGACAATACCCCTCGGAGGAAGATATGAAATTCAGCTGTGAATACACCGTAAGGTGGCATGATACAAATGCAAACAGAGAGATCACGCCCTCTGCACTCCTCACTCTTATGCAGGAGACGACCAATAAACATATACAGACCTATTATCCCGACATAGAATATGTTCGCGATGAGCTCCATCAGGCGTTCATTCTGTCAAAGCTGTATATGAGGTTCTACAAGCCTGCGTATGCGTATGACTCGCTCAAGGTGGAAACGTGGACGGGTATAGAATCCCGCGCGTTCACCTTCTGGCGCAGCTTCAGGGTGTGGCGCGGTGATGAAATAATAGCCGACGCCCTGACATACTGGGCACTTCTTGATACGCAGACGCACAGGCTCCTTCCCGTCAAGGCATTCAAGTGTAATTTTGTCGACGAGGAGTCGATAGATATAAAAATGCCCCACAGAGTGGCATATCCTGCGGATGCGGAGCTTGACTGTGTCGGGATCAAGCATATTCTTTACGGCGACATTGATTACAACAGGCACATGAACAACACCCACTATCCCAATATGCTCGTTGACTATCTCCCCTGCCCCGAGCATCTGCGAGTTCGTGAGATGATGCTCTCGTTTTTGAGGGGAGCGCAGTATAATGACGAGATACGGGTGCTTCGCGCGCAGAGCGGTCAGAGCTTCTATTTCAAAACGCTCGATCCCGAGGGTGCAGCTGCTCTTGAGGCTTACGTTGGCACAGAGGAGCGCACGTCCGAAATAAAATAAGTGTAAATGCATAAATGACCTCCGTTTTTCATATAGTTTGATAGCTATAAAAAAACGGAGGTCTAATATTATGCGGAATTTCAGTCTTAGCTCGGTGCTATTGCTCGTATGTGCGGTGCTGATCGCGGTATTTCTCGGCGGTCGGGAGATAAATCAGAGGATAGAGGACACGGTGCGGAGCAATCTTGAGAGCGAGCTTGAGGTATTAAAGGAAAAGCTCAACAAGCAGGGAGAGCTTATAAGCTCTATGATAAATGCGTCATCGGGGGTTGGTAGCTCGGACATTTCGGCAGGCTCGCAGGACAGCACGCCGAGCGGAGCAGCTACGGGCAACACTAACACAGGCTCGGATAAGAATACTACTACATCTGCGGAGAGCTTCAAGTATGTAAAGGAAAACGGCGGCATCACCGTAACGGGCTATACGGGCAAGCTCACGAGCGTGGTCATACCTGAGAGGATTGACGGACTCCCCGTGCTTAAGATTGGCGAGCGTGCCTTTGCCGAGACATCGGTGCGCAGTGTAGTGCTTCCCTCCTCATGTATGGAGGTGGATTGGTTCGCATTCCTCGGGTGCTATGCCCTGAGCACCGTCTACATCTCGGGCGGTGTTTCGGAGATAGGATATGGGGCGTTCGACTCCTGCTCGAGGGCACTCGTTATATACTGCGAGTCTGGCTCGTATGCCGAGAGGTATGCTCGGAGTTTTGGAATTGCGTATGAGCATATAGAGGCAAGCTGATAGCTTTCAAAAAACAAAACCGCCGAAAATCGGCGGTTTTGTTGGTTATACAACAGAACTCGATTTTTTGGAATTTTCTTATCAAATTGCATGCTACAATAGCGATTTCGTGCGGTGGTGGAAGTTCGTTACCCTTTATTTTACCGCGCGGATTTTGTGCCATCGCCGCGCAAGATCCTTCGCTTCGCTCGAAGATGATGCACGGAGGGTGAGGCTTTTTGCCCGCAGTCGCACGCTTTAGCCCCGCACCGTTTTTTGATGCTTTGTAGTGCCAAAGGCAGTATAAAAACCCCCACCGCCACGCGGTGGGGGCAATATTAGCTTATTTTCCGAATTTTTCGTTATAATCGTCGATAGCCTTCTGAATTATCTCTATTGCGCGATCCCTGTCGTAGAGGGATTTTACGGCAGTTCTCTTGTTCTCGAGCTGCTTATAGACCTTGAAGAAGTGCATTATTTCGTCGAAGATATGGGACGGCAGGTCATTTACGGAATGATAATCCTTGGAGGTGGGATCGTTGACAAGCACGCCGATGATCTTATCGTCGATATCGCCGCCGTCGACCATTCGAACTACACCGATAGGTCTTACCTTGCAGAGAGTCAGCGGTGCTATCTCGGGTGAGAACAGAACGAGGACGTCGAGCGGATCCTTATCCTCGGAATACGTTCTCGGGATAAATCCGTAATTTGCTGGGTAGTGCGTCGAGGTATAGAGCACTCTGTCAAGCTTGATGAGTCCTGTGCTCTTATCGAGCTCGTATTTACATTGGGAATTCTTGGGTATCTCGATAACTGCTGTGAACTCCTCGGGAGTGATCTCACGGGGATCTATATCGTGCCAAATATTCATATTACTGCCTCCTGTCCTGTCGGATCATTTTATAAAATCAAATTCAAAATCGTATATTGAAACGGTGTCGCCGTCCTTACAGCCGTTCTGCTCAAGAAGCTCGAAAACGCCGCTTCTGTAAAGGATTCTCTGGAAATAGTTGAGGGATTCGTTATCGGAGAAGTTGATCTGCCCCATTAGGTTGAACAGCCATTCTCCCTCGACGATATAAACGCCGCCCTCGCGTCTGACGGAGGTATCCTTCGAGCCGCCGACGTATGCGTCCTCAGGCTCGTATTCCGCCTCGTACACGATCATCGGCGGGAGCGTGCGAAGCTCCTCTGCCGTTCTCTCAATAAGCCTGTCAAGTCCCTCGCCCGTTGCGGCGGAAACGTATATAAGCTCCCTTCCGCTCTCGGCGACGAACTTTTCAAATGCCGCCACGTCAACTGCATCGGGATCGAGCGCGTCGGTCTTATTTGCAACCACGATCTGACGTCTTTCTGCAAGCTCTGGGCTGTAATTCATAAGCTCCCTGTCTATCGCAATGATATCCTCCACGGGATCTCTGCCCTCGAAGCAGGATATATCCACCACGTGCCAGAGCAGTCTGCAGCGGTCGATATGGCGCAGGAATGCGTGTCCGAGACCTGCTCCGTCAGCCGCACCCTCGATGAGTCCGGGAATATCCGCAGCGACAAATCCGCTCTCACCGCCGCTTGAGACGACACCGAGGTTTGGCGAGAGAGTCGTGAAATGGTAGTCCGCGATCTTAGGTCTTGCCGAGCTTATACGGGCAAGGATCGAGGACTTTCCAACGCTCGGATATCCGATTATTCCGACATCTGCGAGCATCTTAAGCTCGAGAAGAAGCTCCCTCTCCTCTCCCTTGGTGCCGTTCTTTGCGAAATTCGGCACCTGTCTTGTAGGGGTGGCAAAATGCTTATTTCCCCAGCCGCCTCTGCCGCCGCGACAGCAGACAAAATCCTCACCGTCGGACATATCCTTAAGTATCCTTCCGCTCTCGGCGTCCTTTATAAGAGTGCCGCGAGGAACGAGAACTATCACATCCTCCGCCGTAGCACCGTGGAACTTTGCACCCTTGCCGTTACCACCGTTTTCTGCGACGAATTTTCTCTTGTAGCGGAAGGCAAGGAGGGTATTTGAGCCCTCGTCCACGCGGAAAACGATATTTCCGCCGTGTCCGCCGTCTCCGCCGTCAGGGCCGCCCTTGGCGACATATTTTTCACGTCTGAAGGAGATAGCGCCGTTACCGCCGTCCCCTGCCTTGACGTATATCTTTATATTGTCTATGAACATTATTTATCGTCCCCCTTTGCTCTTATGATGATATGGATCGGGGTACCCTTGAAGCCGAAGGTGTCGCGCAGGCAGTTCTCGATATATCTTCTGTATGAGAAGTGGAAGAGCTCGACATCATTACAGAATATAACGAAGGTCGGGGGTGCTACGCTGACCTGAGTCATATAGTAGATCTTGAGGCGTCTGCCCTTATCGGACGGGGGCTGAACGCGCATGGTCGCCTCACCGAGAACGTCATTGAGCATTCCCGTTGAGATGCGTGTATTTGTCTGATTATAGACATACTGTATGTGCTTATAAATATCCCTTACGCGCTGTCCCGTCTTTGCGGAGACAAAGAGTATGGGCGCGTAGGTCATATATGCCAGAGCTGTGTTTATCCTTCTTGTGAACTCGTTGACCGTTCCGTTATCCTTCTCTATGGAATCCCACTTGTTGACTATGACGATGGAAGCCTTGCCAGCCTCGTGAGCGATACCTGCGATCTTCTCGTCCTGCTCGGTTATTCCCTCGTTTGCGTCGATGAGTATGAGACAAACGTCCGCTCTCTCGACTGCCATATGTGCACGGAGGACGCTGTATTTCTCGATCTTATCGTTTATCTTGGAGGAGCGTCTTATTCCTGCGGTGTCTATGAAGGTAAATTTGCCGTATTCGTTCTCGACAACAGTATCTACCGCGTCGCGCGTTGTTCCCGCAATGTCGGAGACGATGAGTCTCTCCTGACCTATAAATCTGTTGATGATCGAGGATTTGCCGGCGTTGGGCTTGCCAATTACGGCTACCTTGATGCTGTCGTCGTCATCACTCTCGCCCTCACACTCGGGCGGAAGTGCCTCCACCACCGCATCGAGAAGGTCGCCTGTGCCCGTTCCGTGAACGGAGGAGACTGCCACGGGCTCGCAATCGAAGCCGAGCTCGTAGAATTCGTAATATTCGTAGGGCACGTGTCCTACATTGTCGCATTTGTTGATGCATGGTACTATCGGCTTTCCGCTCTTTTTGAGCATCGTGGCGATATCCCTGTCGTCGGCGGTAAGCCCTGTACGCACGTCGCACATAAAAATGATAACATCTGCGGTGTCGATGGCTATCTGCGCCTGCATACGCATCTGCTTAAGTATGATGTCGTTCGTCTTTGGCTCAATGCCTCCCGTGTCGATTATAACGAGCTTGCGTGAGGACCATTCCGTCTCGCCGTAGATCCTATCCCTCGTTACTCCCGGCGTGTCCTCAACTATCGAGCGTCGCTCCCCTATCAGCTTGTTGAAAAGGGTGCTCTTGCCCACATTAGGTCTGCCCACGATCGCAATTATCGGCTTTCCCATTCTATATCAACCTCCTATTCTATACCGAGCATTGCCGAAACGAAGCCCGCTCCGTCGTTGCTCGAAAGTCTTATTCCTATATTCAGCTTTTCGCTAAGCTCGCTAAGGCTCATTCCGCAAAGGAAGAGATCTCCCTCGGCACGAAGAACGTTCGGCGGCAGTATTAGCTCGTCGTAAAGCGGCTTGTCGCGAAGCTGATCGTATATATCCGTGCCCGTGAGCAGTCCCGAGACCGTTATCTCGTGCCCGAAAAAGTTATTTACTACTGTGTAGACCGTTATATTCAGCCCCGTAACTGCCGCTGAGAGTCTGGCACACATATCGTTTATCTGTGCACTTGATGCAACTCCCGTTACCACGGAAATACTGCGCGGTGGCTTAAAGCTATCTATATACTCGTCCACATATTCAAGCTCTACGCCGAATTCCGTAAGGAGAGAGGTCAGCATACCGACGCCGTTCTCTATCTGCGCATAGCCCTCGTAATATTCCTCCGTATGAAGCCCCAGCTCACCCTTTATATAGAACTCGTCGGAGCAGAAAAAGAGCCTTGAGCCGTATTTTTCAAGACATTCATCTGCAAATCTCTCCACCTGCGCTATGACCTCCCTGCAGTCCTCGCGTGAAAAGCTCTCGAGCGGAAACAGCCCGTCTCTGAATCTCGTTTTGCCTGCGGGGACTATGGAAACGCTCTGGAGTGAGGGGAAATATTCCGTCAGATCACGCATTGAGCGCGTGAGCTCCTCGCCGTCGTTTATTCCCTTGCAGAGTACTATCTGTGCGCATATTCCTATACCTGCATCGGCAAAACGGCGCAGATATGAGAGGACCTCGCCCGAGCGCTTGTTCTTCATCATTTTGACGCGAAGCTCGGGATTGGTGGTGTGTACGGAGACGTTCACGGGGGATATGTGCATCTCGATTATCCTGTCGATATCCGAGTCGTTAAGATTTGTCAGCGTTATATAGTTTCCGTGCAGAAACGACAGACGCGAATCGTCGTCCTTGAAGTAGAGCGATTTTCTCAGTCCCTTTGGAAGCTGGTCGATGAAGCAGAAGATGCACTTGTTCTCACAGGAATGCTTCTTGTCCATAAGCGGAGTCTCAAAATCAAGCCCGATATCGTCGTATTCCTGCTTATGGAGCGTGAAGTGCAGCTCCTCGCCGTTTCTCTCTACGCAGATATCAAGCAGCTTGTTGGCAAGATGAAATCTGTAATCGAGAACGTCATTTATCTCCCTGCCGTTGATGGATACGAGCGTGTCATCCACTTTTATGCCTGCCCTTGCGGCTCTTGAATTTTCGTCAACACAGGTTATCCTTACCATCCTGCCGTGTCCTCCTTTTTGCGGATTTCGTAGTTTTGACTTAATATTATATCATATATATCGGGATTTGTCAAAGGCTTTTGGCACTTTATTCTCTAAAAAATCAAAAAAATCGGAGATTTTTTGATTTTTTGATATATTTGGTTGTTATACTTAAAGGTTGAGCATATCTTTTTCTGCAACACTTACTGTGTGAAAGCTTAGTTAATATTCTTGCACGTCTCATATCATCACCTCCCTGCTAACTCAGCTAATTCTACCACAGCGAATCGTAAAAGCTAATAGAAATGTCGAACAAATCTTCCGAAATAGACATAGCACATTACATTGTGAATATGTTAACAAAATATTTACAAATATCGAGCAAGAAAATGCGAAAAAAGTATATTCAAAATCGGTATTTTGTGTTATAATGTCGGGTGGAATAAGCGTATTTCACGCGTGGCATACCGCTCTGTATGCCTTTTCGGTGTGCTTGCACATCAATAAAACGCTTATATTTAAAAACATTTTTATATTTTTGGAGGATTCAAAAATGGCAAAAAAGTATTGTTACCTCTTTACTGAAGGTAATGCAAACATGCGTGAGCTCCTCGGCGGTAAGGGCGCAAACCTTGCTGAAATGACCAACATCGGTCTCCCCGTTCCCCAGGGCTTCACCATCACCACAGAGGCTTGCACTCAGTACTACGAGGACGGCCGCCAGATCAATCCCGAGATTCAGGCGGAGATCAATGAGTACATCGTAAAGATGGAAGCTGTTACGGGCAAGAAGTTCGGTGATCACGAAAATCCCCTTCTCGTTTCCGTTCGTTCCGGTGCGCGCGCTTCCATGCCCGGTATGATGGACACCATCCTTAACCTCGGTCTTAACGAGCAGGTCGTTGAGGTCATGGCTCAGAAGTCCGGCAACCCCCGTTGGGCTTACGACTGCTACAGAAGATTTATCCAGATGTACTCCGACGTCG
>CAYPRM010000011.1:0-39000 GCA_964413365.1 uncultured Lachnospiraceae bacterium | reverse complement strand
AAATGCTCGACTCTCGGGACTATCAGCATCTCTGCGCGGTCCATGAGGTCATCCTTCTCTGCGTCGCTGAGAGTATCGCCTGCGTTTGCGACTCGCTCATCTGCCGCCTTGATATGGCTTGAGATCCACGAGCGTTTGGATATGAGAAATTTCTCTATATCCTGCAGGCTCATTTGCATCGGCGCACGCACGACTGCTCGCGCGTCGCTCGTTATCTCCACCGAAATGCTCCTGCGGCTTGAGCGTATGAGCTCATATTCAAGTCCAATATCATCTATCCGAAAAATCAACTCTTATATCTCCTACGCCGCCCGAGATCACAATGACATTCCTGCCGTTTCCGAGTATCCGATCACCGCTAAGGTGCGTACCCGATACCCTCATGGATCCTATACCTGTGCTGAGCTTAAGTGTATATTCGCTCTCCGCACCGAG
The DNA here is from genome assembly GCA_964413365.1 of uncultured Lachnospiraceae bacterium. Taxonomy (GTDB): domain Bacteria; phylum Bacillota; class Clostridia; order Oscillospirales; family CAG-272; genus RGIG4608. Next base: position 38,565 of record CAYPRM010000011.1, on the reverse strand, counting down.
CAGCTTAATATTAAGTGTGCCAACGCCGCCGTCAATACTGCACTCTCCGCTGAGCAAGGATGTGATATCAGCCTCGCCGACGCCGTGGTCGAGGTCGAGGTCGTGGATAGCACCATCACAGACGGTAAATCTGCCTGCTCCCGTGTCTATATCCGCCTTCTCAAGGACGGTGAGTGCATCAAATCGCGCGTCCCCTGCTCCGATATCTATATCCGCGTACTTGCAGGTAAGTGGGCAGGATCTGATCTCTCCTGCGCCCGTATCAATGGAGATCTCATTGAAGACTGCGGTTTGAGGTATTGTAAGGACGATCTCTCCGATCTCGTTATACGAGAAATTGAATCGGTGCGTATTTTGCTTTATTCTGAGTGTACCATGGTCGTTCTCGACCTTGATGCCGTCTATATTCGTGCTAACGCTGTACGCTTCACCCACGGTAACGGTGAGCCTTACAGCACCGAGGTCTATATCGAGGTCATAGACCTCTTCATCTATCCGTATCTCGATATTTTCATCGAGCAGCCTATTATTCACAAAAACGAGTCCTCCGATAGCCCCGACGACTCCGACGATTATGCTAACCGCAAGGAAGATCGCAAATGCGAGGCTGATATATTTTACAGCCTTTTGAAATGCGGTCATTTAATCTCTATTCCTCCGAATGCGGCTACTCCGTCAATATAAAGAGTGTGCGCGCCGTCGGGGTTGCTCTTATTGATCTCAATGCCGCCGAAGATGCCCGTGGCATTACTGATCACCCTTACGTCGTCGGGAACATATATGGTTATACCTCCGAAGATGGCACTTGCGTTGATAACGCAGTCCCTATCTATGATAGCACCGCGAAGGTCGCACTCTACACCGCCGAAGCACGCTGTAAGCTCCGCACCGTCGAACACTCTGTTTGTATAATCGCTCTTAGCACCGTTGAACACTGCTGTATCGGAGGGGATCTCTCTTCCCTCCTCCCTTACCCTTGCACGGATATTATCGGTCTTGCTTTTCTTCGACGAGGAGAATATGAGCTTTACGCCGATTATCGCAATGATCGCAGGCACGAGAAGCTTCCAGAATATCTCGAACTCGAGGATATCCTGACAGCAGAGCAAGAGAAAGACGCCTATTGCGAAGAACACGAGGCTTGTGATCTTATCGCCCTTGGTAATGAAGTTCACGAACGAGGGGATGATGATAAAGAGCGTCCACCAACCGTCAAAAAAGATATTGAATTCTATGATATCGAGGGAATTCAGAGCTATTACCGCCGCTACAAGTATGAGAATTATTCCCCAGATGATCCTATTGACATTTTTCAAAAATATCACTCCTTTATTAATAAATTGTAACGACATTATACAGCAAAATTTTTTATTTGTAAATAACTTTTCAGAAAAAAAATATGTGCAAAACGGCATTTTTGTGGCGGCAGTTAGGGGGTTTGGGGTTGAAAATCTGTGCGCGTTATGCTATAATGATATCGAATACACAGAAAGGGGGTATTAAGAATGGGAAAAAGGCTGACGGTCGGAATACTTGCGCACGTTGACGCAGGAAAGACGACTCTTTCCGAGGCACTTCTCTACACCTGCGGCAGGATACGCTCGCTGGGCAGAGTCGACCACGGAAACACGTACCTTGACACCGATCCTCTCGAGCGTGAGCGCGGCATCACGGTATTTTCAAAGCAGGCGCGCTTCTCCTATGGAGATACGGATTTCATTCTTCTTGACACCCCCGGGCACGCGGATCTCTCGCCCGAAACGGAGCGCACGCTTTCCCTGCTCGACTATGCGGTACTCGTCATAAGTGCCGCGGACGGCGTGCAGACGCACACAAGGACGCTCTGGGGACTGCTTGAGCACTACGGCGTGCCGACCTTTATATTTGTGAACAAGTGCGACCTTGCGATACGTCTGCGCACGGAGCTTGAGGGGGAGATCTCACGTGCTCTCTCCTCTGCGTGCGTGGTATTCGATCCCGACGCATCGCGTGAGGAGCTTGATGAAAGGCTCGCACTCGCAAGTGAGGCTCTGCTCAACGCCCATCTTGAGGGCGAGGAGATCGGGGAGGACTACATATCGTATCTTATATCGGCAAGGGAACTTTTCCCCGTTGTTTTCGGCTCTGCACTGAGGCTTGAGGGGGTGGAGCAGCTGCTTTCCGTGCTCGACACGTACACGCTTCCTCGAGAATATCCGACCGGTGGCTTTGGGGCGAGCGTATACAAGATATCCCATGCTTCGGGCACGAGACTCACCTATATGAAGATAACGTCGGGTGTGCTGAATGTCAAGGATATGATACCGTACAGATCTGCGGTGGGTGAGGCGGTGAGCGAAAAGGTCAATCAGATCCGTCTTTACTCGGGTGAGAGGTACGAGCAGGTCGACAGCGTATCCGCAGGTGAGATCTGTGCCGTTGTGGGGCTTAGTGCGACGTACTCGGGACAGGGACTCGGCATCTGCCGTGATTCTGCCGCACCGCTTCTCGATCCCGTGCTCTCATACCGTATCGCGCTTCCCCACGGCTCGGACATGAGCAGCTGCTATCTGCGTCTTAAGGAGCTTGAGGAGGAGGAGCCAACGCTACATTTATACTACAATTCCGAGCTATCGCAGATAGAGGCACGCATCATGGGTGAGATGCAGACGGACATTATAAAGCGTCTTATCCACGACCGCCTCGGCATCGACTGCGAGCTTGACGCAGGAAGGATATTATACAAGGAAAAAATAAGGGAGAAGGCTCTCGGCATCGGGCATTTCGAGCCGCTACGCCACTATGCGGAGGTTCAGGTGCTTCTTGAGCCTCTTCCCAGAGGAAGCGGTCTGATAATTGACGACCGAGTGCCGAGCGACACTCTCGCCTTGAACTGGCGGAGGCTCATACTCTCCTGCCTTAGCGAGAAGGCGCACCGCGGAGTACTCACGGGCGCTCTGCTCACAGACACGAGGATCACGCTCGTGGCAGGCAAGGCGCATCTCAAGCACACTGAGGGTGGAGATTTCCGTCAGGCGTCCTCGCGCGCTGTAAGGCAGGGACTTATGAAGGGCGGCTGTGTTCTGCTCGAGCCATACTATCTTTTCAGGCTTGAGATACCAAGTGGCAACGTCGGCAGGGCTATGAGCGATCTGCAAAGGCGGAGCGCGGAGCTTTCGGTGGAATCCGCAAGTGAGGAATTCACCACTATCACAGGTCGCGCGCCCGTTTCCACGCTTCACGGCTATGCTACGGAGGTAGCCGCATACACCGCAGGTGCGGGAAGGCTCTCATGTATTGCCGACGGCTACGACGAATGTCACAATGCCGATGAGGTGATCGCCGAGAGGGGGTACGATCCCGAAGCGGATCTCGCAAATCCTCCGCACTCGGTATTTTGTGCGAATGGGGCGGGCTTTGTCGTCAACTGGCGCGAGGTGGACGAGAGGAAGCACATAGATGTCGAGCTTGATGCGGACGGTGCTCTTTCGGTCAGCGGAATGATCCCGAGCACCTCGTCGATAGCCAAAAAATACGAGATAGATCCCGACGAGCTTGAGGCGTTGATGCTCCGAGAATTCGGTCCCATCCGTCGCAAGAAATACGGAGAGCCGAAAATAATCGGCGAGAGGGACAGGGATGCTAAAATAAAGCCAAAAAAGCTCCAAGCACCCTCGGAGAGTATGACGATCATCGACGGCTACAATATGATATATGCGTGGGATGAGCTCAAGGAGATATCGGATTTCTCACTTGAAAAGGCGCGCACGACTCTCATAGATCTGCTCACGAACTACTCCGCCTACACAGGAGAGAGGCTGACGCTAGTATTTGATGCTTACCTTGTTCGCGACGGGATAGGCTCGGACATAACGCATGACGGTCTGCGCGTCGTATACACGCGTGAGGATCAGACGGCTGACGCATTTATCGAGAGGATGATGCACGAGTTAGGTCCAAACTACCGCATACGTGTGGTAACGGGCGACAGGCTCGTTCAGTTTGCCGCGGTGCACTCGGGAATATCGAGAATGACCGTTGCGGAATTTACGCGCGAGATACTTGATATCAGTAATGAGATAACGGAATTTACCCGAAGACTTGCGGAAAATCTTTGATCAAGAAATATAAAATGCCGAACATCCCCGAGAGGATATTCGGCATTTTTGATATGCGTCAATGTATATTTTTAACCATTCCTTTAAGTGCCACCGATGTCGGATATATCAGCAATCCGACAGTGAGGTTACCGACGGCGTGCACGGCGTCCCACGGCAGTCCGATAGCTATCCATGCGAGCATCTGCTCGAGCGTATAGCCGTACATCAATGCCTGCGCAGGCGCATAGAGCGTTCCGAACGCGAGCCCGTGAAGTCCGCAGACTATTGGGTATACGATGCACGCAACCGCCCTCGGCATCTGCTTCGGGAGGAGCATCGTTACACCCCACAGCACCGTCCATATATAGAGATACGGTACCCACCACATATTGAAGCCTGCGTAAAGTCCGTTAAGAAATACATAAACGTATATCGGTATGAGTGCTTTTTTTCTGAATACGAGCGTATAGGTCATGGTCAACATTCCGAGCAGGTGAATGTTTGGAAGCCCCTCCATCACGATCTTGGACACGAACATCAGCGTGCCCAGCATTGCAAAGAGGCATATCTCCTGTATCCTCGCCGCATTGCTCCTTCTCTTACTTTGTGTAGACAAGCTCAAAATGCTCACCGCCCGAGATAGGCGTACTGTCAACACCCGTCATAAGATACTCGCCATTCTGATAGAATGCCCAATAGCTCTTATCGACGTCATAGTCCGCGGTAATGCCGTTGACCACCTTAACGTAGAGTCCATACTCGCTCTCCTCGCCCGAAATAAGTCCGTGAGCGACAAGTGCGTCGCCGAGCATCTCTGCGTCGGTGTGGATCGTGAAGGTCACGCTATTATTCTCGACCTTGACCTCGACCTGAACGGTCTTAGTGCCCTCGCCAAGCTCCGTATCCGTCTTATATGCTGCGGAATCCCAGAGTGCCGTCTCGGGGTGGTCGTCTTTGTCACCGCCGAAAATATCGCACGACGCGGCAGAGAGTGCGATAAAGAGAATGAGTACAAGTGATAAGCTTGTGATGACTGTTTTTTTCATAATAATTTACATCCTTTCTTTTTCAAAAGGATAAAGCAAAAGCGCCTCTCCACGGAGCGCAACGAAACGGAGCACCCTGCCGTGCCCCACGCGCCTCTCCACTTGCCCAAGAGTCCTCCTGCGTTCACGGAACGATAAGCATTCCGACTTGATGACCGTGCTGCCACGTCAAGATACGGTAATGGCTGTTGCTGCGGATTCTGACCGCGATTTCCTTATCCCCGAGCATCGCCGTCCTGCAGCGTGCCCGACTCGGAGCGACCTCGCTCCTTATGAACCGTGTTTATTCTTTTGTATGACTATCTTAACACATTTGACTCGGTATTGCAATAGAAAAATCGAAAAAAATCTAAAAATGCTCCGATTTTTGCACCTCTTAATTTTCCTGCGGAGGAGAATATTTCTTTACTTTTTTGATATCATTTTTTCACTAATGCCCTATATCACGCCTATGATGTGACAAAAAATGCGGAGAGTATTTTTGAAAACAGATCCCAAATACCCCAAATATAAGGGGCGTGTGCGTGTATTTTTGGGGATATTTCGTCAAAATGCACAAAATTCAAGCCTTGGTTTTTACGCGAATAATCTTTATTTTAAGGCAATATCAAAAAAATCAAGACAAGTGAAATATCCCGTCAAAAAATTCAAGGACAGTATTTGAGGTTTGTAATAGAATTAATATACATACTTGGGTAGTGTTGCCCTTGATGTCCAATGCGTCAAAAAGCAGGCCTGCTTTTTGACACCTCAGCCGTACGGCTGAGACGATTTTCCGTTTTTTACAGGTTATATATGAAGCAAATCTCGTTTAAGCAATACAGGCAGATAGATCTCGTGCTTTGGTGCGTGATGACTGCCGTATTTGAGGCTCTTGCAGCCCTCGCGACGAACTGGTGGTTCGCCGCTCAGCCGATGTCGATATCGCTGACACTCACCTTCACCTGCATCGTCATGATGCGGTGGGGCGCATTTGCGGCTCTGCCCTCCCTTGTGGGCTCGCTCGCATACTGCATCGCCTGCGGGCTTGTCGCCAAGCAGACGGCAAGTCATTACCTTATATATTGCGTCGGCAGTCTGCTCTGCCTGCTCGCACTCCCTCTGCTCAAGAGGCTTACGGGGGATGGCGTGCGACGTAATATCGTTAAGCGCACCGCCTTTGTCGCGGCGGCGTATGTGCTCACGGCTCTTGGCAGATGGCTCTGCTCCCTGCCCTTTGAGTTCACGCTGAGCTCCCTGCCCGTCTATCTGACGACGGACATTCTCTCACTTCTCTTTGCGATCTTTGCTCTGACTGTTGCCAAGGGCGCTGACGGCGTTCTTGAGGATCAGAAGGAGTACCTTCTCCGCCTTGAGCGTGAGAAGCAGGAGAGCGATGAGGACTGAATACGAACATTATACATTAATTATATAAAAATTACCGAATGGAGATTCTTATGAGATCAAAAGCAGTTGATTATCTCGTCCTTGACGAGCAAACAGGAAAATACAGAGAGGACCCCGAGCAGGCGGTGCGCGATGATGTTGAAAAGCACCGTTGGAAGCATATCGCACTCACAGTTCTTAAGGACTGGAGGCTCTACCTTATGCTCGTTCCCATGCTCCTCGTGTTCTTCTTCTGGAGATATATGCCCATGTATGAGCTTCTCGGATCGTTCAAGGTGTACGACTCCGTGCTCGATGTCGGAGACCGTCTCTACTCGGGCTTTGCGTATTTCATCGACCTCTTCTCGGGTAAGTATCCCGAATTCTGGAGAGCGTTTAGAAATACCTTCCTGCTCAGCTTCTACGGCTTGTGCTTCGGCTTCCCGATGCCCATCATCATTGCACTTTTCTTCAACGAGATAAAGTCCAATATCGCAAGAAGCATATATCAGGTGCTTACATATCTTCCTAAGTTCATGTCAACGGTCATTATGACCACGCTCGTTACGATGCTTCTCCGCCAGCCTGCTACGACCATCGACGTTGAGATGGGTGTGCTCTCAAAGCTCCTTGTCTCCCTCGGTCTTGTCTCGCAGGAGATGGCAGAGGCAGGTCTGCTCAATCAGCCCTCACTTTTCAGAGCGATCTATCAGGTCAGCGGAATTTGGGAGACTGCGGGCTACGACAGTATAGTATTCTTCGCAGCTATCATCGCGATCTCGCCCACGAGCTACGAGGCGGCGCAGATCGACGGTGCTAATAAGTGGGCACAGATGCGCTACGTCGTGCTTCCGAGCATACTTTCTACAATAGTAATAATGCTCATAACGAGAATAGGCTCTCTCCTTAACGTCGGATATGAGAAGGTCCTCCTTCTTTCCAACTATAAGACATGGGAGACCGCAGAGGTCGTTTCCACATATGTAAACAGGATCGCTCTTGACGGTGCGGCGTCCATGCAGGGACTCGCCTCCGCCGCAGAGATGATAAACAACGTTATCGGAATGCTTCTCGTTATCGGAGCTAACACCATCGCACGCAAGGCGTCGGATGTTTCACTTTATTAAGGAGGTGGCTCTAATATGAAAAGAAAACTTGAATTTACAGAGCTTTTATTTAAGATACTGAGCTACCTGTTCCTTACGGTCTTTGCTCTCTGCTGCTTGTACCCCTTCGTTTACGCAGTTTCCGCTTCCATAAGCGGACGTGAGGCGCTTGAATACGGTCAGGTGGTGCTCTTCCCCAAGGATGTGCAGTTCCACGCATTCCTTAAGATCTTCAACGATAACCAATTCTGGAACTCCTACACCAACACGCTGTTTATAACCTTCTATGGAACGATCTGGGCGATCGGCGTTGCGCTTCTCGGTGCTTATGCCCTCTCCAAGAAAAGACTTCTGTTCCGTAAGGGCTTTAACTTCTTCCTCGTATTCACGATGTGGTTCTCTGCAGGTATCGTTCCTCAGTACATCAACTATCTGAATACGCAAAGAGTTTTCCAAAGCTTTGGGATCTACGACAACAAGTGGCTCATAGTTATCGCCATGGGTATGGCGGCTATGAATATCATCCTTCTCCGTAACGCCTTTGAGAGCGTGCCCTCGGAGATTGAGGAGGCAGCCATCGTCGACGGTGCTACCGAGCTTCAGGTCCTCACGAACGTCTATATCCCCATGAGCAAATCCACCATCGCGACTGTTGCGCTCTTCTTCGCTATCTCGCGTTGGAACGGATACTTCTGGGCGAGCAAGATGCTCTCAAACTCCAACGAGTGGCCCCTTCAGGTCTACCTTCGTAACCAGCTTCTCTTCTATCAGGATCTTGATATTTCCGTTCAGTACCCCGAGTATTCCAATGACTCCGTCATCTACGCGCTCATCGTATGCTCCGTCATACCGATCCTCATTATCTACCCCTTCATACAGAAGTATTTCGCTAAGGGCGTAAATATGGGCGGCGTAAAGGAATGATCCACAACATAACACAGGTTATTATTGGGTGCCGTGCGCACTCGTGATAATAAAAAACAAAATTTTTATTGGAGGAAACACAATGAAAACAGTAAGACTTTTAAGTCTGGTCCTTGCTGTGCTCATGCTTGCGGCTTGCCTCGTTGCTTGCCCCAGCCCCGAACCCGGCACGACCACTACGACGACGAAGAAGAAAACCGAAGTCGTAACGAAGCCCCTTGTTTACGCTGACGGCACGGTACTCAGAATGGCTACCGGCTATAACAGCACAAAGACCGGTATCACCTTTAGGTCTGACTCCGGCATCGGTGAAGGTATCACCCTTGCTGACGGCGTAACCTACCACGTAGGCGATCTCAAGCCCACTTGGGTTGAGGTTCAGAACGTTCTTAAGGTTACATTCGAGGATAAGTACACCGGTAAGAAGGCTTCTGAGGAATTTCCTCATTGGCAGGAGCAGCTTGATCAGGTAGACATGGTCTCCGGTACTGCTACCGCTCTTTCCGAGGCAGGTGTTGCAGGTCAGCTCATCAACATCGCTGACTATCTCGAGTACATGCCCAACTTCAGAGCATATCTTGAGGCTAACCCCATCGTTCGTCTTTCCATCACCGGTAACACAGAGACCGGCGCTATCTACTTCTCTCCCTACTTTGACGGTGTAAACGACATCGAGCGTATGCCCCTTATGAGAACGGACTGGGTAGAAAAGCTTCTTAACGGCGAGGGCGAATTCACCGCAACGAGGTCCAACAATCTCGCTTCTGCAGTTTATACTCCCTACATGCCCACGACCGGCACGGTAACCGTTGACGCTGTTAACAAGGCTGGCGACGCTGTTATCCAGCTCACAAAGGACTATGATGCAGCAGGCAATATCGTTAAGACCATGAACGACGCACTTGCTAAGGGCACTGTAACAGGTGTTCAGGCAGTTAACATGCTTCGTGAGTACATCGACAAGGCATACAACGGCTACTACGGCGCAAACAGAGCTGACCTCTTCATCGGTCAGGACGCTGCTTGGGACGCTGACGAGCTCGTAGCTCTTCTCCGTTGCGTAGTTGCTAACCCCCAGACTCTCAATGGTACCGACAAGGTACAGGGACTCTTCTCCCGTGAGGACGAGAAGGTTCAGAGACAGGTAGATATGTTCCGTTTCGCAGGAACACTCTTTGGCGTTCGCGGACTTGAGTCTCGCCAGGATTACCTCTATGTTGGTAGCGACGGCAAGCTTCATGACGCTCGTCAGGATGCTGAGACCTATGTAGCTATCGAGAGAATGAACGCTCTCGTTCAGGAAGGTCTCGTTTCCGACTCCTTCGTTAAGGAGGAAAAGGTAGGAACTGAGGCTATACTCAAGAACGATGCAGGCTTCATGCACTACGACTACAACCAGACTCAGACCATTTACAACAATACCGCTCTCAATGAGGGTGAGAAGTACATGGCAGTTATGGTTCCCGTTGCTCGTTGGAATGACGGCGAGGGCGAGAAGTACATGAGATTTACCGAGTCCTGGAGATCCGTTAAGACCGATGGTTGGGCAATCTCCAAGGCAGGCGTTGGCGACAGTCAGGATAAGCTTATGGCTGCTCTTGCAGTTATCGACTACGCTTACAGCAAGGAAGGTCAGATCCTCATGTCCTACGGTCCTGATGCATTCATCAAGACAAACCCTGACGGTTCTTACGTAACCTTCGACTTCAATGGCGAGCAGTGGCCCGTTATCGCTGATGCGACGTACCAGGAGCTTTGGGACCTTGCAAGTGGCAACTACACCAACTACGCTCGTATCTATCTTGGATCCACTCTTTCCTTCGTAAAGAGCCAGGCATTCGAGTATCAGTGCACTCATATCGTTGGTAAGGAAGGCGCTGCTAAGATCTCTACGGCTATCGCTCTCGGCACGATCAAGCATCCCGAGCTCGCTATAACCGAGAATCCTTGGTACACCATCGTTCCCACCACTCTTCCCACAACTAAGGAGCAGAACGATCTTATTAAGACATGGCCTGAGATCGGCGGCGACAGCGGCGTATACTCTCAGTCTAACGGTAAGGTCAACCTCTTCCTCCACATCATCCGTGGCGGATACACCTCTGAGCAGGTAGCTAAGTATGCATCCAATGCTAACGAGCTTCTCTCCAAGGTTCAGAACGATTGGCACGGCAAGCAGTATCTCACAATCAAGAACGCTGCTTGGGAGCGTCTTCAGACCTACTACGCATCCATCGTTAACGATTGATCATTAAGATCGCTTATACGGTCTTATAAAAACAGAGGGGAGCTCCGCTCCCCTCTCAAGAAATGATATTGAATTATTATTAAACATTTATTTTCCGAATTATATTTATTTTTGAACTCTCCTAACTATTCTTTAATGAAAATCTCATAAAGCCGCCGATACGGCAGAATGGATATACACTATGTACAGAAAACAAATGAAAATCCAATCCCTCGTATGCTATTTTCTGCTTATAGCATCCGCGATTACCTTTATTTATTCTCTCGGCATCATGACCGATATATATAATCTCTTCTACTACGCTGAGGGCGTTTTGCCCGGATTTGTAGCGGGTGCATCCATATTCAAAGATATGCAGGGATTTAACAAGCAGCTTACTACGGTCGGTATCGTACTCATCTTATGCAGCGTCTTTGCATTTGTTGCAGGTAACAACACCCGTAGAAAATATTATTTTGCCAATTACCTCTCAGTAGGCATCACTACCGTTGCAAACATCTCCGCCTCTGTGTGGATCATTATAAATGTAAATCTTTACAAAAAACAGTTCCTGACCACCGTTGATTTTGAGGCTCTCAAGCAGTTCTGCGAGGACTTCGATATCAAGTACACCGAGTCGACCTTCTGGTTTGACATTGGCTACGTGGTATGCGGTATTCTTATTCTCGCCGCAATTACCGCGATAGCTAACATGGTCTGGAAGATAGACCTTATGAAACAGGAAAAAGCCGCTTTGGCTGAAGGATCGGAGGTAGTCGCATGAAGCATCCTAACTTTAACGTAAAGCTTGACCGTCTGCGCTACACAAAGAACTCGCTCTCCGCTCTCTTTGCGTACGTCGCAATACTTTTCAACGTTTTCTATTTCGTAAGCATTTACGGAACGGACGTCGGTGAGTATTACTACACCATCGAGATCGGTATATCGGTCATCTGCAATCTGCTCTTCCTTCTCTTCTCCTTCCTCTGCTCGGAGGGTGTTAAGAATTATAAGTATTCCTACTCCATCGCGTTCATTCCTCTCGGAGTGTTCCAGCTGGTAAGAATGCTCGGCTTCCCCATCAAGGGACACAGCACAGTCATCACCTACGCGGGTAAGCAGATCCTCGTAATGCAGGACGATCAGTTCTTCTGGACCTGCGCGTGCCTTATAATCTCCGCTATCGCTTGCTTTATCGCATCCGCTGTGGGAATTTATAAAACAAAGGCACTCAGAGATTACGAAAAGAAGATATCAGAATAATTTTTACATTCTACATAAAGAAAGGTCCATGATCTTATGGCTTCATTAACCTTAAAAAACATAAACAAAATTTACGATAACAACGTTCAGGCGGTGTTTGACTTCAATCTCGACGTCAAGGACGGAGAATTTATCGTTCTCGTAGGTCCCTCGGGCTGCGGTAAGTCAACTACCCTGCGTATGATCGCGGGACTTGAGGATATATCCTCCGGTCAGCTCATCATCGACGGCAGGGACGTTACGAAGCTCCCTGCTAAGGACAGGGATATTGCGATGGTATTCCAGAACTACGCACTCTACGCTCACATGACGGTGTATGAGAATATGGCTTTCTCCCTCACGCTTCTGAAGGAGGATCCCAATATCATTCACGAAAAGGTGCTTGCGGCGGCTGAGATACTCGGTCTTACCGATCAGCTCAACAAAAAGCCGAAGCAGCTCTCGGGCGGTCAGCGTCAGCGTGTCGCTATGGGACGTGCTATCGTTCGTACACCCAAGGTCTTCCTCTTTGACGAGCCCCTCTCCAACCTCGACGCTAAGCTCAGAGGTGCGACAAGACGTGAGATACTTCTTCTTCACAAGAGGCTCGGCACGACCATGCTCTACGTTACTCACGACCAGACCGAGGCCCTTACCCTCGCTGACAGGATCGTTTGTATGTCCATGGGATACGTTCAGCAGGTCGGAACTCCCCTCGAGCTTTACGATACGCCTGCCAACATCTTTGTGGCAAGCTTTATAGGACTTCCTCCGATGAATTTCTTCGACGGAAGGATAGAGGGTGGCAAATTTGTATGCCCCTCCTTCACCGCTCCGCTCGATGCTGAGCAGTGTGCTATTCTTGCACCCTACGAGGGCAAGGAGGTCGTGCTCGGTGCGCGTCCTGAGAGCATCGTAGAGGACGAGAACGGATATATCACATTCAACGTTACCCTTAACGAAAATCTCGGTCAAAATACGCTCGTTCACGGCAACGCCGGTTCTCACAAGATAACCGCAAAGTTCCGCGAATGGTGCTCGTACAAGTACGGCGACACGGTAAAGGCATCCATCAGCCGTATGCACTTCTTCGACAAAGAAACTACTAATGCCATAAGATAAGGATCGGTGCTATGAACAAATTTAACGTTTTTCTTAAAAAGCTCGGTGCTTCCCTCAAGGAGGCATGGCGTAAATTTCTTGTAAGCCTGAAGAAGAACCCTAATATGATACCCTTCGTTATGCTTTTCGTATCATTTGTGGTCTATTCTCTCAACCTTACGCACGTTTCCAATACCACCGCTACCCTTTCCCTTTCGGGCATGGGGCTTTGCGAGTTTGCGACTATGCTCTTCTCCATACTTTCTATGGTATGCCTGCTCAACGCATTCCCCAAGAGGCAGAAGCCGAATTACCCCATGATCATTATATTCAGCGTTCTCGACGCCATCATCATCTTTGCGGACGTGCTCTATTCAACACGTATCTCGCAGGGTATTGCATCGCGTCCCAACCTTTTACCTGACGCTCTCGCTGAGTACAACCAGACAAAGCAGATGATGACGGTGCACATCGTGCTCATGGTTACCACGTTCGTGCTAGTTATGCTCGAGCCTACGATCGCTAAGCTGCTCAAGATGATCAACACAAGTGTTGCACTCGAGGAGACCAATATTGGTAACATCGAGCTCTCTGACGAGGAATAATATTTAATGGCAAAAAATACGCAAAATTCCAATTCCAAGTCAACCGGCAAGGACACCTCGAGCCACTACAAGCTCAACACGAAGGCAGTCGACCGACTCTTAAACGCGGACAAGATGGAGATCCCCTCCGACAAGAAGCTGAAGGATCCTGCTAAAAAATACAGGAGCGGCTTCCTCGACAGGATCCCCGACACCGTGAAGGCTTTATTTATAAAGTTCTGGTTTGGCGGTGCGGTATGCTATTTCATACTCTGGGGACTCGGGATCTACGTTACGGACATGCTCGATATGATAGTTCTGCTATCGATCGTCCTCGGTATGATCACGGATCTGCTGACGAACAACGCGCTCCGTCTCGTGGAGACCATTCCGCACGCGAACGACAAGTGGATGATGTTTACGAAGAAAAAGCTCTGGACATTCTTTGCCAATATTCCCTATTCGGCACTTATACTTGTCTGTGTCGTATGGCTCTACACGGCGATCAACACTATTATCGGTGTGATCATCGGTAAGCCCGAGAGCATTACTCTCGGAGTTGAGCCTATATTCTTCGGTATCTTCTACATGCTCTTCGATCTGCTCTTTATCTGTATGAAGAGGCTCATGATAAAGATAATCAACGATGCAAAGGACAAGGTAAACAAACAGTAATATGCTTAAGACCTTATTCATTTCCGCAAGCTCCGCTTGCTTTGAGTGGGAGAATGAGCTCCCATATTATACACCCGAGCGTTACACCGTTTTTCTCGACGGCAAGGAGGTTCTCAGCTCCGATGCGAACGTCTTTTCCCTCTTTGGACTTGAGCCGAAGAAGGAATATGAGCTCACGACGAGCCTTTCCTCCGAGGTATTGAGATTTAAAACGCTTGATTGCACCTGTACTGTGAATGTAAAGGATTTCGGTGCGGTCGGCGACGGCAAGACGGACGATACGGTATCTATACAGACCGCCATCAACTGCCTGCCCCGCGGTGCGAGGCTCGTATTCCCCGAGGGCGTATATCTTACCGCTCCTCTCTGCCTCAAGAGCCACACGACTCTCGAGCTTTCCCTCGGTGCGACGCTTCTCGGCTCGCCCGACACGGAGAGATATCCCGTAGTTCCCGGCTATGCTCTTGATATGCAGAGTGGCGAGGAGATACAGTTCGGCTCGTGGGAGGGCAACGCCATAATGATGCATCAGTCGCTGATATTTGCGGAATATGCCGAGGATATCACACTGATAGGCCCCGGAGTTGTCGACGGAAACGCGCAGTGCTCCACATGGTGGCAAAATCCCAAGGCGCCCATCGGACGTCCGAGGCTGCTCTTCTTCAACCGTTGCGACGGCATAAGGATACACGGTATAACCGCTCAGAATTCCGCGTCGTGGCAGCTCCACCCCTACTATTCAAGGAATATTGATATTCTTGATGTTTCCGTATTTGCTCCTAAGGACAGTCCCAACACGGACGCTATTGATCCCGAGGCGTGCGATGCTGTAAATATTATCGGCTGTAAATTCAGCGTTGGCGACGACTGCATAGCAATAAAGTCATCGAAGATAGATCTCGCGATGAAGCTCAAGACACCTGCAAGCAGGCACGTGATCAGAAATTGCCTGATGCAGCACGGGCACGGCGCGATAACTCTCGGTAGCGAGATGTCTGGCGGCGTCAAGGATCTCACCGTAAACCGCTGTGTTTTCCGCAAGACGGACAGAGGCTTACGAATAAAGACTCGTCGCGGACGCGGAAAATATGCCGTGATCGACGGTGTTTTGTTTGAAAATATCAAGATGGAGGGCGTTATTACCCCCATTGCAATAAATATGTGGTACAACTGCTGTGATCCCGACAGATTCTCGGAATACGTTTGGTCGCGCGAGATGCTTCCCGTGGACGACCGTACTCCCTACCTCGGCGATTTCACATTCAGAAATATGACCTGCACCGACTGCGAGGCGGCGGCGTGCTACTGCGACGGACTTCCCGAGCAACCGATAGGATCTATTACGCTCGAGAACATTTCCTTCAGCTTTACGGAGAACGCAAAGCCCGCAAAGCCCATTATGCGCAGCTATCTCGACGAGGTATGCAGGCTCGGTATGTACTTTGACAATGTAAAAGCTCTGAATATTAAGAATGTGAGCGTTGAGGGTGCTATTGGTGATCAGCTGATAGCGAACCACGTTCAGAAAATCGTAAAATAGTAAAAATACAAACCCGAAAGGATGCCCCTATGTACGAAAATATTGATGCATACATCGAAAAATTGTTAAATTGCTCGACTCCCGATGCACCGATCTGGAACATAGAAAGCATCAGGCAGGGCAAAAAGCCGCATTGGAACTACATTGACGGCTGTATGATAACTGCCATACTTGAGTTTAGCAGGATCACGGGCGAGGACAGATTCTTTGAATTTGCCGAGCACTTTATTGATCACTACGTTTCTGACGACGGTACTATCCTCGGTTATTCGCCCGAAAAGTACAATCTTGACGACGTGAACGAGGGCAGAGTCCTCTTTGAGCTATACGAACACACGGGCAAGGAGAAATACCGCCTTGCGATCGAGGCTCAGGAGCAGCAGCTGAGAAATCAGCCACGCACGGAGACGGGGAATTTTTGGCACAAGCTCATATATCCGAATCAGATCTGGCTCGACGGGCTTTATATGGCTCAGGTGTTCAGCGCAAAGTATCAGAAATACTTTGGTGGTGGCGACTACTCCGACGTTCTGATGCAGATCGAAAATGTCAGAAAATATATGTTCAACGAATCCGACGGTCTCTACTATCACGGTCTTGACTGCTCACGCAGTGTATTCTGGGCTGACAGGGAGACGGGACTTTCAAAAAATTATTGGCTTCGTGCGATCGGGTGGTTCTCCGTCGCAATGATCGACGTAATAGAGGTCATTGGCGAGGCGGACACAAGGACTCGCACGAGGATATCGGAGATATTTTCCGAGCTTATGCACTCGGTCGCAAGGTATCGCGACTCGGAGAGCGGAATGTACTATCAGGTCGTGAATATGGGTGAGCGTGAGGGTAACTACCTTGAAACGAGCGGTTCGTCGATGCTCGCTTATGCGATGCTGAAGGGTGCGAGGCTCGGTGTGCTCCCTGCCCACTTTGCACAGCTGGGTGCTGAGACCTTCGAGGGCATTTGCAGGAGATATCTTAGGTCCTCCGACTCGGGTGAGCTTGAGCTCTCGGGTATATGCCTTGTTGCAGGGCTTGGACCTGCTGACAATCTGAGAAGGGACGGCTCGTTTGAATATTACATCTCCGAGCCAGTGGTCGAGAACGATGCAAAGGGTGTTGCTCCCTTCGTGCTCTGCTACACGGAGATACTCAGAAACAGGATCAAGGAATAGATTATGAAATTAATGGCTCGCGCCCACGACCTCGGCGTCAAGGGTGCAGAAAATATCAACCGCGCCGTATGCGAACTTGGGCTTGACGGTGTTCAGCTCGTGGTCTACAAGTCCATTGACGGCATACCCTATCTTCCCAACCAGCTTACATCTATCGAGGCTCGCGAGATCTCGGAGAAAATAAAGCAGGGCGGCAAGGATATAGCGCTCATTGGCGCGTATTTTAACCCCGTTCATCCAAATGAGGCGAAGATCGAGAACGGTATCGCGGTTTTTCGCGACTATCTCTCGCTCGCACGAGATCTCGGATGTCAATATGTCGGAAGTGAGACGGGCTCATACAACGGTGAGCCGTGGATCTATCATCCGATGAACCACTCGGACGAGGCTCTCAACAGAGTCGTTTCCACCTTCTCCTCCCTCGCGCAGACTGCGAAGGAGCACGGCGTATCCATCGCCATGGAGGGTGCGTTCGGGCACGTTTGCCACACTCCCGAGAGGCTGCTTGAGGCGGCGGAGCGCATTGGCGCTGACAATGTGGCATTTATATTTGATCTTTACAATTATCTCGATATATCAAATGTGAACGATGCATACGGTCTGCTTGAACGCGGTCTTTCCCTGCTCGGCGACAGGATCCTGCTCTTTCACATCAAGGACTTTGTCATTACTGACGGAGCTCTTAAACAATGCGGTGTCGGCAGAGGCGTTCTCGATTTTGACAGGATCCTCCGCGCGATATACCGCCACAACAAAAACGCTATCTTAGTGCTGGAGGGCACGGTGGGGGCTGATCTTCCCTACTCCATCGCCTTCTTAAAAGATAAAATCAATAAAATCGAAAATGACGCAAGCGTCATTCAGTAAAGGAGTCTTATGGCATACTTATCTCTCAAGGGCATCAACAAAATTTATCCCAACGGCTTCCACGCCGTGCACAACTTTGATCTGGATATAGAGCAAGGTGAGTTCATCGTTTTCGTAGGTCCTTCGGGCTGTGGAAAATCGACCACCCTTCGTATGATCGCAGGTCTTGAGGATATAAGCAAGGGAGAATTTTACATAAACGGCGATTATGCTAACGAAATGCGTCCTCGCGACCGCGGAGTTGCGATGGTTTTCCAAAGCTATGCTTTGTATCCCCATCTCTCCGTATACGACAATCTTGCCTTTGGTCTTTCCCTTCAGGGTATTGACGACGATATAATTGAGGAAAGAGTCTACGCTACTGCAAAGATACTCGGTCTTACCGATTATCTTGACAGAAAGCCGAGAGCTCTCTCGGGCGGTCAGCGTCAGAGAGTTGCCGTCGGACGCGCTATAATCCGCAAGGTCGGCATATTCCTCATGGACGAGCCCCTCTCCAACCTCGACGCAAAGCAGAGGGTAACGATGCGCTCGGAGATCACTGATATCCACAGGAAGGTCGGTGCGACCACGATCTACGTTACGCACGACCAGACCGAGGCTATGACTATGGCTGACAGGATCGTCGTTATGAAGGACGGCTACATTCAGCAGGTCGGAACGCCCTTTGAGCTTTACTTCCGCCCTGTCAACCTTTTCGTTGCTGGCTTTATCGGAGAGCCCCCGATGAACTTCATCACCTCGCCCGTAAATTGCGGTGTTATGAATATCGGCGGCAGCGAATTCAAGCTTGCAAACGTTATCGGCAATGAGGCTGCTGCAAGATACGAGGGCAAGAACGTAGTATTCGGCTTCCGTCCCGAGGCTATCACATTGAATGAAGTACCCGAGTCCTTCAAGCTCACCGCCAAGGTCGAGCTTACCGAGCTTCTTGGCGACAACACGAACGTTTACGTTAATATGCTCGGTGGCGAGAGCTCCATACTCAAGGTCGATCCCCACGACACGCCCGAGATGGATTCCGAGATGTCCTTCTATATTCCCTACAAGAGTGTTTACCTCTTTGATGCTGAAACCGAAGAGGTCATAAATAAATACTGATTCCAAAAAATAAAAATGCCCCCGCGAGCTTGCTCGCGAGGGCATTTTTGTTTATTATATCAGAAATTGAAATATCTGAGTGCGTTATAGTAGCAGATATTAGAGGTGATCTCGATGAGCGTATCCATATCTGCGGGAT
Source organism: uncultured Lachnospiraceae bacterium (assembly GCA_964413365.1). GTDB lineage: Bacteria > Bacillota > Clostridia > Oscillospirales > CAG-272 > RGIG4608. The sequence continues at coordinate 19,397 of CAYPRM010000011.1, read as the reverse complement.
ATTCGCCCTCGTCCACCCATTTACCGATGAGGTTGCAGAGTACCCTTCTGAAATACTCATGTCTCGGGTAGGAAACGAAGCTACGGCTATCGGTGAGCATTCCCACGAAGCGTGAGAGCATTCCGAGATTTGCAAGTGCCTGCATCTGAGCCTCCATACCGTCCCTCTGATCATTGAACCACCAGCCCGATCCGAACTGGATCTTGCCTGCGGTCGGTCCCTTCTGGAAGCATCCGAGCATAGTGCCGAGAACGTAGTTATCCTTGGGGTTGAGGGTATAGAGTATGGTCTTGGGAAGACGATCGAAATATTCGAGATGATCCATAAAGCGTGCGAGCTTTTCTGCGATGCAGAGGTCATTTGCGGAATCGTATCCAACGTCGGGACCGAGAAGCTCGTACATCTTAGTATTATTATTACGAAGTGCGCCGATATGGAGCTGCATTGCCCAGTCGCGCTTTGTATATTCCTCTGCGCAGACGCTGAGTATGGCGGTCTTGAAGGAATCTATCTCCTCCTCTGTAAGCGACTCACCTGCCATTTTCTTATTGAAGGCGATCTCGGGATCTCCCTCGCCGTAAGGAACGTACTCAAGCGCGTGGTCGGAGAGGCGGCAACCGTGGTCGTGGAAATATGCGATCCTCGATCTTATCCACTCGACAAGCTCGCCATAGGTCTTAACGCCCGCCTGCGCCATATAGGGCACGAAGGTCTCCTTGCCTATCTCGACGGCCTTATCGGGGCGGAAGGCAGGAATTATTTTTGTCGGGAAGTCGCGAAGCTGCTCGTGATACTCAAGTGTGTCTACGGGATCGTCCGTCGTGCAGATTATTGCCACGTTGGAGCGTTTTATAAGTCCCTGAGCACTGTACTCATCCTTGGCGAGGCACTCATTTACCTTATTCCAGATCCTCTCACAGCTCTCCTCGCAAAGAAGCTCGTCGATATCGAAGTATCTCTTGAGCTCGAGGTGAGTCCAGTGGTAGAGGGGGTTGCCGATGAGGTAGGGCATCGTTTTTGCGAATTCCTTGAACTTCTCGTATTCATCTGCGTCGCCTGTGATGTACTTCTCGTCGATGCCGTTCGTTCTCATCTGACGCCATTTATAATGGTCGCCGCCAAGGAAGAGATCGAATGCATTTCTGAATTTGTAATCCTCCGCGATAAGCTTCGGGGAGAGGTGGCAATGGTAGTCGATTATGGGGAGATCCTTTACTGCCGCATAAAGCTTTCTTGCGGTCTCGCCCTTAAGCATAAAGTTTTCGTTAATAAAGCTCATAATGTTACACCGTCCTTAAATATTGAAATTTCTCTGTAAGAATTTATCTCGTTCTTAGTCTGCTTGCCGTTTGCCACGTCCACGACGAGATCAAGGAGCTCATCGGTGAGGGGGTTGCCTTCAAGCGTTCCCGAGGCGTCAAAGTCTATCCAATTTGCTTTTCTCTCTGCGAGAGAGTGGTTAGTTGCGATCTTCACGGTCGGTACGGGTGCACCGACGGGCGTTCCGCGTCCTGTGGTAAAGAGTATGATATGGACGCCTGCCGCGGTGAGGTTCGTGATCGCTACTATATCATTTCCGGGGCCGTTCAGTAGGCTGAGGCCGTTCTTTGTAACGACATCACCGTAATCAAGCACGTCAACGACCTTTGAGAGTCCGCCCTTCTGTATACAGCCGAGGGATTTTTCCTCAAGTGTACTGATGCCGCCCTTCTTATTTCCGGGCGAGGGGTTCTCATATATCACCTGACCGTGCCTTGTATAGTAGTCCTTAAATCCGTTTATAAGTCCCACGCATCTATCGAATATTTCCCTATTCTCCGCGCGAGCCATAAGAAGATGCTCCGCACCGAACATTTCGGGTACCTCTGTGAGCACACAACTACCGCCCATAGAGATGAGCTTATCTGAGAGGCGACCGACGAGGGGGTTTGCGCTGATGCCGCTATAACCGTCGCTTCCGCCGCACTTAAGTCCCAATCTGAGTCTTGAGATCGGTACGGGCTGACGCTCAAAGGTATCAGCGTATGCTCTGAGCTCCTCAACGAGCTCGACGCCGCGCTCAACGTCATCATCATAATCCTGAGCGTTCAGGAATTTGACACGTTTTTCGTTCGTTTCTCCGAGGACCTCGCGGAAAACGCCGATATTATTATTCTCACATCCAAGTCCGAGCACAAGCACACCGCCTGCGTTGGGGTGGTTTACAAGTCCGCGGAGAATGAGCTGTGTCGTCTTCTGATCGTCTCCGAGCTGTGAGCAGCCGAAGGGATGGGGGAAATAGAGTGCTCCCGTTCTCCTTGCTATCTGCTCTGCGACCTTATTGACGCATCCGACGGTTACGACGATCCAGATATCGTTTCTTATGCCGACGTCGCCGTTCTCTCTGACATATCCCATAAAGGTGCGGTCGGTATTCTCACTCGGAATATCGTAGAAATGTGGCTCGTAGCGGTACTCGAGGTTGCCCGAGAGATTTGTCTTTATATTATGGTTATGGACGTGCTCGCCCTTCTTGATATCGACGAGGGCATGTCCTATCGGATTACCGTATTTTATTATATTTTCTCCTGCCGAGATATCTCTGAGGGCGTATTTATGACCGTCTCTGAGATCGACCTCGACGTTATCAAGCTTATTTATCTGCATTCTCTACTGCCTCCGTGAGGAAGGAGATATCCTGTCCCCAGAAATCGGTATTTGCAAGTATCTCGCGGACGGAATGCGTGCGAATGAACTCGATCACAGCAGGATCGTCCTTTGGCATATCGGATCTGTAAAACTCGATGAGCTTTGCAAGGGAGAAGATGAGCGTCTGGGGGAGCTTATCAAATCTCTTTATATATTCGAGTATCGAGGGCAGAACTCTGACCTTGAACTTGCTTACGGAGTTAAGGGATATTGCGGAGAGGTAGTGCTTGATATAGGGGTTGCCGAATCTCTCAACGACGCTGCTTGCGTAATCGAGAAGCTCGTCGTGCGGAAGGTCGAGCGTGGGGATTATCTCATCGAACACGCATCTTCTGAGGTGGTTGCACATTCTCTCGTCGTCGATACAGCTCTTTACGGTATCGAAGCCCTCGAGCATTGCGTAGGGCACGAGCGAGGTGTGCGCTCCGTTGAGGATCCTTACCTTCCTTGTGCGGTACATCTCGAGCTTATCCTTCGTTATGATAACGTTAAGTCCTGCTGACGAGAAGGGCAGCTCCGCATCGAGGTCGTGATCCGTTTCTATTACCCAGAGGTGGAAGTACTCACTCGTATTGAGCATATTGTCCTCATATCCGAGGTCAAGCTGCTCCCCTCTCGGATAGCCCGTATTTATTCTGTCAACGAGGGTATTGGTAAAGATGTTATCGCTCTCCACCCAGCTCTTAAAATCATCGCCAAGCTCCCAGAGGTCTGCATACTGAAGGACGCATCTCTTGAGGTTATCGCCGTTGCGGTCGATAAGCTCGCAGGGCAGGAATATAAATCCGCGAAGTCCAAGCTCGAATCTTCTCTTGAGAAGAAGGGTGAGCTTTGCGGGGAACGTCCTCGGCGGTGTGTCGGTGAGCTTATCCTCGCTCGAGAACACTATGCCCGACTCGGTGGTATTGGACACCACGAAGCGGAAATCGGGGTTCTCGGCAAGTGCGAGGTAGGACTCAAAGTCGTCATAGGGCTTTACGCAACGCGAGATAACGTCGACAACAGTCTTATCGACGCCCTCAACGCCCCTTATGACGTGGGTATAAACGCAGTTCTGCGCGCTAAGCATATCGCACATTCCCTGCTCTATCGGCTGTACTACGACTACGTTTCCGTTAAAATCGGAGCTATCATTTATCTTCTGAAGCATCCAATCGACAAATCCGCGAAGGAAGCCTCCCTCTCCGAATTGGATGACGCGCTCGGGTCTGACCGTTTTTTCAAAGTTCATACAAATTCCTCCTAAAATATTTAAGGCTCATAATGTCAAAAAAATCTTGCTGTTTTTCTCAAGGGTACATACACCCGTATATTATTTTATACTTATATCATATAAAACGCCTTAAATTATTTGCATTTTTTAAGAAAGTATCTTGATTTTTTTGATACGATGTGGTAGAATGTAAAAACAGCATAAACTGATAGCCGCTACGGCGGCGGAATGGAGATATAAAAATGGGCAACGGTATACCAAACAGCATAGAAAGCTTTTATTTCAACCGTACCGACAGCAAGACGTGCTCGAATTCCACGCAGCATTACCACTCCGGGTTTGAAATATATTATATGAAGGAGGGCAAGTGCCACTACTTCATCGACGACCGCTCATACGACATACTTTCGGGGGATATAATCCTCATACCGAGCGGAATACTCCACGGGACGAGCTACGGCTCGAAGCCCTGCACTCGCCTGCTTATAAACGTCGAGGAGAGCTTCATCTCCCCCTCCCTCATAAGCGCGGCACGCTCCATAAGCTACCTTTACAGAAACGAGGCGACCGTGACGCAGGTCAACGATATCTTTGCGAGGATCGAGGCTGAATACCGCCACCCCGACGAGCTGTCATGCGAGGCATTGAGATGCTACACGGAGGCACTTTTGGTGCTGATGATACGCAACCGCAGCGGCGAGGAGCTTCACCACAGCAACACGATAGTTGAGGCGGCGATCAAGTACATTCAGGAGAACTATATGTCGCCCATCAAGCTTGCACAGGTGGCAAAGATGCTCTCGGTGAGCGAGGAGCACCTCTCGAGGATATTCAAGAAGGAGATAACCTTCGGATTTAGTGAGTATCTCACGCTCATACGCCTTCAGAAGGCGGAGCACATGCTCAAAAACGAGCCGAGCCGAACGATAACAGAGGTGGCGTATGCCTGCGGCTTCAACGACTCGAACTATTTTTCCTACAAATTCAAGAAGGCATACGGTGCGACGCCCACGGAGGTGCGCGACGGGCACGTGGTCATCTCGCCCTCACACAAGAACACTGAGGAGGACATATAATGGACGATCTTTTATTTGCGGTAAACGCCGTATTGCCGATAATCATCATGATAGCCATCGGCTACGTTCTGAAGCGCATCGGGCTTCTCTCCGACGACACGGCAAAGAAGCTCAACACCCTCGTTTTCAGGGTATTTCTGCCTGCGATGCTCTTTCTCAACGTATACAAGATCGAGGATCTCGGGGCGATAGACTTTTCCTTCGTGATGTACGCGATAGGAACGACATTTTTGCTATTTTTGGTGGGAGTTGTGGCGGTTCACGTACTATTTAGGGAAAATGCGCAGAGGAGCGCGATCCTTCAGGGCATTTTCAGATCGAATTACGCGCTCGTGGGCATTCCGCTCGCTCAATCACTTTTTGGGGACGAGGGGAGCATCATGGCTTCCCTGCTCTCCGCGTTCATAGTGCCCACATTCAACATACTTGCGGTGGTCTCACTCACGATATATTCCGCAGGGGACAAAAAGCCGAGCTTCTCGGGCGTGCTTCGCGGAATAGTCAAAAATCCCCTCATACAGGGTATCGTCTGCGGTCTTGCGGCACTCGGAATACGTGCGTTGCTCGTGCATTTCGGCATCGACTTCAGGCTAACGCAGATAACGCCCGTATACAAGACGCTTCAGAGCCTCTCCAATGTGGCGACGCCGCTCGCGCTCATCGTTCTCGGTGCACGCTTCGAGCTGTCCGCCGTTCCCACGCTAAAGCGTCAGATAATCTTCGGCACGGTCGCGCGTGTGGTCATAGTTCCGATAGTCGGTCTCTCGGGTGCTCTCCTTATCGACGGATACAGCGGAGCGCAGTTTGCAAGCTTCGTTGCCTGCTTCTGCACGCCCGTGGCAGTTTCGAGCGTTCCAATGTCACAGGAGATGGGGGCGGACGCCGAGCTGATGGGGCAGCTGGTCGTTTGGACGACGCTATTCTCTGCCCTGACGATCTTCCTTACCTCGTATATTCTGAGAATTATCGGAATATTCTGAGAATGCATTGTGCATAATATCAAAAAACAAAGCCGCTTTTTTGTCAGATAGTTAGAATTTGTCGGAAGCGGCTTTTTTCGTGCAAATAATTCGGTTTTTTCCTTGATTTATTTTTAAATATATGCTACAATATATACACAATGGCATATTTTGTTCCAATGCAAAATATGTATAAAAAATGGAGGTTTTTATGAAAACAAGCTTCAAAACAAGACTGACATCAATACTGCTTGCACTTATGATGATGCTCCCCGTATTTGCGTCAGTTCCGATCGTTGCCGCTGAATCGACGACGTACACTCTCAATGCAAGCTCGCTCTCTACATTCGATGCGGGCGCTAAGAGAGACGGCTCGACCGATACCGCAGGCACGGACAATTTCTTCACCATTCACTGGGCTGCTAAGTCCAAGATCGATACCACGAGCAATAAAACGTGGGAGGACGGATACGGCTTCACCAGCACAAACAACCGTATAAATTTCCAAGAGGGCGCTACCCTCTCTGACACCCTCAAAAAGGGAGTTATCTCCTTCACTACACAGGGCTCTGCTACGGTCAAGATCTGGATCGTCGCAGGCGAGGCAGGACGTCAGATGGGAGTATACGATTCCACCTACAAGCTTATTGACGAGTCCAACCTCACGTTCGTAAAGAACGACACGGCTCTCGTAACGCTCAACATCCCCTCCGCAGGAACATACTACGTCGGCGGAACGTCGGGTAACAACTACATAGTCAAGATGACTGTTGAGACGCAGAAGATCGAGCTTGGCGATAGGCCTGACTGGAGCACAGTTTCCGCTCCCGTTGTAGTCAGCGCGACTCGTAATGAGATCGGCAAGCTCTCCGTAAGCGTTAACGGTGCAGTCGGTCATAACGGCGCGGACTATATGAATGTTAATATGTACGACAAGAGTGGAAAGCTTCTTTCCACCGTCACGATCACATCCGCAAAGAGCACTCACGAGGATATACTCTTCTCCCCTGCTTCCTCCGACGAATACACCTTCAAGGCAGAGCTTTGCCGTGAGGGCGAGGATCCCAAGGTGAGCGCAGAGTACAAGGCAAATTACGTCCTTCCTCTCGAGGTTCCCTTCATCAACAACTGTGCAAATCTCGGCGACCGCTCTGTAAGAGTCGTCTGGAATGAAGTCAAGGAGGCCGAGAGCTATTGCGTATACGTAAACGGTGCAAAATACCGTACCGTTACCGATCACTCCATCACCATCAACTATCTTACCGTAGGTCGCGAGGCGTCCATAAAGGTACAGGCTATCCGCGGCACGGAAAGCTCTGAATTCTGTGAGACAAGGATCACCGTAGGCGATGCTGAGGTGGATTGGAATTACGTCATCTACGGTCCCTCAACGAAGGCAAGCAAGGACACATACACAGTCAACAGCGATGGCTCCGTTACTCTTATTTCAAAGGACAACGGCGGTAAGCTCCAGCCCACGGGTGCGGACGGTCTCGGCTTCTACTACACCGCTGTTCCTGCTGATCAAAACTTTACCTTCAGAGCAAAGGTCAAGGTAAATTCGTGGCTCTTCACGAACGGTCAGGAGGGCTTCGGTCTTATGGTAACCGACCATGTTCCCTCTACAAACGATAACGGCGCTGAAAACTTCTGGACAAACCAGTACATGGCTGCTGTTACCAAGATAGAGTACCGCGCCATTGATAACGACGAGGGCTTCGATCTCTATCCTGCAGATCAGAGCATCGACGGCACGAAGTACACGATGAAGCTCGGCATCGGTGCTATCTCCAAGACAGGTATAGATCAGTCCATTATCGACAGGACCGCTCTCGGTGAGACAGGTCTCATCGTCGGTCAGAACGGATATCTCAAGAGCGTAACGCATACGCTTGAATGGCGTGCGGCTCGTGACAACAGACCTACAGGAAGCTACAACATCATAGGCAACTATGATACCACCTCCAATATTCCCGAGGGCAATATCAGCGATTATCTTGTCACAGAGCTTATACTCGAGATAGAAAAGAACAACACGGGATATTTCATCAGCTACTACGACAAGAACGGCGAGCTTGTAAGAACTATAAAGAACTATGAGCCCGACGCGCTTCAGAAGTTCGATGAGGATTTCGTATACGTTGGAATGTTCACCTCCCGTAACGCGAATATCACATTCACGGACATCAGTCTTACAACTCGTGATGCTGCTACCGATGCTCCCGCTGAGGAAAGGCCCATCACGCAGATCATTCCCTCTCTCACGGTAACCTCCCCTGACTCCTCTACGAGCACGAGCTACGAGGTCATCGCAGACACCAACCTTAACGGAACTATCGACATCCGCTTCAACGGCAGAGAGCTCGTTACGGGCGATCCCGTCATCGGCGGTCAGAGATATACCAAGGTCATCGACATCAGCAACGGTAGATACGGCATCGCCGATCCCAACTCGCTTGAGGTCGTATTCAACCCCGATCCCAATCAGAAGCTTCCCGAGTTCACGGCACTCAGCAGCACAGCTCCTGTTAAATCCATGATCACTCTCACAATGTACAAGGGACAGTACCACAGAAAGACTCTCTACGTCTCCCCCGACGGTCTCTACTCCGGAACGGGCTCTAAGGACGATCCCTACGACATCTACACCGCTGTCAAGTGCGTTATTCCCGGTCAGACCATAGTTCTTATGGAAGGCACGTACAGAATGGAATACGCTCTCAAGATACAGAGAGGTATCAACGGTACTGAGGAAGCACCCATCAGAATGATCGCTGATCCCGAGGCTAAGACAAGACCTGTTCTCGACTTCCTCGGCATGGCGGCAGGTATCACTCACGGTGGTAACTGGTGGTACTTCTACGGCTTCGACGTAACCCGTTCGCTTGACGGCTCCAAGGGCTTCCAGGTATCGGGTAACAACAACATTCTCGACAATATCAACACATATCACAACGGTAACACGGGTATCCAGATCAGCCGCTATGCAGGCGTGGATATTACGATAGATCAGTGGCCCGCTAACAACCTCATACTCAACTGCACGTCCTACGGCAACGCGGACAGCGGATACGAGGATGCTGACGGCTTCGCGGCAAAGCTCACCATCGGTGAGGGCAACGTCTTTGACGGCTGTGTAGCGTACAACAATGCGGACGATGGCTGGGACCTTTACGCTAAGGTCGCTACGGGTTCGATCGGCGCGGTCGTTATCAAGAATTGCGTGGCATATGGCAACGGATATCTTGAGGACGGCACGAACGCAGGTAACGGAAACGGCTTCAAGATGGGCGGCGACAGTCTTTCGGGCAAGCATCAGCTCATCAACTCCATCGCCTTCAACAACAAGGCTAAGGGTATCGACTCCAACTCCTGCCCCGATATCATCGTTAAGAATTGCATAAGCTACAACAACGGCAGCTACAACGTTGCGTTCTACACCAACGGCAGTGGCTCATCGACCAACTTCGTAGCAAACGGCATTATATCCATAAAGGATTCCGAGGCCGTAAACGGTGCTTCCAGCATAGGCGACAACCTCAAGCCTCAGGGCAATCAGGACAACACTCTCTTCCAAGGCGACAGCAACTATTACTGGTCGGGCACTAACTCCTCCAACGCATCCTCTCAGACCATCACCACGGATATCTTCGTAAGCACCGAGTTCAAGGGCATTACGAGAAACGAGGACGGAACGATCAATATGAACGGCTTCCTTGAGCTTAAGGATACCGCTCCCGAGGGCTCGGGCACAACTGGTGAGTCCACTCCCTCCATCGAGATCGCACTCGTTCCCGATATTCCTCACGAGTACACAGACGAATGGTACAACGACGGTATGTACTACCACTGGCAGGAATGTGAGTGCGGAGACAGGACCAACATCGGCGAGCACACCTTTGAGTATGTGACCGATAAGGAGCCCACGGCTACAAAGCCCGGCTACAAGCACAACGAGTGCACGACCTGCGGCTACAAGATGCCTGCAATAGAGATTCCTGCTCTCGGCTCGGGCGAGCCCACAGTTCCTCCCACGGATGAGCCCGTTGACACACCCGACGAGATGCCGAGCATCTTTGAGGATTTCCTTGGCTTCTGGGCATGGCTCTGGAGACAGATAACGAATTTCTTTACCTCAATATTTGGTGGAAAATCGTAAAATAAAAAATTAAAAAGCAAAAAAATAAAGCAAAAGCGAAGCTGTTTTACAGCTTCGCTTTTGCTTTTATTGATGTTCGATATGTTCGCTTCGCAAGCGAGCTTATATTAGGGCTGCTTGCCGAAATATGCCTGAATTCCACCGTCGACGTAGAGGATCTGACCGTTTACAAAGTCAGATGCGCTGGATGCGAGGAAAACTGCAGGTCCTGCAAGGTCCTCGGGATCACCCCAGCGCCCTGCAGGCGTCTTTGTCTCGGTGATGAAGATATCAAAGGGATGCTTGCTTCCGTCAGGCTGAGTCTCACGGAGGGGTGCGGTCTGGGGGGTTGCGATATAACCGGGGCCTATACCGTTGCACTGAATATTATACTGTCCGTACTCGGAGGCGATATTTCTCGTGAGCATTTTAAGTCCGCCCTTTGCAGATGCGTATGCAGAAACGGTCTCGCGTCCGAACTCGCTCATCATAGAGCAGATATTGATGATCTTACCGCTTCTCTGCTTGATCATCGAGGGGAGAACTGCCTTGGATACGATAAAGGGTGCGTTGAGGTCAACGTCGATGACCTGACGGAACTCGCTTGCCTTCATATCTATCATGGGTATTCTCTTGATTATGCCTGCGTTATTTACGAGGATATCGACAACGCCGACCTCCTCCTCGATCTTAGCGATGAGAGCGTTTACTGCGTCCTCGTCGGTAACGTCGCAGACGTAGCCCTTAGCGTCAATGCCCTCTGCGGCATAGGATGCAAGTCCTCTATCGACAAATTCCTGCTTAAGATCGTTGAAAACTATTTTTGCGCCTGCCGCCGCAAGTCCCTTTGCGATAGCAAATCCTATTCCGTAGGACGCGCCCGTTACAAGTGCTACCTTGCCCTCAAGGCTGAAGCTACTCTTATTCATATTCAAATCCTCCTTTTATTATCTGAGATCCTTGGTCTCGATATGGTCCATATCAGTAAATTCCTGATTTTCACCACACATAGCCCAGATGAAGGAATAATTTCTCGTTCCTACTCCGCTATGTATCGACCACGAGGGAGATATTACAGCCTCCTCGTTATGCATGATGATATGCCTTGTCTCATTCGGCTCGCCCATCATGTGGAACACTGCGTCGTTCTCGCCCATATCAAGGTATAAATAGACCTCCATCCTTCTTGCGTGGGTATGCGAGGGCATCGTATTCCAGTTAGAGCCTACCTCAAGCTGTGTAAGTCCCATAGAAAGCTGGCAGGACTGCATTACCTCGGGGTGGATATACTGATTGATAACTCTCTTATTGCAATCCTCAACGCTGCCGCAGGGCACCTTTCTCGCCTTGGATATGTCTATCTTTCTTATGGGGTACTCCGTATGTGCGGGGCACGAGGTGGCATAGAACTTTGCAGGGCACGCGGGATCTGCACTTCTGAATATGATATCCTTATGTCCTCTGCCGACGTATATACCGTCTCTGGGGTTCATCTCATAGGTCTCTCCGTCGATTACGATCTCGCCCTTACCTCCTATATTGATACAGCCAAGCTCTCTACGCTGAAGGAAATAATCAGCGGCAAGCTCCTTTCCTGCCTCAAGGGAAAGGTCCTTATCCACAGGGTAGATACCGAGGACCACGATCCTGTCTATATGGCTATAAACCATCTTCACGCTGTCCTTAGTAAAAAGTCCCGAAATGTGAAATTCCTCTCTGAGCCTGTCCGTGGTATAAAATTTTACGTCCTTTGCATTAGCGGCGTCTCTTACTTCCATATTGATCTCCTTTTCTTTTCGTTTTTCGTTCGCCTTGGAACGCCTCATACATAATAAAGATATCATATTTTTCAAAATAAATCAAGACCTTTTGGCAATTTTACCTATTAATTAAAAATTTAACGATGTTTTATGCTAAAATAAAGGAAAATTGAGAATTAATTTTCAAAAAGGTATGGAAATAGTTACGGTTTTGTGATATAATGACTATAATTAGGTTAAATATACAGTTTTGTAAATACGTTTTTTCCATGGAGGCTTTATGGCTCATTATATAGAAAAATTAGAGCAGCTCACCCTGCCCCTCGTCGTGCTCAACGGAACGGTCGCATTTCCTGCGATCACGGTGAACTTTGAGCTGAGTGAGACGAAAAATATCGGCGCGGTGGAGACTGCGAGCGAGCGAGGTTCATTTATTTTCATAGTATCGAGGAAGGAGCTTTCCAACGATCCCATCAAATTTTCAGACATATTCAGCGTCGGCACGGTAGCGAAGATCAAGCAGTCGGTCAAGACGCCTGAGGGCAAGCTCAGAGTCATCGCCGAGGGCTTCAGCCGCGCAACGATCGAGGAATATGCGGAGCTTGACAGGTGCCGAATGGTCAGAGTCATCTGCAAGACGCTCACGCTTGAGGATGCGGACAGCATTGCAAACGAGGCCCTGGCGCGTGAGGCGACAGCTGCAGTCGAGAAGATGGCGGAGTTTCTCCCTGCGTCCTCAAAGGAGCTAATCTCCGCTCTCGGGACTATCAAAAATCCCGGGGCACTTGCGGATTTCATTGCGTCGAATATTCTCGTGCGTCACACCGACAAGCAGGAGATACTCTCCGTATTTGAGCCTGCGGCACGCCTTAAGAGACTCATAGTTCTGCTTGAGGAGGAGGCAAGACTGCTCGAATGTGAGAATGCGATCCACAAGGAGGTACGCTCGCGCCTCAACAGAAATCAGAAGGAATACTATCTGCGTGAGCAGATGAGAGTTATCCGCGAGGAGCTTGGCGAGGCGTCAGACGATGATGATTATGCGGAGAGGATACTTGCCGCTCATCTGCCGAAGGAGATCGAGGTAAAGCTGATGAAGGACTGCGAGAGAATGTCGCGCCTTCCCTTCGGCTCTGCGGAGCTATCCGTAATGCAATCCTATCTTGACACGGTGCTCGACATTCCGTGGAGCAGATCCACGAAGGACCGCGCGGACGTTGCCGCGGCGTCGAAGATACTTGAGCGCGATCACGACGGGCTTGAGGACGTCAAGAAGCGCATACTTGAATTTCTTGCGGTCAAGGAGTTAAATCCCGACCTGAACAATCAGATAATATGCCTTGTAGGCCCTCCCGGAGTCGGCAAGACCTCGATCGCCGCATCCGTAGCGTCTGCGATGAAGCGCAAGTACGTTCGCGTATCGCTCGGCGGTGTCAGGGACGAGGCTGACATAAGAGGACACAGAAAAACATACGTCGGCGCTATGCCGGGAAGAATAATAAACGCTCTGATCGAGGCGGAGGCGAACAATCCGCTGATCCTGCTTGACGAGATCGACAAGCTCACGAGCGATGCTCACGGAGATCCCACCTCGGCACTTCTCGAGGTGCTTGACGGCGAGCAGAACAAGTCGTTCAGGGATCATTTTGTGGAGCTTCCGATAGACCTCTCAAGGTGCTTCTTCATAGCGACTGCCAACACGCTTGAGACGGTTCCCCGTCCGCTCATCGACCGAATGGAGATAATCGAGCTGAAGATATACACAAAGCGCGAGAAGATGAGTATTGCGAAAAATCATCTCATCTCGAAGCAGCTGAAGCGTCACGGCTTGACGAAGCGCACGCTTAAGATCTCGGACGAGGCACTCGGCGACATTATCGACTACTACACGCATGAGGCAGGCGTGAGGGGGCTTGAACGCACGATCGCATCCCTCTGTCGCAAGGCGGCGTATGAGATAGTTTCGGGCGGTGTCAAGTCCGTCAGCATAGACAGGTCAAATCTTTCAAAATATCTCGGCGAGAGGAAGTACCTCCCCGAGCTTATCGGAGAATGCGACGAGGTCGGCGTAGTCAACGGGCTTGCGTACACGGAGCTTGGCGGCGATATGCTGAAAATAGAGGTGGCTGTGCTTGATGGCACGGGCAAGCTCGAGCTCACAGGCTCGCTTGGTGATGTGATGAAGGAGAGTGCGCACATAGCGGTCAGCTACGTTCGCTCCGTTGCTAAAAAGTATAACATACAGGCGGACTTTTACAAGAACTGCGATATACATATCCACGCGCCCGAGGGGGCTGTTCCGAAGGACGGTCCGAGTGCGGGTGTTACGATGGTAACGGCACTCGTCAGTGCGCTTTCAGGCACGCCCGTGCGCAGGGATATTGCCATGACGGGCGAGATAACCCTCCGTGGCAAGGTGCTGCCCATCGGCGGTCTTAAGGAAAAGACGATGGCTGCATACACGGCAGGTGTACGCACGGTGCTGATCCCACAAGGAAACCTCAAGGATCTTGAGAGCATTGATCCCCTCGCAAGGGAGAACCTGCAATTCATTCCCTGCTCCACGCTTGAGGATGTGCTCGACAATGCACTTGTGAAAAGCGAGCAGAGCGTCTTTACCGAGGCTCTCATTTCCAATCTCTCGGGAGTTGAGATGTCCATCGGCGCATCTAACGCTTACAGAAAGTAAAATTCAGAAGGTAGAAACAGAAAAATGGCGATAAATCTTCAAAACACATCGCTCCGCATAAGTGCGGGGCTTGCAAAGCAATTTCCGACCGATCCGATAAGGCAGGTAGCCTTCTCGGGACGTTCAAACGTTGGTAAAAGCTCGCTCATAAACACCCTGCTCGGCAGAAAGAGCCTTGCGCGCGTATCCTCGATGCCCGGCAAGACCATTACGATAAACTTCTACGACGTTGACAAGAAGCTGTTTTTGGTGGATCTTCCCGGCTACGGCTATGCAAAGAGGCGTCTTGACTCCAAGCAGGCATGGTCGAGCCTTACTGACGGTTATTTCACGCAGAACAAGAATATCGACCTGCTCTCCCTCGTCGTACAGCTCGTGGACTGCAAGGTCGGCATCACTGAGGACGATGCTATGATGATATCCTTCTTAAACGAGATGGGTATTCCCTATATCATCGTTGCTACCAAGGTCGACAAGCTAAACAAAACTGATCGCACAGCAAAGCTTGCCGAGATATCCGAGGATTCGCTCCTCGCACCCGACACCACGGTAATACCCTTCTCCTCCCACACGGGTGAGGGCAAGGCGGAGCTTCTCAGAGAAATATTAAATCACGCCGAGCTTTGATCGGCGATAGGGACAGGAGTACAATATGCTTAATTATTTTGCAGCTCTGCTTAACAGAATACCTCAAATCCTCCTTCTTCTCCCCTCCGTGCTCATTTCCCTCTCGATACACGAGTCGGCGCACGGATATGCGGCGTATAGGCTCGGGGACGACACAGCGAAAAATCTCGGCAGGATAACGCTCAATCCCGCAAAGCACTTCAATCTGCTCGGATTTCTGTCGATGCTGTTCTTCAGCGTCGGTTGGGCTGAGCCCGTACCGATAAATGCGAGAAATTTCAAGAAGCCTCGCAGGGATATGGCGATAACAGCGGCGGCAGGTCCGCTCTCAAATCTTTGTCTGGCGGTGATATTCACTCTGCTGCTGAGGATGGTGATGATACCTCTGTCGAGCATGATAATTATTCCCGAGAAGGGCTATTATTACATTGAGGACGAGATCGCGCAGAGCCCGATCTTTATCGTTCTTGCTCTCCTTGCGGTGATGCTGTATTTCGGTATATCACTAAATCTCAATCTGATGATATTTAACCTCATTCCCATCCCACCGTTCGACGGCTCGAGGATCGCGTACATCTTCCTTCCCACGGATCTGTATTTCAAGATAATGAGGTATGAAAGATACATTATGATAGGCTTTATCGTGCTCCTTGCGAGCGGTATTATCGACCTTCCTCTGAGTGTCGCGACGAATTGGATCAGCGATCTGCTATTCAGCGTTACAGGTATGCCCGAGGATCAGCTCTTTGGCGCGATAAGCGATATTTTCAGGCGACTTCCCACCTTCTCGTTCTAAAAATTTACACAGGGAGATCTTAGATTTCAATGGAAGCATTCACATACCGTCTCGATCAGTTTGAGGGCCCTCTTGACCTTCTGCTGACGCTGATACACAAGAACAAGGTAAATATAGAGGACATTCCCATCTCTCTTATCTGCGATCAGTATATGGAATATATAAACGCCGCGCAGGAGATGGATATGGATGTGGCGAGCGAATTTCTCGTTATGGCGAGCGATCTTATGCTCATAAAGAGCAAGCTCCTGCTTCCCCGTGTTGAGGAGGAGGTGGAGGATCCCCGCAAGGAGCTTGCGGACGCCCTGCTCCGTTATCAGCAGGCAAAGCGTGCCGCGGAGCTTATGCATCCGCTGTTCGCTATGTATTCCGCTCGCTTCGTGAAGGACACCGACGAGATATCCGTCGATCGCACGTTCGTTGACGATCAGGACACGGAAAAACTTTATCGCGCGATGCGGAGGATCGTGGATCTCAACGATGCCATGGAGGAGGCTCACAAAAACGCCTTCACTCCGATGATCGCAAAGCCGATCGTACCCGTTGAGCACAAGATATTACAAATAATGACGAGGCTCAATTCCACGCGGTATCAGAAGCTATCGGACTTTTTGGAGGACAGCGTTTCCCTGCCCGATATGATAGCGATATTTATAGGCGTGCTTGAGCTTGTCAAGACGGGGCGCATACTCCTTGTGGAGGACGAATGTGTACCCGACGGAAACAATTACGGTGTGGATACGGTATTCACGCTGAATGAGGGCTACGTACCCCAGAAGGAAAACAACAACGATAACGATAACAAGGAGGCTACTGATGACGGACGCTGAAAGACTTGATACAAATACGGATGTCGAGCTTATCCCAGAGAATGAGGGCGGCTCGGAAATGTCCCCCGTGCAGATAGCGGCGGCAATAGAGGCGATACTTTTCGCCGCGGGATATCCCGTAAGATATGAAAAGCTCGCACAGGTGCTCTCCATAACGCCGAGCGAGGCAAGAAGGATAGCTTCGGAGATATCCGAGGGCTACAACACGGACGATCACGGGATAATGCTTCTGATGCTGCCCGAGACCTGCCAGCTCTGCACAAAGGAGCAGTTCGACACTCAAATACGCGAGGCTCTCGGAATAAAGAGGGGTGGAAATCTCTCGAACTCCTCGATGGAGGTGCTCGCGATAGTTGCATACAATCAGCCCGTTACAAGGAGCTTTGTCGACATTGTAAGGGGCGTGGATTCGAGCTATGCGATGAATTCCCTCACCGAAAAGGGGCTGATAGAATGCTCGGGACGGCTCGATGCTCCAGGCAGACCGATGCTCTACTCCACGACGGACAAGTTCCTGCGTGTGTTCGGTCTTAGCTCGACCTCGGAGCTTCCCGAGATCGAGGAGCTGCGCACGGCGGACGAGCAGATGGAGCTGATGGTTGCCTCCGCTGAGGAGATCACGGAATAGAGGCATCACTGCGTAAGCAGTCGCACCGACACACAGGAGGAATGGCATGGTAGCACTTTATATAACACTCGGCATTATTGTGCTCGTTGCGGCGATCCTCGCTATGAGAGTCGGAATAAGCATAGTGCTCGAGGACGAGCTCTGCGTATATCTAAGGGTACTGCTTCTGAAATTCAGGCTCTATCCTGCAAAAAAGAAGCGTGAGAGCGCAAAAAAATACAAAAAGAAAAAGGTCAAGAAGAAAAAGCCGAGCACAGTCGTTCGCAAGAGCGATACAGAGCCGAAGCAGAAGCCGCCGCTCAACGAGACGATCAAGACCGTTACGGAGCTTCTCGGGGTATTTTCACGCGCCTTTGCGAAGCATCTGCACGTGCGGCTGGCTAAAATATATATCAGAATAGGCACGGAGGACGCCGCAAAGACTGCGATCCTCTATGGGGCAGTCTCGGGTGCTGTAACTTGTCTTATAGACACCATCGACTCGATAACGTCCCTCTCGTCCCTACGGTGCTCGGAGATCTCGGTAGAACCCGATTTTCTATCGGATCGCTCCGTGGCGAGGCTGAATATTTCCCTATCGCTTAGCGTATTCGGGGCACTTGCGGTGCTCCTTAAGACACTTTTCAGATATTTGAAGCTTAAAATCACAAAAAATCGAAAGGAAGCTGATTAAAATGGCAAACGAAAACAGATTTGATACGATGTTCAAGACATCCTTTGAGAATATCAAAGGAATGCTCGACTCAAACACCGTCGTGGGAAATCCCATAGAGACCTCCGCAGGCACGACGATAATTCCCATATCCAAGCTCAGCGTTGGCTTTGCGACGGGTGGAGTTGACACGGGTGCGCAGGTACAGAAATCCAACAAGTTCGGTGGCGGCGGAGGAAGCGGAATGAGCGTTACCCCCGTGGGCTTCCTCGTCATCTCCAAGGAGGGACGCACGGACTTCATCAGCTGTGAGGGCAAGACGGGTCCCGATCCCGTGGAGCAGGCATGCGATCTTCTCGACCGCTCGCCCGAGATAATTCAGAAAATAAAGAACATCTTCACATCGACCTCCACTACGCCCGACGAGGTCATAGTTGAGGATATAATCAAATAATACCTCTCCTACAGGTATAAAAGGATCACCTCAAAAAATATAATCGTTTGGGGTGATCTTTATGAAATTACTTATAAGACTTACCGTTTTCGTACTCCTCGTCTGCCTATTTCTTCCCTTCACCGTGTCCGTGCGTGCCGTTGGAGAGCTCAGCATATCGGCTGTTTCCGCGTGCCTTATTGATGCGGAGAGCGGAAGGCTCATATATGGCAAAAATCCCGACAGACGGCTACCGATGGCGTCGACGACGAAGATAATGACGGCTATAGTTGCCCTTGAGAGCGGGCTTGAGTTGTCCTCTGTCGTATCTGTTCCGCGTTCCGCTGTGGGCGTGGAGGGCTCGTCGGCATATCTCCGTGAGGGTGAGAGGCTGACGCTGGAGTCCTTGCTCTACTGTCTGCTTCTATCCTCCGCAAACGATGCGGCGGTGGCTATTGCCCTCTCCGTCGGAGGCTCGGTCGATGCGTTCGTTGCGAAAATGAATCTCAAGGCGGCGGAGCTTGGAATGTCGAACACGCATTTTACAAATCCGCACGGGCTTCACGACGCCGACCACTACACAACGGCACGCGATCTTGCAGATCTGCTCGCTTACGCGGTCAAAAATGCGGATTTTCTGCGGATATCGGGCTCATATCGTGCCACCCTACCACGTGAGGGCGGAGGGGTGAGCGTACTGACTAATCACAACAGGCTGCTGCGCACATATTCCGGTGTGCTTGCAGGAAA
Source organism: uncultured Lachnospiraceae bacterium (assembly GCA_964413365.1). GTDB lineage: Bacteria > Bacillota > Clostridia > Oscillospirales > CAG-272 > RGIG4608. The sequence goes on along the minus strand of CAYPRM010000011.1, from coordinate 158 downwards.
AACGGGCTACACGCGAGTCGGCGGCAGGTGTCTTGCAACATATGCGGAGCGTGATGGCGTGCGCCTCGTGGCGGTAACGCTGAATGCGCCGAATGATTGGGCGGACCATGCGAGGCTCTACGATTTCGGATTTTCCTCCTATGAGGCTGTCGAGCTTG
>CAYPRM010000010.1:0-42742 GCA_964413365.1 uncultured Lachnospiraceae bacterium | reverse complement strand
ACAAAATGCACAGAGGTCTTGACCTCTGTGCATTTTTTGATTTGAGCACTATAAGTTCGAGCTTCAGATCCGAAAGATTTGCAGACCTGCTAATAGTTAAAACCGATTTTATCGGAATAAATCCACTTCGTGGATGAAATCACTACTTGATGAGATCTTGCTTCAGAGTGTTGATAATGTAAAAAACTACCAAAAATTACCGATAAATTTTGTTTAATATTTGTTTTGGTTTGATATTGCAATCTTTGGGAAAATATGGTAGAATATTACTGTCAAAAATTAACAATTTGAAGGAGAAAACAAATGAATAACACAAAAATACTCATTGCGGACGAAAATGTAGCGGCGAGGGGATCGCTGAGGGACGAGCTTAAGGCTCAGGGCTATTCCTCAATTTACGAGGCATCGAACGGCGAGGAGGCGCTTTCGATGATCGGGACGGTCGAGCCTGAGGTGGTGATAGTTGACGTCCTGCTTTCCAAGCTTGATGGCATCGGGGTGATCCGCCAATCGCGCAAGCTACTCGGTGAGGACGCGCCGATCTTCATCGTAACCTCACTTCTCGGCAACCACAATATGCTTCTCGAGGCGAGCAATGCGGGCGCGGCGATGTGCATGATCAAGCCCGTCAACGCAGAGAGCGTGGCAGGGTACATTGAAAATCTGCTCCCGAGCGGTCTTTCACTACCGATGCAGGGGGCAGAGGACTACGGTGCGGCGGAGCTTGAGGCACAGGTAACGCGGATAATCCACCAGATCGGCGTGCCTGCTCACATCAAGGGCTACCAATACCTGCGGACGGCGATATTGCTGACGATAAACGACGGCGATATCATCAATTCCGTGACGAAGATCCTCTACCCGACGGTGGCGAAGAAATACGGAACGACGACGAGCCGAGTGGAGCGCGCGATCCGCCACGCTATTGAGGTCGCATGGGACAGGGGAGACGTTGAGGTACTCAATTCCTACTTTGGCTACACGATACAGAACAATCGCGGCAAGCCGACGAACTCGGAATTTATTGCGATGATAGCGGACAATCTGCGCCTTAAGTACAGAATCCCCGTATGACAAAAAGAAACACAGTGCGAGCATCTGTGTTCCACGGCAAAGGGCTACCCCGAGATCTCGGGATAGCCCAATTATATTTATTGAATTCAGAGCAGGATAGCGCTCGCTATTGTGAAGTATATGAGCAGGGAGACCGCATCGACGACGGTGGTGATGATCGGACTTGCCATGACCGCAGGATCGAAGCCGACCTTCTTTGCGAATATGGGAAGGGAGCAGCCGACGATCTTTGCGACGATGACAGTGGAGAGCAATGTGAGCGACACGACCGCATTCGCCTCAAGGGAGACGCCGTTGCCGAAGATGAGATTATCGACGAGCAGGATCTTGACGAAATTGCACGCGGAGAGCACCACGCCACACGCAAGAGCGACACGTATCTCCTTCCAGATTATCTTCAATATGTCGCGTATCTCTATCTCGCCCGTCGCCATACCGCGTATGACCGTAACGGACGACTGACCTCCCGAATTTCCGCCCGTATCCATCAGCATAGGAATGAATGCGATGAGAATGGGGACCGCGGCGAGCTTACTTTCAAAGCTCGATATTATCTGTCCTGTGAACGTGGCGGAGAGCATCAGCAGAAGCAGCCACGGTATCCTCGTTTTCCAGATCTCGAAAACGCTCGAGCGCATATAGGGCTTGTCCCCGGGGACGATAGCGGACATTTTTTTGATATCCTCGGTCGTTTCCTCCTCGATGACATCCATAGCATCGTCGACAGTAACGATACCGACGAGGCGGTTCTCCTTGTCGACTATGGGGAGGGCGAGGATATTATATTTCGTGATGGTTGCGGCGATATCCTCTCGGTCGTCGAGAGTATGACCGCAGATGAGATCGGTCTCCATTATGTCGCCGACGAGGGTCTCGGGGCGAGCGAAGATCAGATCCTTCAGAGAAACGATACCCTCAAGGACGCGCGAGGAATTGGTAACGTAGGCGACGTAGATAGTCTCCTTGTCGACACCCTTCCTTCTTATATTATCTATCGCCTCGGCGACGGTCATCTCCTTGTGTAGGTCGATAAATTCCGCAGTCATTACGCTGCCTGCGCTGTTTTCGGGATAGGAGAGGAATTTATTTATCAGATTTCTCGTCTCGGGACGGGAGATCTTGAGAATACGCTTTACCATTATGGCGGGTAGCTCCTCCAGCAGGTCAACTGCGTCGTCGATGAACAGATCCTCGATGATCATTGAGATCTCGGAGTCGCTCATCTTGGTTATGATGCTCTCCTGCATCTCGATGTCCATGAACGAGAAAACGTCTGCCGCTACGTCCTTTTTGAGCATACGGAAGGCGGTGAGAAGATGCTCGGGAGGCAGGGAAGCGAGATATTCGGCGGCGTCGATGTCGTTGATCTCATCTATCCGACGCATAAACTCCGGGTATTTTTTTGCCTCGAGAAGGCTGCTAAGCTCCTCGTATACGATCGTTGTGTTTTCCATGCTTATCACTCCCAACATCCTGTATCTTTATTACATTGGTATTTTATACCCCCAATATAGGTTTGTCAAGCGTTTGAATGTTAATTTTTTTGGAAAAATATCAAAAAAGGTATTGATTTTCGCGCGCGATTGTGATAAAATACTTTTGTTCCGCGCCGGTGTGATGGAATTGGCAGACGTGCTGGACTCAAAATCCAGTGGTAGCGATACCGTATCGGTTCGACCCCGATCACCGGCACCAGAAAAAACCTCATTTGCATTTGCAAATGAGGTTTTTTTCGTGAAGTGTGCCTTGCGGCACGAGAAGTGCCTGCGGACATGGGTGCACGCTTAACTTCATCGCAAAGCAACTTAATATTAAAAGTAAAAGCGAATTTTTTTCAATTTTCTCTTGACTTTTTGTGTGCTTGGTACTATAATGCATAAGGCTCTTGAAAAGTGCTTTTTTACGCCCTCGGGCGAATATATATATATTACAAAAGGAAGTTTTTTTATGGATACGACACAAATTTTATTATCGGTATCGGTCTGCGTGGTCGCAGGCCTACTAATGTCAAGAATATGCAAGCTTTTGGGGCTTCCTGCGGTCACGGGATATCTTGTTGCAGGCGTGCTCGTCGGGTGCTTCTGCCTCGGCAGTATAACTCTCCCCGGCGGCTACCATCTCGGATTTACGGAGCGTGATTTCTCCGACGTCAAGTCCATCGGTATCCTCTCGGACGTTGCACTCGGATTTATCGCCTTTTCCATCGGAAGCGAGTTCAAACTCAGCGACCTCAAGCACACGGGTAAAAAGGTCGCCGTTGTTGGATGTGTTCAGGCAATCGTTGCCTCCGCCATCGTTTGCGCAAGCCTTATCGGAATGCACTACATACTTCTCTCGGCAACGGGCGAGGACATTCTGCCCCTGCCTGCGGCACTCATTCTCGGCGCTATTGCGTCTGCAACGGCTCCTGCGGCGACTCTTATGGTCGTTCGCCAATATAAGGCAAAGGGACCGCTCACGGATATGCTTCTTCCCATCGTCGCGCTTGATGATGCGGTGGGGCTTATGGTCTTTGCGGTGCTTATGGGAATAGCAAAGGCTATTGACGGCGGCAGGATCGACATGATTTCGATAGTTCTTGAGCCTCTGCTTGAGATCGTGGTCTCCCTCGTTGTCGGAGCCATACTCGGATTTTTGCTCTCCCTGCTCGAGAGGCTCTTCCACTCCAACAGCAACAGGCTCTCCCTCGTTATATCGTTCGTTTTTATCACCGTCGCCATAACTGCCCTGCAGAATATATACATCGGCAGTGTCCATATCGGGCTCTCATCCCTGCTCACCTGCATGATGGGCGGAACGGTATTCTGCAACGTATGCGAGTGCTCCGATGAAATGATGGAGAGAGCGGACGGCTGGACGAAGCCGCTTCTCATACTGTTCTTTGTTATCAGCGGTGCGGAGCTTGACCTCAGCGTATTTCTCAACCCGTGGTGCGTCCTTATCGGTATAGTTTATATCATCTCCCGCTCGGCAGGAAAATATTTTGGTGCGCGTTTCTCCTCGCAGGCGATGGGCTGTGAAAAGAGCACGGTCGATTACCTCGGAATAACGCTTCTTCCGCAGGCGGGCGTGGCACTCGGAATGGTCAGCACGGTTGCAAGCGACGTAACGCTCGGCGGAACATCCGTGGCAAGCGTGGTGAGGTTTGTCGTTCTGTTTTCCGTCCTCGTTTATGAGATAATAGGCCCCGTTCTCACGAAATGGGCACTCACCAAGGCGGGCGATATCACTCCCAAGCCCGAAAACCATTCTCGCAGACGCAAAAATACAACAGCTGCATAAATTAAAGGATCCTCCTGACGTCATATCGGGAGGATCCTTTTGTGAATATTATTCTTTATTCTGTACCGAGCTGAGAACTACGGGTATCGCATCTATGATATCGCTTGCAATGAGCGAATATTCGGAAAGACGCTCCGCGGCGACGTCTCCTGCGAGTCCGTGGAGAAATGCGCCGAGGCTTGCGGCGTCCATTGGTGCAAGTCCACGCTCGGCGGAACATCCGTGGCAAGCGTGGTGAGGTTTGTCGTTCTGTTTTCCGTCCTCGTTTATGAGATAATAGGCCCCGTTCTCACGAAATGGGCACTCACCAAGGCGGGCGATATCACTCCCAAGCCCGAAAACCATTCTCGCAGACGCAAAAATACAACAGCTGCATAAATTAAAGGATCCTCCTGACGTCATATCGGGAGGATCCTTTTGTGAATATTATTCTTTATTCTGTACCGAGCTGAGAACTACGGGTATCGCATCTATGATATCGCTTGCAATGAGCGAATATTCGGAAAGACGCTCCGCGGCGACGTCTCCTGCGAGTCCGTGGAGAAATGCGCCGAGGCTTGCGGCGTCCATTGGTGCAAGTCCCTGTGCGATCAGCCCTGCGATAACGCCGTCAAGAACGTCGCCCGAGCCGCCCGTGCTCATTCCGCTGTTTCCGCTCATATTGACGTAGACATTCTCGGAATTGGGCGAGGCGACAGCGGTCCTGTGATCCTTCAGCAGGCAGACCGTGCCGAGACGATCGGCAAGAGCCTTTGCGTGGCGGGGAGGATCGGACACGAGATCTGAGACGGATATCCCCGAGAGCCTTGATGCTTCAAGGGGATGTGGAGTTATGACCGCACCCTCGCCGATAAGGGGCAGGAGCGTGGGATCTCCCGATATGATGTTCAGCGCATCGGCGTCGATCACTATGGGGCACTTGCGCTCGGTGAGCACCGTTTTAAGTATCTGCGACGCGCGCTCGCTCTGTGAAAGTCCCATTCCGACTGCGATCACGCTCGCACGCGATATGGAACGCAGAATATTCGTGCGCTCTGTCTCACTCTCCGTGTCGCTCCATGTGGACATGACTGCCTCGGGGAGCAAGGTCTGTATTATAGGTCTGTTTGCCTCGTGCGTGAGGACCTCGACAAGTCCTGCACCCACGCGGTATGCGGCTTTTGCGGAGAAATACGGCGCGCCGCTCATGCATCTATCCCCACCGACGATGAGAACTCTGCCGTATGTGCCCTTGTGCGAGGTCTGAGTCCTCCTCGGCAGGAGAGCGCCCAGCTGATCGGGGGTATATGAAAATTTATTCATTTTCGCCATTATTCTCATTCCACCCCTTCGTCAGTATCGACCTCATCATTTGAATAAGCCGCCGAGCCATCCATCCGTCCTGCGGGCTTGAAGCCGTCTATCTCGCCTCTCTGCATCGCGCCGAAGATGCGGTAGCGCAGCCCCTTGTATTTGATATCGAGCGAGTGGAGCAGCTGCTTCATCTCCTCACGCTCCGTGTTCCCGTCAGCAGGGCAGGTGGACTTGACCACGGGAAGCTCCGCCGCCTGTGCAAACTGCCGCACGCACTTTTCACTTGCGTAGAGCAGGGGGCGTATCATCGTTATATCACGCCTCGAAAGATACGTTACGGGCGAGAAGCACCCGAGCCTTCCCTCGAAGAACAGATTGAGCATAAAGGTCTCTATCGCGTCGTCAAAGTGATGACCGAGCGCGACCTTGTTGCACCCAAGCTCCTTTGCGTGCCCGTAGAGGACACCGCGGCGCATCTTGGCACAGAGGGAGCAGGGACTCTTTTCCTTGCGCTCCTCAAAGATTATCTGATATATCTGCGTCGGCACGATGTGATATTCGACATCCAGCCTGCGGCAGAGCTCGGAGATACCCTCAAAGCTCGTGTTGGGAAATCCCATATCGACCGTTATTGCGATCAGTTCAAATTTTTTTGGGTAAAATCTGCGGAGCTCGGCAAGTGCCACGAGAAGCGTGAGCGAGTCCTTGCCTGCGGAAACTCCGACAGCGATCCTGTCGCCGTCCTCGATCATTCCGTAATCGTCCACGGCACGGCGTGTATAGCTGAGAATCCTCTTTAATTCATTCATAAAAATCACATACCTCGTATATTTTCCGCGCTCTCTCCGTTAGCGCCGATGCATCGCCGTCCTCGTTCAAAAAGAGGGGAGGAAGCACCGCGCAGGACGGGGACGCGCCCTTTTTCGCTCTCACGAGTACTATGGAGGGAGCACTTTTGGTGTTTGCGTGGACGAAGCAGAGCTCCTTTGGCTCAAGCCTGCTGTCACGCATCGCACAGATCAGGTCGGCGAGCCTGTCGGGACGCCAGACGCAGTAGAAAAGTCCGCCGTGCTTGAGAAGCCTGCCTGCAGAGACACAAAAATCCGAAACCGTTCCGCAGACCTCGTGGCGCGCTATGTACTTCTCCTCATTTTCATTCCGCCTTCCGCTGTCCGCACGCATATATGGGGGATTTGCAAACACCACGTCTGCCTCACGCCCGATATCCGACACCTTGAGCTCGCGAACGTCCGCACAGCGTGCCACCACCCTGTCGGATAGCCCGTTCAGCTCGGCGTTCCGTGAGATAATGTCGGCAAAGCTCTCCTGTATCTCGATACATTCCACCCTACCAAGCTTATCGCGCGAGGCACAGAGCAGGGAAATGATCCCCGTTCCTCCCCCAAGCTCCAGAGCATAAGCGGAGCTTTGCCGCTTTATGAATGAGGCGAGGAGGTATGCATCCGTACCGAAGGTCAGCCCTCTCTTGCTCTGTATTAGGCTTATATTTTCATTTACTACCGTGAGGGACTCCCCCTCCTTCAAAAGCTTTTCCATACCGTTATCCATTACCGCAAAGATCTGAAATTAAAAATACGGAGCAGACGGTCTGCTCCGTATCTTTGAAACGCAATCTGATTATTCCTGAACGGGAGCTCCTACAGGGCAAACGTCAGCGCAAGCACCGCACTCAGCGCAAGCGTCAGGATCGATTACGTACATGCCGTCTCCCTCAGAGATAGCGCCGCAGGGGCAAGCGTCAGCGCAAGCTCCGCAAGCGATGCATGCATCGGTGATCTTATAAGCCATGATAAATACCTCCATTAGTATTTGCTAAATAATTATAGCACAGTCCTGATGCAAAATGCAATAGGAATGTGAAAATTTTTTATTTTTTTAGTTGTTTTCGATCGTTTTTTGATCGTTTTCCGATCATTTTTGCTCCTTTGGGGGCTTTTTTTGAGAGGAAAGGGGCTTGACATCGGTCCTGCTGTAGACCTTGGGAGCCTCACCGTCCTTGCCCGTGAGCCTGACCTTGACCGTTCCCGAGAGAGGACGTGCCTCGACCACCACACCTACGCCGTCGGGGGTTGTAACCTGCGTGTCGACCGCAGGAGTGCGCGCGATCTCGTATTCATAAGTGTCGTGCTCGTAGCGCAGACAGCACATTAGCCTGCCGCACGTGCCCGAGATCTTTGAGGAGTTGAGGAAGAGCCCCTGCTCCTTAGCCATCTTTATCGAGACCTGAACGAAATCGGAGAGAAAGGTCGAGCAGCAGAGCGGTCTGCCGCACGCACCGAGTCCTCCTATGAGCTTTGCCTCGTCGCGTATGCCGATCTGGCGGAGCTCGATCCTCGTTCTGAATATTCCTGCCAGATCCTTGACGAGCTCACGGAAGTCGACTCTGCCTGCGGACGTGAAATAGAAAAGAAGCTTGCTGTTGTCGAATGTATACTGCGCATCTACGAGCTTCATATCCAGCCCGTGCTTCTCGATCTGCTCAAGGCAGGTGGCGAACGCCTCACGCTCCTTTTTTGTGTTGTCAAGATTGTGGGATATGTCCTCACGTGTCGCTATGCGTATCATCGGACGCAGAGGGGGAACTATCTCCGAGATGCCGACGAGCTTGTTTGCGATGAATACCTCGCCGAACTCAGGCCCACGAGCGGTGTCGACGATGGCGTGATCGCCCTTTTCCGCCTTCATTCCCTCGGGGGAGAAGTAGTAGACCTTTCCTGCACGCTTGAACCTGATGCCGACGACCTCGACCTTTTCCTCGTTCTCGTCCACGGGGGGCTTTTGAGCGGGAATTACAGACTCGGCGTCAAGCTCCATCGGGCTGTCCTCGAGAAATCCGAGACTCTCCTCAGCCTGCTCAAACGAGTCCTCAAGCTGTATAGGCTCGGTCTCGGGCTGTACGGCGTCAACGCCCTCAGTCCTTTGCCTGTCAGCATCGGTCTTGGGCTTGCGTCTGCGATTATATCTGTGGTGAAATTTTTTCTTGCCCGTTTTCTTGTCGCCCGCATCGGAGCGAGCGTTCTGCTTGTTCTTGTCGTTATCCATTATTTATATCTCCGTTTTATATAAGACTTGTGAGAAGATTTATCACCGTGAGCCTGACATTCGCATTTCTTGCGAGTGCGAGCCTTGCCTGCTCGGTGCGCTCAATGATCTGCAAAATACGCTCAACCGAGAGGGAATAGGCGAGCTCCTCGGCATACTCCTGATCCGTGAAGAATATGAGGTGGGGCTTATCCGATTTCTTTACGAGCATCAGATCTCTTGCGGCGGCAGTCAATTCCGAGAGCTGCTCTGCGATCCTGTCACGCTCATCTCTCTTTGCACTGAAGGCTGATGATATCTCCGCAATATCGCGTGCGAGCGTCCTGCGAGCGACCGCCTCGATGACCTGCTGCGCCACTCTGCGACTCTGCAGGAGCTGTGCCTTTTCCGAGGACGATATCAGCTCAAGCACCCGTCCGATGCTTCCGCTCGATATGATGTAGAGCTGCTCAAATTCCTCGGGGGAGGAATTGATGAAGGCCCTCGCCTCGGGGTGATGCTCCTTCAGATATGCGAGCGCGTCCTCATACGGCGGTATCCTCATACGAAGTATCGGCGCACGGCTGCGCACGGTCTCGAGCAGAGTCTCCGCATTTTCACAGAGAAGCAGGAATATCGCATACGTCGGCGGCTCCTCGAGAGTCAGCAGGAGAGCATTTTGCGCCTGCGGTGTCATCGTGTCCGCGTCCTCTATGATGTAGATCTTATAGTCCCCGTCGTTAGGTGCAAATGCCACATCCGAGCGTATGAACCTCACCGCATCGACTCCGAGCGTCGCCTTGCCCTCCTCACGGGAGATGAGATTGACGTCCGCAGAGCCGGCGCCGAGTATTTTTTTACACGAGGGGCACTCCCCACAGGGAACTGTACCTGCCGTGCCGTGTCTTTTCTCACAGCTTGCGGCGGCGGCGATGCGACGGGCGAGCGTGTGCTTTCCCGTACCACGCGGTCCGAGCAGAATATATGCGTGCGAGAGAGAATCCTCCCTTGCGGCGGACTCAAAATACGAGCAGAGCTCACCGTTGCCGATGATATCATTAAAGCCGTTTTCCATCCTGCACCTCCGCAAAACTATATATGGATATTATAACAAATTTCGCCCCGTATGTCAAGAGAGATATGTGAATTTTCCTTTGCGTGCCGAGATTTGGTGGCGATTTTGAAAAAATGGCGGAAAAAGATTTGTATAATATCACCAAAAAGGAGAAAACAGCAGAAAAATATTAAAAAAACACTTGAAAAACACGAGATTTCGTAATATAATAATAATGTATTAGTATATCTGCTACTATCTATCGCGGCTGTACTGTATTTTATGAAGGGAGATCTTGATATGTTTAAGAAAAAAGAGTGTGTAGCCATGCTGCTCGCGGGCGGACAGGGCTCACGACTTTACGCGCTTACCAAAAAAACCGCCAAGCCCGCAGTTTCATTTGGCGGAAAGTTCAGAATTATTGACTTTCCTCTTTCAAACTGTATCAATTCGGGCGTCGACACCGTGGGTGTCCTTACGCAATACCAGCCCCTCGTTCTCAATGAATACATAGGAAATGGACTTCCGTGGGATCTTGACAGGACCTATGGCGGAGTTTCTATCCTTCCCCCGTATCAGGGGCACGACGGTGCTGACTGGTACAAGGGGACTGCAAACGCGATATATCAGAATATCGAGTTTATAAAGAGATATCAGGCAGAATATGTGCTCATTCTCTCGGGCGACCACATCTATACCATGGACTACGCCAAGATGCTCGAGTACCACAAGAAGCGCGGCGCGGACTGCACTATCGCGGTGCTCAGAGTCCCTATGGAGGAGGCGAGCCGCTTTGGCATCATGAGCGTCAACCCCGATGACTCGATATATAAATTCTCGGAGAAGCCGAAGAACCCCGACAGCAATCTTGCCTCGATGGGTATATACATTTTCTCCGCAGACAAGCTCTATAAATATCTTACGGAGGATGAGGCAGATCCCGAGTCGAGCAACGACTTCGGTAAGAATATCATTCCCAAGATGCTCGCAAACGGCGAGAAAATGTTCGCCTATGCCTTTGACGGATATTGGAAGGACGTCGGAACGATCGCATCTCTTTGGGAGGCGAATATGGACCTTCTCGGAGAGAAGCCTGTGCTCAATCTCGGAGAGGGACCGAGGATCTTCTCACGCCACGAGAACGAGGCACCCCAATATATCGGAGAGAATGCGATAGTTGAGAATTCCTCTGTAACCGAGGGCTGTGAGATATACGGAACGGTCATAAATTCCGTGCTGGGCTACGGCGTTAAGGTCGCGGCAGGTGCTACGGTGCGCGACTCGGTGCTCATGCATCACGTGAGCGTCGGCGAGGGCTCGACCGTTGACTATTCGATACTTGACTCCGATGTGAGCGTCGGCGTCGGCGCAAATGTCGGCAGACCGATGAAGGACGCAGAGGGCATAACCGTTATCGGCGTGGGCGTTGAGGTCGCGGACGGCACGGATATTCCCGATAACCAAATGATATATTCTGAGAGGTGATGAATATGAAGGCAGCAGGACTTATTTTTTCAAACGTTCACGACGGCTCGATCCCCGAGCTTACCAAGCCCCGTACCACAGCGAGCATCCCCTTCGGCGGAAGATACAGGCTTATAGATTTTGCTCTTTCAAATATGGTCAATTCCGATATCACAAGCATCGGACTTATCACACATAATAATTATTCATCCCTGCTCGACCACATAGGCACGGGCAAGGACTGGGATCTCGCGCGTCGCTCGGGAGGCATCAGAATATTGCCCCCCTTCATCACGAGCGGCTCCCACGGCGGAGACAGGCTCTATTCCACTCGCCTTGAGGGACTTATCGGCGTGCAGAACTTTATCGCAAACTGCGGTGCGGACAATATCGTCATCGCGGACTGCAATATGATATGCAATATTGATTTCACCGACGCTATCGAGGCTCACATAGCGAACGATGCGGACATTACCCTCATTACGAAGCTCGTTGATACGAGGGAGCTTAAATTCCCCCTCGATAAGTACATAAACATTGTCAAGAGCGATGCTGACGGCAGAGTTCTCGACTACGCGCCCTACGACGCTGAGGAGGGTGAGCTTCATATCGGCACGAATATGATGGTCGTTAAGAGATCCTACCTTATATCCGCGGTCAGAGAGGCGCAGGCGAGGGGATATACCAGCTTCACACGCGACATTATCAGACCTAATATCGGCACGCGCCGCTTCTTCTCCTTTGCATACGACGGATATTTCAATTATATCGATTCTATGCAGAAATATTTCTTCTGCAATATGAAGATGCTCGATCCGACCAAGAGAGACCTCGTTTTCCACATCAAGAACAGACCTATATATACAAAGGTGCGCAATTCTCCGCCCACAAGATACACCGAGAACGCAAGGGTAACGAATTCCATCATCGCTGACGGCTGCGTTATCGACGGCGTTGTTGAGAACTCTATACTTTTCAGAGGTGTCAAGGTCGGAAAGGGCACTGTTATCAAGAATTCCATACTGCTTCAGAATACCTATACGGGCGATGATGTTTATCTTAACTGCGTCGTTACCGATAAGGACGTTACCATAAAGAGCGGCAAGATGCTCTCGGGACACGAGACGCTCCCGTTCTATATCGAAAAGGGAAGAACGGTATAGCAACCGCCTTCCAAGGCTCAAAATTTCTTAAAAAGCTATAAAAAGTGATTAAAGGAGTAGGATATGAGAAAAATATTATTCGTAGGCTCAGAGGTAATGCCGTTTGCCGCAACGGGAGGACTTGGGGATGTTCTCGGCTCGCTTCCTGCGGCGCTCAAGCGTGAATACGGGGAGGATATCGACGTCAGAGTCGCAATGCCCCTTTACGACGCAATAAAGCCCGAGTGGCGCAGTCAGATGAAGCTCGAAAAGGTCTTTAACGTTCAGCTCTCGTGGAGAAATCTCTACTGCGGAGTGTTCAGCCTGGTCAAGGACGGCGTTACGTACTACTTCATAGATAACGAGCAGTATTTCAAGAGGGGAAATCTCTACGGCTTCGGCGACGAGGCGGAGAGGTATGCCTTCTTCTGCAAGGCGACGGTGCAGATGCTCGGCGAGATAGGCTTCTATCCCGATGTGCTTCACGCGCATGACTGGCAGGGAGCGCTCTCCATCACATATCTGAATTTTGAGTTCCGCTGGAGAAGGGAATATCAGAACATCAAGACGGTATTTACGATCCATAATATAGAATATCAAGGTCAGTTTCCGAATAACGTCGTTGGCTTCGTCTTTGGCTTCGGACATTCCGACTACCTCGACTATAACGGCTGTATCAATCTTATGAAGTGCGCTATCGAGATGGCGGACGTCGTAACGACCGTCAGCCCGAGGTACGCCGAGGAGATAAGGACCGACGAGTACGCGCACGGACTTGCTCCGATACTTCAGAAGAACGCGCATAAGCTCACGGGAATACTCAACGGTATCGACTATGGATATTACGATCCCCGTACCGATGCATCCATCTGCCACAATTACGATTCGGGCGATATCGCAGGAAAGAGAATGAATAAGACCGAGCTTCAGAGAAGCCTCGGACTTCCGATAAGGGAGGATGCTCCTCTCGTTGCGATAATTTCAAGACTTGCTTCACATAAGGGCATCGACCTTGTGCGCGACGTGGCATACAGGCTTGTTGACAATTATGATATGCAGCTCGTCGTGCTTGGAAAGGGCGAGCCGCAGTACGAGAACTTCTTTACCGACCTTGAGCGTTGCAGAAACGATAAGGTGCGTGCGCTCATGCTCTATGACCGCGACCTCTCTAAGTGCGTATATGCGGCGGCGGATATATTCCTTATGCCCTCAAGGAGTGAGCCCTGCGGTCTGTCGCAGATGATCGCCTCGAGATACGGTGCTATTCCCGTCGTCAGGGAAACGGGCGGACTGTATGACTCGATCAAGGGCTATTGGCTGCTCAACGGCACTATTCTCGGCAACGGCTTCACCTTTGCCAACTATTCGTCAGATGAGCTTTATGAGCGCACAGGTGCGGCTCTCGAGCTTTATCATAATAATGAGCTTTATCCCGTCTTTATGAAAAAGATAATGGATACTGACTTTTCTTGGGGAACTTCCGCAAGAAAATACTATATGCTTTACGAAAGAATGTAAGGCGAAACGCAACCTATTTATTAAATTGGAGGACACATGAATTATCAACCCACAGTGAACGAAATCACGGAAAATTTGGAGGGCAAGCTTGCCAGACACTTCGGATGCACATCTGCTGAGGCAACGAGAGAGCAGATGTACAAGGCAGCTGCCATGACAGTTAAGGATATTCTCGGAGCAAAAAGAGGAGAATACAAGAAGGTCGTAAACGCCGCAGGAGGCAAGAGAGTGTACTATATGTGCATGGAATTCCTGCTTGGCAGATCTCTTAAGACAAATCTCTGCAATCTCGGACTTGCCGAGGAATACAGGGACGCGCTCAAGACGCTCGGCTTTGATCTTGACGACCTTTACGAATGTGAGCCTGACGCAGGACTTGGAAACGGCGGACTCGGACGCCTTGCGGCGTGCTTTATGGACTCCCTCTCATCTCTCGACTATCCCGCAACCGGATTTTCGCTTTGCTATGAGTACGGCTTGTTTAAGCAAATGATCGTAGACGGTATGCAGATCGAGCTTCCCGACGTATGGCTCCCGGGCGGCGAGGTATGGCTCACACCCAGAACCGACAGGATCTTTAAGGTCAAGCTCGGCGGACACGTCCGCGAGGAGTGGCGCGAGGATCACATGGAGGTCATTTACGACGGCTGTGAGGAATACGAGGCTGTGCCGTACGATATGATGATCTCGGGCGCAGACTCCGAGGCAGTATCTCTTCTCCGCCTCTGGAAGGCAAGAGATATCAATAATTTCAACATGGGACTTTTCTCTCAGGGACAGTACGCAAGAGCTCTCGAGGAGAGCACGAATGCGGAGATACTCACTAAGGTGCTCTACCCCTCGGACAACCATACTGAGGGTAAGATACTGCGCCTTACTCAGCAGTATTTCCTCGTTTCCGCGTCGATACAGAGCATCATCCGTGATCATATGGCGGTCTACGGAACGATAGATAACCTCCCCGATAAGGTGGCTATCCACATCAACGATACTCACCCCGCACTCTGTATTCCCGAGCTCATGAGAATACTTCTCGATGACTACCACATCTCGTGGGAGAGAGCGTGGGATATGGTGCAGAGGATCGTTTCCTACACCAACCACACCGTTCTTCCCGAGGCACTTGAAACGTGGAATGAGGATCTCTTCAAGCTCAAGCTCCCGAGGATCCACCAGATACTCAAGGAGATCAACGAGAGATTCTGCAAGGAGGCGTGGAACGCCTTCCCCGGCAACTGGGATAGGATATCCAATATGAGCATAATCGGCTACGGTCAGGTCAGAATGGCTAACCTCTCCGTCATCGGCTCGCACTCCACGAACGGCGTCTCCAAGCTCCACTCCGAGATACTTAAGGAGAGCACCTTTAAGGACTTCTACCGTATGTATCCCGATAGATTTGATAACGTTACCAACGGTATAGCACACCGCAGATGGCTCTGCTACTCCAATCCCCGTCTTGCGGCACTTCTTGACGAGTGCATAGGCACGGGCTACCGTCATGCACCCGAGCAGCTTAGTGAATTTGCCAAGTTCGTTGACGATAAGGCAGTCCTCGAGCAGGTAAGGGCTATCAAGCATGAGAATAAGAAGGATTTTGCAGAGCACATCTATAAGAAAACGGGCACGGTCATTGACACACATTCCGTTTTCGACGTTCAGATCAAGAGACTTCACGAGTATAAGCGTCAGCTTCTCAATGCGCTCAATATAATCAATCTCTATATTGATATCAAGGAGAACCCCAACCTCGATATTCAGCCCCAGACCTTTATCTTCGGAGCAAAGGCGGCATCGGGCTATCAGATGGCTAAGGAGATAATCAAGCTCATCTGCTTCATCGGCCGTGAGATCGAGCAGGATCCGCAGGTCAGGGATAAGATCAAGGTCGTGTTCCTTGAGAATTATAACGTAAGCATGGCAGAATGTCTCATTCCCTCCGCCGAGATAAGCGAGCAGATCTCGCTTGCAGGTAAGGAGGCGAGCGGAACGGGCTGCATGAAGCTTATGATCAACGGCGCACTCACCATAGGCACGCTCGACGGTGCAAATGTCGAGATGCTCGAGGCGGCAGGCAAGGATAATATGTATATCTTCGGACTTACCGCAAAGGAGGTCGAGGATATCTGGGCAAGAGGATATCACTCGGGCGAGTTCTATGCAAATAACAATAGACTCTCGAAGATCATCGAGTGCCTCAACCGCGGATTCGCAGGTCAGTCCTTCGCACATATTTCAAGATATCTTCTTACGGGTATGGGCGTTGCCGATCCCTTTATGTGCCTTGCGGACTTTGAGTCCTACCGCACCACCCACGAGCGCATGATCGCGGACTATGCGGATAAGGAAAAGTGGAACAGAATGTCCCTTATGAATATCGCGTCGGCAGGATATTTTGCCGCTGACAGATGTATCGAGGAGTACGCTCAGAAGTTCTGGAATATCAATAAGATAACAAAGTAATAGCTTTAATTTATTTGTCAGATGTACGGTCAGCTTAAAGGTAATGCCGCCTCGGGCGGAGTAGAGATAAAAAAGGAAATAAGGCTTGATGCGTCATGGAAGAACGCCTCGCACCGCGGGGCGTTTTCCGTGTGCGACGATGTAAGGCTCAGCGTCAGCGTTCCAACGGAAATGGGAGTGCAGGGCGTCGTGCTCAGGATCAACCGCGATACAGAGGATTATTGGGATATTCCTCTCTCCGTTACGAGCACCCAGCTCGGGCGGGAGGAGTATTCAACGGAGCTGAATATGCGCCACCTCTGCGGACCTGTGCCTGCGCTGTTCTTCTATGAATTTCTCCTGCTTCGGGGCACGAGGACGCTGTTTACAAGCAGCGTGAATAATTACGATTTTGAGCTCTCGTACCATTCGGACTCAAAATTCTCCCTCCTTGTATACGAGGACTATTTTGCACCGAAGGAATGGTTCGGTGGCGGTATAATGTACCATATCTTCGTTGACCGCTTCGCACAGGGAGCTAAGGCTCTGCCACGCAGGAGCGACGCGGTATATAACGAGGATTGGTATAACGGCGTTCCCCAATACGCAAGAGTGCAGGGCGAATCCCTCCAAAACAATATGTTCTTTGGCGGCGACCTTTTCGGCGTTGCGGAAAAGCTCGATTACCTTGCGTCCCTCGGAGTCAAAGTCATATATCTCAGCCCGATATTCAAGGCGTACTCAAATCATAAGTACGATACGGGCGATTATATGAGAGTCGATGAGGGCTTTGGCGGTGAGGAGGCTCTGCGCGATCTTATCGAGCGTGCAGGGGAGCGCGGTATAAGGATAATACTTGACGGCGTGTTCAATCATACGGGGGACGATAGCCTGTATTTCAATAAATACGGCAAGTACGGCGACGGCGGCGCATACCGCGATCCCACATCCCCGTATAGAAATTGGTACAGCTTCAGATCCTACCCCGATAATTACGAGGCGTGGTGGAACATCGACGTTCTGCCGAAGCTCAGGCTCTCTGACGAGTCCTGCCGCGACTTTTTCCTCGGTGATGGCGGAGTTATCGAAAAATATACGAATATGGGCATCGGCGGCTGGCGACTTGACGTGGCGGACGAGCTCTCCGACGATTTTCTCTACCGCCTTCGCGAGCGTGTTCATGCGTGCTCCGGGGGCGAGGGACTGATAATCGGTGAGGTCTGGGAAAATGCCGCAGTCAAGACCGCCTACGGCAAGCGCAGAAATTATTTTCACGGCAGGCAGCTTGACAGCGTTATGAACTACCCCCTGCGCAACGGAATAATTGATTTCGTTACCTGCGGAAGTGCAGAGATGCTGTATAATGTGCTCGTGGAGATATATTCCTCCTACCCGAGAAACGTCAGCGATTCTCTTATGAATATACTCGGAACTCACGATACCGAGAGGATACTCACGGTGCTTGGAGATAATTATCACCCCGACCTGCCAAATGACCAGCTTGCTACCGCACGCCTTTCCGCGGAGGAAAGAGCGCGTGCCGTTGAGAGGCTTAGAATGGCGTCGATAATACAGTATACGGTCTACGGCGTTCCGTCCGTGTTCTATGGCGACGAGGCAGGTGTCGAGGGCTATCACGATCCCTTCTGCCGCAGGACATATCCGTGGGGCAGGGAGGATAGGACGCTTCTCGAGCACTATCGCAGGCTCGGCGAGCTGAGGACGATAGAGCCTGCCTTCAACAGAGGCGACTTCCGCATCCTTGAGCACGGTGAGCATACGCTCGTGTATGAAAGATACCGTGATGGCTCACGTGTTCTTGTCCTTGCCAACGGCGGAGATGAGGAATATACGACGAGATACGACGGTAGGTGGATAGATATGCTTACATACGCAACGTATGAGAATAATATTCCCACCCCACCCCATACTGCAAGGATAATGAGGCAGATATGATGCTTTTTGGAGCTCCAAATATCGGAGCTCCAAAAAAATTTGCGAAAAAATCGAAAAAGTGATTGATATCTTTGCCAAATTGTGATAATATTACCATAGTAGATATGTCTTTTGGAGGCGGATGTGAAAAATGTGAGGCTTATTACCCTGCTTGTAACGCTTATGCTGCTCTGTGTGGCTATACAGGCGTGCGCGCTCGGGGGTGAGGATAAAAATACGGGAATAAGAGCGGACGCTTCTGCCGTTTCATCCGTGCGTGCGGAGCTGGAGGATAAGAAGAACTCCCTTCTCGCCGCGGATGGAGATGTCTTCTGGACGGCGTCGGGTACGCTCTGGCACTCGACATATACCTGCACATATATCTCCCGCTCGAAGGAGATAATTCACGGCTCGCTCGATGATGCCCTGCTCGCAGGCAAAACGGGCGCGTGCACTCGCTGCGGTACGCAGAGCGGAGGTAATGAGGGCATTTGGGAGAGCCTTGAGAGCAGGGAGCCTGCAGCGGGCGACGTTTTCTTCGTCAGAGAGGGCACTACCTATCACCGCTCGGCGGATTGCACGGAGCTTTTGGGAAATGAGAAAATTTGCTCCGCCTCGCGTGCGGTGGCGTATGCGCTCGGTGCAGCTGACGAATGTCCGATCTGCTCGGGCAATTGAATAAGAGGATAAAGTAAAAATAATACCGATTGGAGTTATTTATGACTATCAGATATGCAGAAAAAAAGGATATTGATGCAATAATGCAGATAATCTCGCAGGCGCGCGAGAGCATCGGCAGGCTCGGGATAGATCAGTGGCAGTACGGCTATCCCACACGCGATATCGTAAAGGACGATATCGTACAGCATCGCGGATTTGTCGTCGAGGTGGACGGGGAGGTCGTGGCGACCTTTGCGCTCATGCTTGACGGAGAGCCGACCTATAAGAGGATATATTGCGGCTCGTGGAGCACGGAGGGCAGATATGTGGCACTCCACAGGCTCGCGGTCGCCCCCTCGCACAGAGGCGGTGAGCTTACGGGCGGCATAGTTGAGTACATTTGCGAGCTTGCGTCGGCACAGGGCTATGTCAGCGTCAGAGTCGATACCCACGAGGGCAATCTTCCGATGAGACGAATGCTCGAGAGGAACGGCTTTGAGCGCCGCGGAACGATCCATCTGCTCGACGGTCAGGTGCGTGTCGCCTATGAGCGGACGGTTTGAGGTGCTTTACTATGGCAGATAAGAAGAATTCTGTAAAGCTCATTGCTCAGAATAAGAAGGCACACCACGATTATTTTGTCGAGGAGCGATATGAGGCAGGCATCGAGCTTTTTGGCACGGAGGTCAAGAGCATCCGCGCAGGAAGGGTAAATATAAAGGAGGCTTACTGTGAGATAAGGGACGGGGAGATCTTCGTTCTCGGAATGCACGTCAGCCCCTACGAGCAGGGAAATGTCTATAATAAGGATCCCCTGCGCAAGAGGCGTCTCCTGATGCATAAGAGGGAGATACTCAAGCTCTTTGGGCTTACGGCACAGAAGGGCTATACGCTCGTACCCCTTCAGGTATATCTGTCGGGATCGCGTGTGAAGGTGGAGATAGGTCTCTGCCGAGGAAAGAAACTTTACGATAAGCGTGATGATATGGCAAGAAACGCCGCAACGCGCGATATTGAGCGTGCGTTTAAGGCAGGAAAAGACGGAGTATGATATGAATGGCATAAGCTTCGACAATCAAAAATATATAGACCTGCAGTCAAAGTATATAGGCGACAGGATAGCAAAATTCGGCGGCAAGCTCTACCTTGAATTTGGCGGAAAGCTCTTTGACGACTACCACGCAAGCCGCGTCCTCCCGGGATTTATGCCCGACTCCAAGCTCAGGATGCTCCTGCGGCTCAAGGACAGAGCGGAGATAGTGATAGCGGTCAATACGGACGATATCGAGAAGAGCAAGATCCGCGGAGATCTCGGAATAACCTATGATCTTGACGTGCTAAGGCTCATCGACGCCTTCCGTAACGTCGGTCTGCTCGTCGGTAGCGTCGTGCTCACGCGATTTGAGTCCGCGCACCCCGCAGTCGAGAAGTTTGAGCGTAGGCTCAGGGAGAGGAACGTCAAGATATATCACCATTACAGTATACCGGGATACCCCTCGAACCTTCAGCGCATAGTCAGCGATGAGGGCTACGGACGCAACGAGTATATCGAAACGCAAAGGGAGCTTATAATCGTTACAGGCCCCGGTCCCGGTAGCGGAAAGATGGCTGTCTGCCTCTCACAGCTCTATAATGATAATAAACGAGGGATAAAGGCAGGCTATGCGAAATTCGAGACCTTCCCGATCTGGAATATGCCCCTGCGCCACCCCGTCAACCTTGCGTATGAGGCGGCGACGGCGGATCTTAATGACGTGAATATGATAGATCCCTATCACCTTGAAAAATACGGCATTACCGCGGTGAATTATAATAGGGACGTGGAGATCTTCCCCGTGCTCGACGCTATATTCAAGGGAATATATGACGGCAAGTCCCCATACGGCTCTCCGACGGATATGGGCGTCAATATGGCAGGAAATTGCATCATCGACGACGCCGCCGTGCGCAGAGCCGCCTGCGAGGAGATCGCAAGACGCTATTTCGACGCACTCTGCGCCTGCAGGGAGGACGATACCGAGAAGAATAGGAACGCTGTCGGAAAGATAGAGCTTCTGATGCAGGAGGCAGGAATTACCAAGGATTACCGTGCAGTAGTCTCGGCGGCGGAGCAGAAGAGTGCGCACTGCGGCGTGCCTGCGAGCGCGATGGAGCTTCCCGACGGCAGAATAATCACGGGAAGATCGGGCGACCTGCTCGAATCCGTGTCGGCAATGCTGCTGAATGCACTTAAGGCGATAACGGGAATTCCCGACGAGATACACCTGCTCGCGCCCGAGGTCATCGAGCCTGTGCAGAGGCTGAAATGCCAATACCTCTCGAGAACATATACAAGACTGAACGTCAATGAGATACTTATAGCACTCTCAATCTCCGCCCACACCTCGGCTACCGCGGCGCACGCGCTAAAGCAGCTCCCGAGGCTCGCAGGCTGTGATATCCATTCGACGGTCATGCTCTCCGCATCGGATATAGAGGTGCTCAAGAAGCTCGGAATGAACGTAACGAGCGAGCCTCAGTATCAGATAAGGGAAATATTTATAGATTGATATGATATACACTATTTTTGTGAAAAATCTATTGATTATTTTGCAAAAATAGTGTATAATATATTGTACCAATGGGCCCGTAATGGTTTCGACGGGGATTTTGAGGTACGATAAGCGTGGCGGGCTGAGTAATCCCGATAACTGCTCAAATTAAAAAATAAACGACAACAATACTGTTGCAATGGCTGCCTAATTGACGCTCCCTCGGGAGCTTCAATGGCAGTGCCGTAACCTGCGGGTTACCCGTTCCTCCGCAGAGTACCGCGACTGCGGACTGAGCGTCATCTTAGCGGTGAACTTGCATCGGTCGTTCGCACTTGAGCCGATCAAGCACAAAAGTGCTACCTGATCCATCGTTGCTCGTCAGTTTTCGGTGATGGGTGGGAAAATATCAAAGCTGACTGCCCACGGAGAAGGTCGTGCTAAGGGGTTTTCGGACAGGAGTTCGATTCTCCTCGGGTCCACCAAAAAATCACCAAGCGAAAGCTTGGTGATTTTTTATCCAATCCGAAGGATTGGTATGTAATCCGCCCAAGGGGGATTGATCACATACCCCCTTTGGCGGATCGGATACGGTCCTTCGCCCTGATGGATATTGACAACACCCCAAAAATATGTTAAAATATCACTAAGGAGGGGAGAGAGGTATGTTATTCAATTTATTTAAGAAAAGGTCGGGGAAGGGCGGCTATCCCGAGCAGGCGAAGTATAAGCTCCGCGATTTTGTGCGATTCCGTCACCGCGGCGAGGTGCGGTTCGGGTTCATTCACGAGGCGCGCGTCGGCGAGGATGGAACGGTGCTCTACACAATACAGATGGGCGGCGAATGTCCGACCTTTGTTTACAATTACAGTGAAGAAAAGATCATAGGAAGGATAGATCCTTAACGATATAAAGATCTCATGCCCATTTGCGGCGTGAGATTTTTTTGCTTTTGAAGATAAAAATTATTGACAAATCGTCAAAAAGTGATATAATTCACATAAGGACTACCGGAGGAGGTATAATATGCAGCTTTGGACATACGAGCATTTTATCACACTTGTACCGACGGTCGCGGTGATGATCGTCATAGCATTAATACTCAACAAATTCATAGGCAATAAGCCGTGGAGGATCAGGTCGATACCCTTTAAGGTGGTCGCAGTTCTTCTGTTTCTCAGCGAGGTCGTAAAGCAGATCCTCTCTATTCAGCAGGGATATCGGCTCAAGCATCTGCCGTTCCACGTCTGCTCGGTGTTTATCTCGCTCCTGCCTGCGATGGCGTTTTACACGGGTAAATACCGCAACAGAGTCAGAGCGGTAACGAGCACGATGTGCACGACTCTTGTACTCTTTATGGCGATATATCCCAATTTGGTCTACGGAAAGGGGAGCATAAATAAGTTCTTTACGGACTATTTCGCGTTCCACACTGTATTTTTCCATAGCGCGGTGATATTTGCGTTCATACTTATAGTGGTGCTCAGGCTCGATAATTTTGAGGATGGCAAGAGCTATATGAAGCCCGTCATACGCTACGGGGTAATATACGCAGTGATAGCGGCGGCGATGTCGCAGATACTCAAAACGAATTTTTCAAATTTCTACGAGTGCAGCATCAAGCCCGTCAAAAATCTTTTCGTCTCCCTTGCCGAATCATTTGGCTACGTTCCCGTGCAGATAGTGTATATCCTTATCATAGGCGCACTTCATATAGGATTTTTTGTGCTCTCGTATCTTCTGTACAGGGCGATCGACAGACTTAACATCAAGCTCCGTGGATCGGCGGACGATTGAAGAATACAAACCATACATTTGGAGGTATAATATGCAGCTTTGGACATACGAGCATTTTATCACACTTGTACCGACGGTCGCGGTGATGATCGTCATAGCATTAATACTCAACAAATTCATAGGCAATAAGCCGTGGAGGATCAGGTCGATACCCTTTAAGGTGGTCGCAGTCCTTCTGTTTCTCAGCGAGGTCGGCAAGCAGGTGCTCTCCTTCAAGCAGGGCTATAACCTCTACCACATCCCGCTCCATGTTTGCTCGCTCTTTATCTCGCTCCTGCCTGCGATGGCGTTCTATACGGGTAAGTATTGCGACAAGGTCAGGACTATTGCGTGCTCCATGTGCACCTCGCTCATGCTCTTTATGACCGTGTACCCCAATCTCATATATAGCCCTGGCAATATACGGGATTTCTTCGATGACTATTTCGATTTTCATACCGTGTTCTTCCACAACGCGGTGATATTTGCATTCATACTTATAGTCGTTCTCAGACTTAATAATATTGAGGAGGGAAAGAGCTATACCAAGTCCGTCATACGCTACGGCACGATATACGCGATCCTCGCCTCGTCGATGGCACAGATACTTAAGGAGAACTATTCCAATTTCTACAAATGCAACGTCGGACCTATCAACGACCTCCTTATCTCTCTGAAGGAGTCCATAGGATACGTCCCCGTGCAGATAGCATACGTCGTTATCCTTTTCGCACTTCATATAGGATTTTTCGCGCTCTCGTATCTTCTGTACAGGGCGATCGACAGACTCAATGTCAAGCTCCGCGGAGCGGCTGAGCAATAATTTTGAATATTTATGACTAAAGCGGGAAAATATACTTGTATTTTCCCGTTTTGTGTGATAAAATAAGGTCAAGGAATGAAAGGCAGGTAAAAAATATGGGCAGAAGATTCAGAATGACGACTGCACTCGACGTCGATGACGTTCTCCTTGAGTGCGTACCCTACGCGATAAAGCTTGCGAACGAGAAGTATAAGTTCGATCCGCCCCTCTCGATATATGAGGTCGACAGATGGGGAAAGCTCGGTACACGTGCGGATGTTATATTTGAGTATTTTCAGGATCCCGAATTTTTCAAAAATCAGCCCGTGATCGAGGGCGCACGTGAGTTCGTGCGTAAGCTCTCGAAGATGACGGAGGTCTTTATCTGCACGTCCGTTTATCCGCAGTTTATGAGCATAAGAGCGGAGCGTATAATGAAGGAATTTCCCGAGATCCCCCCTGAGAATATCTATATGGCAACCCGTAAGGATAAGCTCAATGTCGATATACTCTTTGACGACGGAATGCATAACGTTATTAAGTCCAACGCCGCCTATCCCATACTTATGCGCCGCCCGTGGAACCAGAGCGCGACGGGTATGCTCGCAGTCAATAATTACGATGAATTTCTAAAGCTCGTTGAGGTAATAAGCACGAGCTATTCCGCAGTCAGGGACGATAGTAAGGATCCCTCGATAACAGTCCTCGTCGGTCCCTCGGGTGCAGGAAAAACGAGGATCGCAGAGCACCTGCTCGAGCAGTGCGATAAGCTGGAGAAGCTAAAGAGCTATACTACCATAGATCCCACCTCGAGAGTGAATGACGATTGGTATAGCTATGTCGATAAATCGGAATTCTTCGATATGATGGAGAGCGGCGAGCTGTTTGAATCCACAATGTACGCAGAGCACGGATTTGGCTCGAAAAAGAGCGACGTCGACGCAATACTTGCGAGCGGTAAGAAGGTGCTCGCTATTATGGATATCTGCGGAGCGATGGCTCTGAAAACGCATTATAAGGACGCCGTGACCGTGTATATAAAGAGGAATAAAAGAGACCTTCTCTCGTCAATACTTGAGAAAAATACCACTAATGAGGATAAGGTCAACCGCATAATCTCCATCGACGACGAAAAACGCAATGAGGAGATCTGCGACTACGTGGTCGATAATAACGGCGATTGTACCGCCACCGCCATAAAGATCAAGGAGCTGCTTTTCTGAGTAGCCGCAAATGATTAAAATACTGTCTAAAACACCATCACCCCCACGCTTGCGTGGGGGTGATGGTGTTTTATGCGTTATGTAGGATTTAGTCTGTCTCTACGGATGCGGATCTTTTTTCGCGGTAGGCTGTGATCTTCAGCTCGGCGAAGCGGACGGCGAGGGCGATGGCTGCTCCGATGAGGAAGCCGCCCCAGACATCGGTGGGAAAGTGGACGAAGACGTAGAGCCTTGAGAGTCCCATCAGCAATGCCGCGACGATAGCGGCGATGCCGAGCTTTTTATGATGGAAATATATGGTCAGTGCGGACGCCATGCTCGAGACCGAGTGACCCGAGGGGAAGGAATATTCCGAGGGATCGCCGACGAGCTTCATCGCGTTCCAGACCTCGGGATCTATGAGGTAGCAGGGGCGCGGTCTTGCGACGAGGTTCTTGATAGCGATATTGCATATGAGCATCACCGCCAAGAGGGAGACGAGCGTCCAGAAGCCGCATTTTCTCGTTTTCTTGAAAATGAGCATTACAAGTCCGATAACGATCCAGCAGATCGCCCACTCACCGAGCGTGGTATAGAGCGGCACTACCGTATCGAAAAAGCCGTTTCTGAGGTTGTCCTGAATGAAATAAAGGATATCAAAGTCGATCTCTCGGAGCAGAAATCCCACGCCGACGAGAGCCGCTGCGACGAGCGCGAGCAGGGCGTATTTCAGGTATTTGTTGTTTGACTGTTTTGTAAGATCGTTCATTTTTTCCTCCGTTATTTGAAATATTCGAGCAGCTCCGAGGGAGAATTGACTATCTCCGTAGCGCCGCTCATAATGAGCTTGGTCTTCGACGAATACCCCCACGAGACGGAGAGGATATCAAGCTCGGCGTTCTCGGCGGTCAGTATATCAACGCTCCCGTCGCCGATGAGCATACACTCATGCGGTGTGCATCCGAGCAATTCAACGAGTGCGAGCGCCGCTTCGGGCTGTGGCTTGGCGGGTACGCCGTCGAGCGTTCCTCGGACTGCGGTGCAAAGTCCCTCGGGCAGGAGTACACGGACAAGCTCCCGTGCGTATGCGTCCTGCTTATTTGAAAGCACGGCGATCTTATAATGCTTCGCAAGCTCCACTATGACATCAAGCAGCCCGTCGTAGAGCCTATCGGTGTGGAGATACGTCCTGCCGTACATCTCGTTATAGATATCGAGTGCCCGATCTGTGAGCGTCGGATCTGCCGCACGTGCTGCACGGGGCAGGGACTGCTCGACGAGATGGCGCGGACCTTTTCCTATATTGAGTTTGACCTCCGCCTCGGTGAGCGTTGGCTGTGAGAGCGCGAGCATCGTTAAATTGACCGCCTCGCATATTGCAGGCAGGGTATCTGCGAGCGTTCCGTCAAGGTCAAATATCAATGCTTTTATGTAAGAGCGCATATTAAAACCTCTCAAAATCTGTCGTTGATACGATTATAGCATACTTTTTTTTCTTTGTCAATTACTATTATTTTTCGATTTCTGTGCGAACATTGTCAAAAAAACACAAAAAATACTGCAAAAAAGCCGAAAATTCCGTGTAATTTACTATATTATATTTGCAAAAAAAGTGATATAATTATTTAGTTATCCAACTTAATTATACGGAGGAAAAATCAAGTGGTTAGAGAAGACCTTAGAAATATAGCGATAATCGCACACGTCGACCACGGCAAGACCACCCTTGTCGACCAGCTCTTGAAGCAGGGCGGCATATACAGGGAAAATCAGGCTACCGAGGAGAGAGTTATGGACTCGAACGATCTCGAGAGGGAGAGGGGCATAACGATCCTTGCCAAGAACACGGCGGTGCATTATAACGGAGTGAAGATCAACATAGTTGACACCCCAGGGCACGCCGACTTCGGCGGAGAGGTCGAGCGCGTGCTCAAAATGGTAAACGGCGTTATCCTGCTCGTCGATGCGGCGGAGGGACCGATGCCGCAGACACGCTTCGTGCTTCAGAGAGCACTCGAGCTTAATCACAGAGTAATAGTTGTAATAAACAAGATAGACAAGCCCGACGCAAGGATCCCCGAGGTCATCGACGAGGTCCTCGAGCTTCTTATAGATCTCGGTGCGAATGACGAGCAGCTCGACAGCCCCTTCCTTTTCTGCTCGGGCAGGGCAGGAACGGCAAGTAATGATATGAACGTTCCCGGTACTGATCTTGCACCCCTCTTTGACAAGATACTTGAGTACATTCCTGCGCCCGAGGGCGACGAGACGGGCGAGCTTCAGCTCCTCATCTCCTCGATAGACTACAACGATTTCGTCGGACGAATCGGCATCGGACGCATTGAGCGCGGCTCTATCAGACAGGGACAGGACGTAATGATCTCCAACTTCCACTCGAAGGCGGCACCCAAGAGGGCGAAGATAATCTCCCTCTATCAGATAAACGGACTCGGCAGAGTTCAGGTGGAGAGCGCGAGCATCGGAGATATCGTGTGCTTCTCGGGAGCGGAGAATATCACCATCGGCGATACCATAACCTCCACGACCTGCATCGAGCCTCTTGAATTCGTCAAGGTCAGCGAGCCTACGATGGAGATGACCTTCTCCGTAAACGACGGACCTCTCGCAGGCAGAGAGGGCAAGCTCGTTACCTCGCGTCAGATCAGGGACAGGCTCTACCGCGAGCTTCTTAAGGACGTTTCGCTCCGCGTCAGCGACGGCGACACTACGGATTCCTTCAAGGTCGCAGGCAGGGGAGAGATGCACCTTTCCATACTTATTGAAAATATGCGCCGCGAGGGCTTCGAGCTTATGTGCTCCAATCCCCGTGTGCTCTACCGTGAGATAGACGGCGTGAAGTGCGAGCCGATGGAGAGAGTTACGATCGACGTACCCACGGACTATGTTGGCTCCGTCATCGAGAAGCTCGGCAGACGCAAGGGCGACCTTATCGAGATGACCGCTGTCGGTAACAGAATGAGAGTGGAGTATTCCATTCCCTCACGTTGCCTTTTCGGCTACCGCTCGGAGTTCCTTACGGACACGAGAGGAGAGGGACTTATAAACACCCTCTTTGACGGATATCAGCCTTATAAGGGTGAGGTTACTATGAGATTTACGGGCTGTCTTATCGCGAGCGAGGACGGCGAGACCACGAGATACGGACTTTATAATACTCAGGAGAGGGGTATGCTCTTCGTAGGACCGCAGACGAAGGTCTATGAGGGAATGATCGTTGGCGAAAATCCCAAGAATGACGATATCGCCGTCAATCCCTGCAAGGAAAAGCACCTCACCGCAATACGCTCCACGGGTGCGGATGAAAAGCTCATCCTCACACCGCCGAGGATCTTCTCACTTGAGGAGGCTATCGAGTATATCAACGATGACGAGCTCATCGAGGTAACGCCGAAGTCGATACGCCTGCGCAAGAAGATACTCAATACCGAGCTTCGTATGAAGGCTCAGATGAGAGCACGCCGCGGAATAATCGACGTAAAATAAAACAAAATCGGAGGCATTGCCTCCGATTTTTTGTTTGTGCTTCAGATATCAATATCAACAGCTTCTCCGAGTGGGAGAGAATAGATGAGTATCCTGTCGGGAGCGTGTCCGAGCAGCCTCTCCACCGCCATAGCGTAGTAGGAAAGCTGGGCGGCGTGGCGATCCGCAAGCTTTTTTGCCGCGAGCGTTGGATCGGCGATCTCCTCGCGCGTGAGATGATCCGTCTTGTAGTCGCAGAGGATCACCCTGCCGTCCTCGGTCTCAAAGAAAAGGTCGATAACGCCCTGAACGAGTATCTGCTCGTCGGCAAGAGTGCGCCGCCATAGCGTAGTAGGAAAGCTGGGCGGCGTGGCGATCCGCAAGCTTTTTTGCCGCGAGCGTTGGATCGGCGATCTCCTCGCGCGTGAGATGATCCGTCTTGTAGTCGCAGAGGATCACCCTGCCGTCCTCGGTCTCAAAGAAAAGGTCGATAACGCCCTGAACGAGTATCTGCTCGTCGGCAAGAGTGCGCCGCAGCTCCTCGTCCTCCGAAAAATGGGAGGCAGGGAGGAGAATGTTGAAGCGTTGCTCGCGGAATACGCGACTTGCGTGCCCAAGCTCCGCAAAAAAGCGACTTTTGAAGAAACGCTCAAGCTGATCCGTATTTATCAACTCGGCGATCCTCGGAGCTATAAACCCACGCTCCGTAAGGCGTGCAAGCTCCACATCGACTCCGAGCCGCGCGGCACGCTCAAAATCACAGAATTGCAGGAACAGATGCGTAGCCGTGCCCCTGTCGGCGGCGGTCGCACCGCTCCTTTCGGCTAAAAATTCCTCGATCTCGAGTATCCTTGCTCCGTCCGAGCCCTCGAGTGACGCCGCATCGCGGTCGATATCGTCGAGAACTGTCGGCGTGAGCCTTGATACGGAGAGCTTCGCAGGTATCTTGCCGAGCGAGGCGTGTGGGTAGGAATAAGCAAGCCTCTCCCCGAGCACCTCAAGCTCATCCTGCGTCAGAGACAGCGAGCCATCGCCGTGCCTCTCAAGGATATCACAGGACGCACCGCGGATCTCACTTCTTCCGTACACGGTAAAGGTATATCCGTCGCCGTCGCAGAGGGGATATATCGCCGCGAGTATCATGGAGAGCCATGTTCTGCAGGATCTTATTCTGAAATCCCCCGCAAAGGACGAGCAGATGCACGCCCTGCGCTCGAGGCTGTCGGACCTTTTGTTGCTTTTCGCTGTAACGTACAGACGCTCCCTTGCACGTGTGAGTGCAACGTATAGCACGCGCATCTCCTCCTCGACAAGGGAATTTACTATCGAGAGAGCGACCGCCTCACGCATCGGAGTGTTGAGGCGCGCCATTCCGCCGGCGTAGGGAAGGCTCAATGCCACTCCTGCACGGGAATGGTAGAGGATATTGCCCTTGGTGTCCTCGAGATTGAACGGCTTGTTCGTTCCGCAGATGAAGCAGACGGGGAATTCAAGCCCCTTTGACTTGTGAGCGGTTATGAGCTTGACCGTGTTCGCATCACTGTCCTCCTGCGTGAGGGAGGGAACGTTTCCGCTTTCGATAAGCTCGTTTATGTACGAGATGAAGTTCCCGAGACCGCGGAAGGAGCCTGCCTCAAATCTTCTTGCCATTTCGTAGAGCCTTGTGAGGTTCTGCTCGCTCTCCGATTCAAGGGAGAGCATGGAGAGATCCCTGAGAACATAATTCAGAAGCTTGTCAACGGGCATTGACGCAGATCTTCTGCGGTAGTCCGTGAGCTTTTCCATAAAACGAGTATTTTTAGCCCGTATCTCCGCGTCCTCACCCGAATAATCCCTCAATGCCTCAAAGAGTGATGCAGACCTGTCTGCGCACTCTCTTATTTTTATGAGGTCGTCCATCGTGTAGCCGAAAACGGGCGAATAAAGGCTCGCCGCAAGCTGGATATCCCTGTGGGGATTGTCTATTGTGGAGAGCAGGGAGAGCGCGAGCAGGACATCGGGCGTCTCAAAGAGATCGCGCTTCGAATTGTCCGAGCAGGGTACGCCTGCACGCTCCATCGCACGGGCGATGCTCTGCGCATTGCTCGTGGCACGCATTATAACGGCAATATCCCGTGGCTCTATCGGTGTGCCGTCCGCCTTCTTCTCGGTTCTAATGAGCCTCAGAGCCTCGGCGGCGATCCACTCAGCCTCGGGATCGTCCCCACCGTCCCCCTCCTCCTCGTCAGCAGTATCTCCGTCCACAGTGTCGGGGGAGATAACGGTGATATGTACCTTCGGTGAGGGAAGCGTGCGCCCCTCCTCGACCTTGGAGAAGATGAGGTCGTCCTCGTGAGTGTAGCCGATGCTCTCGCCTGCATTGCCAAAGAGGAATGAAAAGACCTTGTTCGTGAATTTTATTACATTTTCGTCGCAACGGAAATTGTTTGACATGAATATCAGCGCACTGTCCGAGCCATCCGAGTCGGAGAGGGGAGGGAGCGTTTTCTTGTACTGCGCGAAAACATCCGTATCCGCACCTCGGAAGCTGTAAATGCTCTGCTTTATATCGCCGACCATGAAGCGGTTGTCGGGGCGTGAGATGAGGGTGAAGATCCTGTCCTGCACCTCGTCGACGTCCTGATATTCGTCGATATATATCTCGTCGTAGCGATCCCTGTATGAGATCGCGGCATCGCTTGGCGAGCCGTCCTCATTTGCGAGCACGGAGTAGGCAAAGTGCCTTATGTCGCTGAAGCTGAAGGCACGGCGTGAGAGTTTTTCCTTCATTGAGGATTCGGAAAATTCCATAAATATCCCGTGGAGAGTCAAAAGTATCTCGGAGGTCTTGCCCATCGCCGCCTTTGTGCTCTCCGCATCGAGGGCGAAATATTTTCCGCAGGACGAGGAGATGAAGCTTGCCGCCTCCTTGCGAAGCTCACGGCAGAGCGTGATATCGTCGTTTACGAATTCCTTGCGCAGGGGCGAGAGCTTCAGCTTCGGAAACGTAAGCATGCGTTCGCGTATCTCTGCATAAGTGCCGCCCTCAAGAACGGTGCAAAGCTCCACGAAAAAGTTTCGCTCAGCGGAGAATGTCGCAAGATAAGCCTTGCTCGAGTGCTCCTCCGATGCTATTATATCACAGCAACGGCTCAGGGAGTCGCGGTAGCTTACGGCACCGGAGAGCAGATAGTCGCGAATGATCCTGCCCTGACGGGTATGCAGAAAATTCCCGTCCCCCTCGGAGCCTTGCTTGAATTCCTCGGCGAGAGTCAGTAGAGTGTCAATGCCGTCGATCCTTGAGTCGAGGGATCCTTCAAGCCTTAAGAGAACGTCGGAGAGCGTGTCGGACTGCTTCGCCGAGGTAAATCCCTCAACGAAGTTCAGAAATGCGTCGTTTTTACCCCCACTCCCGATCTCGCCGTCGGGCATCTCGTCGTAGTGGCGTTCGATAACGCTGTCCATCACTCTCTTGCGCAGAAGTGCCATCTCGCCCTCGTCGGCGATCCTGAAGCTCGGCGGCAGACCGAGGCGCTGGAAATTGGAGCGCACCACGTCGAGATAGAACGAGTCTATCGTGCAGATGCTTGCATTTTCGAGCAGGACGAGCTGACGGGAGAGATAACGGCTCGAGGGATTCTTTGCAATCTCTGCCGAAATTGCGGCGGAGATCTTTCGCTTCAGATCCGCGGCAGAGAGGCGCGTGAAGGTAACTATGAGCATTCGTGAGATGCTCGCAGGGGATGAGGGATCGGTGAGCCTGCGCACGATCCTCTCTGTGAGGGTGGCAGTCTTACCCGAGCCTGCCGCCGCAGAGACGAGCAGAGTCTTGCCCGAGGTCTCTATCGCTTCAAGCTGCTTTGAAGTCCAATTTTTACCCATTTTGCCACCTCCTATTCTTCATTTACTGCCGCACGGCAGATCGAGTACATCTTGCAATATCTGCAGGGCACGCTACCGTTCTTTCTTGCCATCGGTATAGCGTCAGCCCTGCCATCTCGCATACTCTGTGCCACACCGACGACGACCTCTGCGAGCATATCGTAGAGCATATCAAAGCCCTCCGAGCTGACAAGGGACTTGCCGTATACCGTGCCGTCGGTATCGACCTTGACCTTGCTGACGTAGCGAGGATCGAGATCGTAATTTATCGCACGCAGGATCTCGGGATCGTTCGTCAGCAGACCGCTGCGTGAAAATTTTTCCTGTATCAGCCTCTCCAGCTCGTCCTGCGCCTGCGGCTCGACGATGGAGAGGGTGGGAGCGTTCGTTGAGAGGTACTGTATTCCTGCAGGAAGTATCTTGCCACCCTCCGCACAGCCAAGCTCCGCACGCTTTTCCTCACTCTGCACACGGCAGAGGGAGAAAAGATATATAAGAAGCTGAGTATTCAGCCCGTTTTTTAGGTCGTCAAGGGAAAATTCCTTGCTGCCCGTCTTGTAGTCGACCACGCGAATGTAAACGTTCCCATCACGCTTGTAGGTGTCAACTCTGTCGGCTATACCGCGAAGTGTTACCACACTGCCGTCCCTCAGCGTAAATTCGAGCGACCGAATGTCCGATCCCCTCGTTCCGACGCCAAGTTCAAAGTACGCAGGGTAGAAATCGCTGTTGCTGAATTCCTCCATAAGCCCCTTCGAGATGACGAACGAGAGCCGCTTCAGCCTCAAAAAGAGGTGGCGCGTGCGGTTCGATACCGCGTAATCCTCACCGAGAATGTTGAAAAGATATTTTTCCACCGTTCGGTCAAGCACCCTGTCTATCTCCGCATCCGTCAGCGAAAGATCGAGCGTGCCGTCGGCAGTTACCTCCCTCATAAAGCCCTCGAGGATAGAATGTATGAAGCTTCCTATGTCGTTGAGCCTGAATATGGCGCGCTTGCTCTCTCTAAGACCTAAAACGTAGGAGCAGTAATAATCAAAGCCGCAGAGCACGTACTTCTCGAGCCTCGACTGCGTAAGTGAGATACGGTCGCCGAGTATCTGATGCACAAGCTCCGGGGAGACGGAGCATTCCCGCCTTATAAGAGGCGTGTCGAGTAGGGGATCGGACGCATCTATCACCCCGAGCCTCTCTGCGTCGCCCATATCTCCGAGCCTTGTGAGCACGGTGCGTGCACTCTCGGCGTTCCAAATACGGTCGAGCAGGGGGATCTCTCTGTCCTTGATCCTGCGAGCATTTGGCAGAAGCTCACGTACACGGTCTATTGCGATCGAGCACTTTTGCGACGATCCGTCGGAGGAGAGAGTGGAGAAGGTCAGCGTCAGACGCTCGCTCGGTGCGGAGAGTGCTCTGCACACGTAGAACAGCTCGTCGCTCGTCCGTGCCTCCGTTCCCGAGGACAGATCTATATCGAGAGCTTCAAGCAGCTGCTTGTCCGCGTCGGTGAAAATCCCCGTGTCGCTGATCGCGGCAGGGAATTTTCCCTCGTTCAGCCCCATGACGAACGCGCGCCTTATTTTACCCGTTCTCAGCATCGGAGCCGTGCCTATGAGCACCTCGTCCGCGGAGGTGGGGATAGTGCCTATCTCGCTCTCCGAGAACATGAGTGCGAGCGCGGCTGAAAATTCCTCCGTCGTAAATACCTTCTCGCCCATTATCTGTGCAAGGTCGTAGAGCGTGGTGAGCGTGAGAGTGTAGAGCTTCATATCCTCGTCCGCGGATCTCTTGTCTCCACGTCCAAGACTCTCATCGCAGGATAGTCGTATCTTCTCGGTAATGCCCGAGGACTTCAAAAAATCAAGCGTTGCCGAGCACATCTCCTTGACGGAGGCGGAGGCATCGAGCCTTGCAAAGTACAGGGAAAGCGGCTCGGTGAGTGCCTTGCGCACGGAATTTGCAGTCTCAAGGATACGCTCCCCTCTCGGAGTGAGCATATCGCTGTATCCGTCGGGGTTCATCGTCCATTCTCCGTCGAAGAACCTGCCGCCGCTGATGCTCCATGTTGAAATATAATCCTCAAATATGTCCGCATCAAAGGGATCGACGTTGCAAAAGCCCGATTTCAGATGTGCGATCACATCCGAGCCTCTCCAGCCGCCATCCTTTATCCTCAGTGCACTGAAAATGAACTTCGTCAGCGGCTTGGTCATAAGATCGGTCTTTTCGCTCATAAAATACGGGATCCCGTACCTCTCGAGCGACACATCGAGTATTCCGCGGTATTCGTCCGCCGAGCGCAGGATAATAGCCATCTCGGAGCACCGCACGCCCTCGCTCATAGCGCGTCTTATCTCGCACGCTACCGTGTCGGACTCGGTGTAGGGCGTTTCACATTGGTATATCAAAACGTTCGGAGCGTCGTCCGCAAGTGGCGGAGCCTCAAAATTCCATATCTCCGATGAGAGGTATTCGAGAGCACCGTCTCTGTCTCCCTCACCATTTCTCGCAGGAAGGCAGATCTCATCATATCTCGCACCATCAAGTGCCCTCTTCAGCCTTGCAAGGGATATACGAACGCCCTCAAGATGGATCGATGCGTCGTCGGGCGAGGGCAGGGGAACGGTTATATATACCTCACCGCATATACGGGAGAGCGCGGAAATAAATTCAAGCTCCTGTCCCGTAAAGCTCGAGAAGGAGTCGATATACACGCTCGCACCGCGCACGGGTGCAAAATCCGACAGACGCTCCATCGCCCTCGGAATATCGTCCTGCGAGTCGTCGAAGCTCTCGGAGAGGCAGGCAGAATATGCCGAGTAGATAAGGGAGATATCGCGGAGCTTCCTGTATAGAGGAGTGCCCCTCTCGGAGTGAGCATATCGCTGTATCCGTCGGGGTTCATCGTCCATTCTCCGTCGAAGAACCTGCCGCCGCTGATGCTCCATGTTGAAATATAATCCTCAAATATGTCCGCATCAAAGGGATCGACGTTGCAAAAGCCCGATTTCAGATGTGCGATCACATCCGAGCCTCTCCAGCCGCCATCCTTTATCCTCAGTGCACTGAAAATGAACTTCGTCAGCGGCTTGGTCATAAGATCGGTCTTTTCGCTCATAAAATACGGGATCCCGTACCTCTCGAGCGACACATCGAGTATTCCGCGGTATTCGTCCGCCGAGCGCAGGATAATAGCCATCTCGGAGCACCGCACGCCCTCGCTCATAGCGCGTCTTATCTCGCACGCTACCGTGTCGGACTCGGTGTAGGGCGTTTCACATTGGTATATCAAAACGTTCGGAGCGTCGTCCGCAAGTGGCGGAGCCTCAAAATTCCATATCTCCGATGAGAGGTATTCGAGAGCACCGTCTCTGTCTCCCTCACCATTTCTCGCAGGAAGGCAGATCTCATCATATCTCGCACCATCAAGTGCCCTCTTCAGCCTTGCAAGGGATATACGAACGCCCTCAAGATGGATCGATGCGTCGTCGGGCGAGGGCAGGGGAACGGTTATATATACCTCACCGCATATACGGGAGAGCGCGGAAATAAATTCAAGCTCCTGTCCCGTAAAGCTCGAGAAGGAGTCGATATACACGCTCGCACCGCGCACGGGTGCAAAATCCGACAGACGCTCCATCGCCCTCGGAATATCGTCCTGCGAGTCGTCGAAGCTCTCGGAGAGGCAGGCAGAATATGCCGAGTAGATAAGGGAGATATCGCGGAGCTTCCTGTATAGAGGAGTGCCCCTGTCGAGCTTTTCACACGCACGCTCAAGCGTTGAGCAGGATACGCCGTAAGCCTTCAGCTCCGTTACTGCAGAGAGCATCTTTTCTGTAAGAGAGGTGTCGTGGATCTCACCTGCACGGTATTCCTCAAGCATCGGTGAGAGCTCGCGGATAGTGTTCCACATTATGAGGGATCTTGCGGACGGAGTGACGGAGCTGTATGAGATCCCGCCCGTCGCACGGAAGATGAGATTGCACAGCCTCGAGAAATTCACAACCTCAACGCAGAGCTGTGCCGAGCCCTCGAGCATCGACACAACACGTCTCTCAAGTGCGACCGTCTCCTGCTCGGGAACTATCAGATAGATATGCCTGCCATCTCTCGCATCAGCTGCGATGCTGTTCAGCACACGCTCGGTCTTGCCCGAGTGCACCGCACCGTATATAAAATGTACCATCAGCTCTCTCCTTCCTCAAGTATCTTAAGATTTCTTATTATAGTCGCCCTGCCTCGCCATGAGTACGCACGGCAGGAAAATTCCGAGTCGCTCATTCCCTCGATATCCTCCGACGTGAGGTGGGGCGTTGTTGACTCGTAGAAGAACCGTATCGGTGTAAAAATTGTTCCGCTCGCGATCGCTCTTTGCGTGTGCGGACATACCTGCTGGCAGATATCGCACCCCCATGCGCACCCAAGCTCCGCTATCCTCTCGCGTTCTTTGGACGTCAGCTCGCCCTTCTTCTGCGTGAGTGACGACAGACATTCGCACCCGTGAGCGAGGGCGGGGCAGGCGGATATGCATCTTCCGCACCCCTCGCACTCCGCAGGCTCTGTTGTGGCAGTATCAAGCCGCGCGTCCGTTATGATCTCGCCAAGAAAGACGTAGGATGAATATTTTTCGGTGATGAGCAGGTGATTTTTGCCGATCACCCCAAGCCCTGCCAGAGCGGCGGCGTGGATCTCCTTTATCGGCGAGTGGTCGGTAAAGCCCGCAAAGACGTTTTGCGGATATCTCTCCCTCAGCTCGGGCAGGAGCTTGCCGAAAAGATCCGAGAAAAATAAATGATAATCACGGCTGACAGCGTAGGACGAGATATTGCGCTCGCTTGCGCTCGTCGGCGTGAGATAGGGAACGGCAAGGATGATGACCGAGCCTTCCTCGCCCACGATCCCGTGGCGTTCAAGAAGGTACGGACGCACCACGGTACATTTCGAGAGAGGAATGCAGGCGGCGGTGTCGATATTGAATTCTCTGAGTCTTGATAGGATATATTCCGTCATCGTACCCTCCATTTAACTTAATATACCTCATTATACCGCAAAACCCCGTTTTTCTCAACAGTTTTTGCGAAAAAAACTTGTAACACCGCCAAAAAATATGTATTTTATGCGTAAAGAGGGCTTTGTTCAAAGAAAATTCATATTTTTGGTATAGAATGATACTACTGCTTTTGTATTATTTAGGAGAATCTGCAATATGAGCGAGAAAAATATGGGGAGCACGCCCGAAGTACTCGTGTGCCCCGTCTGCGGCGAGGGCTTGTACCGCGACGGCGGAAGCCTTTATTGCCGTGGCGGCAGAAGGCATTGCTACGACATATCCTCGTCGGGATATGTGAACCTCTGCCCGGGCAGAGCAACGGGCGGCGATGATAGGGGCGCTGTGAGGTCGAGGACGGAGTTCCTGCGCCTCGGCTACTATGAGCCTATCGCGCGAAAAATATGTGAAATACTTTCCGACCTTGCGAGCGAGTCGTACATTATCGACGCAGGCTGCGGCGAGGGCTACTATACAAATATGATAGCGCAGGCGACGGGCGCGCAGGTGCTCGGCTTCGACCTCTCCAAGGACGCTATCGCAAGTGCCTCAAGGGCGGCGGTGCGTTCGGGAACGGAAAACGCGCATTTCTTCGTCGGTGGGATATACAGCCTTCCCGTGCGGGACGGCTCTGCGGATGCGATCGTCAATATATTCGCTCCCTGTGCGGAGGGGGAATTTTCACGTGCCCTGCGTGCCGGCGGACGACTCGTTGAGGTCGTGGCAGGGGAGAACCACCTGCTCGGTCTGAAGCGTGCGGTCTATGACACGGTATATAAGAACGAGCCTCGCGCGGATATGCCGAGGAAGATGCACCTCCTTGACTCGCACAGACTCTCGTATACGATAGAGCTTGAGAGTGCGGAGGCGATACGGAGCCTGTTTTCAATGACGCCCTACAGCTATCGCACGAGTGAGCGCGATATGCAGAGGCTTCTCTCACTTGAGAGGCTCACGACCGAGGTCGAGGTCGATATTTATGTTTATGAAGGAGTAGATAAAAAATGAGGATATCACTATGCGTGCCGATGTATAACGAGAGTTCGATCATCGAGAGCACGGCAAGGACCTTGCACAAATATATGAGCGAGCATTACGGGGACGACTTTGAGATCGTCTTTGCCGACGATGGCAGCACGGACGGCTCGGCACAGCTCGTGGAGGCTCTGGAGCTTCCCGGTGTGCGTGTGGCAGGATATGAGAAGAATCGTGGCAAGGGCTGCGCTGTAAGACACGGAGTTCTTGCGTCGGTGGGCGATACGGTGATATTTACGGACGCAGACCTCGCATACGGCGTGGACGTCATAGATGAGGCTGTGCAGATCCTCGAGAGCGGAAAATACGATATGCTCGTCGCCTCCCGTGCAAAGCACCCGAGGGGGTACGAGGGCTATACACCCATCCGCAAGCTTGCGTCGCGTACATATATCCATGTGCTGAGCATCTTCGGCGGCATCAAGGTCTCCGATGCGCAATGCGGCTTCAAGGGCTTTTGCGGCGACGTGGGAAGGCAGATCTTTTCCCATTGTGAAACGGATAACTTTGCATTCGATCTTGAGGTCATACTTATCGCGCAGAGGCTCGGTGTGAAAATTGCGGAATTGCCCGCGATGATCGTAAATCACCGTGAGAGCAAGGTAAATGTCCTGCGTGACTCGGTGAGAATGCTCCGCGAGATCTCAAGGATCAAAAAAAGAGTAAAAAATATAGCTCCCACGAGATAAAATTGTATATACCTATTGAATTTACCGCAAAAAAGTGGTAAAATATAATTATCCAAATAAATTATTGGAGGTCATTATGAATCTACAATGGATCCTTGCGTCCCTGCTTGCAGTGGCGCTGATTAGCGGTGCGGTGAGCTCGCTCTTCCGCTCTATGCTCAAGAATTCTCTGCGTCTCGGCGCTCTGGTGGTGGCATTTCTTATTGCCTTCATCCTGCAGCTCTGCGGAGTCTTCCAGGGGCTGGTCAATACGCTTTGTGAGGCGATAAATCTTGCCTCGCTCTTACCCGAGGAGATCTCGGTGCTTGGAGATGTAGTCCCTGCGCTCATCAGCACGGTGGTTTCGTCCCTGCTCTTTTGCGTGGCGTTCTTCATCCTGTTCTGGATTTTCTGCGTGGTAATACATTTTGTACTCAAGGCAATAGAAAAGAAGAATGTACGGAGAGCCGAGGAGCTTTCTGCCGCAGTCTCGGAAGTTGCCGCTCCACAAGAGGAGGAAAACGAGCCCGAGAGCACGGAAACGGTGCATGAGGAGACCGACGCAGAGCCTGCGGAGACTCCCGAACCCGAGACAGCTCCCGAGCCCGAAAAAACAAAAAAAGCAAAGAAAAAGAAAAATCCCATCTACCCCGAGTGCGCATGGCAGAGAGCGATCTCCGTTTCTGCGAGCATCGTCTGCTCATTGCTCATCCTTGCGATCCTCCTGATGCCCATATCCTACACCATGGGACTTGTGGCGGAGGCTACGCACTCGATAGACGGTTCGGACTCCGAGGACAGTCAGGTACACGAGGTCATAGAGGTGTTGGACGATTATCTTGTAACACCCTATGAGGATAGCTTCGTTACGGGATTTTACAGAGTGTTCGGCATCACGAGCCTTACGGATTACGCTATTAAGGCGGGCGGCAAGGTAACGCTCGAGTCGGGCGAGACCGTGTACGCGGACGATAGCCTCAGAGAGATCCTCTCAAGCGGCCTGCTCGCCATATCTCAGATGACCTCTGAGACCTCCGAGTGCGAGGACGTTGAGAGAAGCGTCAATGCTCTGCTCTCCGATCCCATCGTCGGATCTGTCGCGGCTGATCTCCTTATGGGCGTGTTCGCTGATATGGAGCTTCAGGAAGGGGAGGAGGACGATCTCACAGTCGAACTCGTAAATACCTTTATCGAGCATTATAAAAACGCCGACAAGGCAACGGTGCAGTTGGATCTCGGCTCGCTCGGCAGAGCGGTCGGTATCCTCGCACAGAAGAAGGTCATATATAACGCCATGAACGGAAACAGCTCCGATCTTTCCTCGCTCCTTGAGGATAGGGAAACGCTCGCAGGCGTGGTCTCGGGAATTTCGGGACTCTCCGCCTTCGCTCCCACGATCGAGGGCGCGTTCAAGCTCGGCGTCGGTATGCTCGGCGATACGCTTGAGATACCGAGGGATGACGCGGCGGCTTACGACATCCTTATGAATAACCTGCTCGAGGCACTCAACGGTGAATCTGCATCGGCAGTACGCTCGAGAACATTCAGCTACTCTAAGCTTGAGGATTTCATTCTTCATTGTGCCGAGAACGGCAAAAAGATAACGAACTCCGTAAATAAGAGCCACGAGGGCTATGAATCCTTTATCTCCTACCTCGACTATTGGAGGGCAATACGCTCCGCCCTCGGATATTCCTCCGAGGATAGGTCCTACGGCTACTTCACGGTAAATATCGACGGTAAGCTCTATATGTACGACACGAGCGACCGTAAGATATACGAGGTTCCCGACGCACAGAGCGCGGAATATAAGGACAGATTTGAAAAGAGGATCTCACCCCTTGAGGATCTCGTGAGATGCATCGCGCTCGGCTCTACCTCGAATATGACGGAGAGCAAGCTCATAGCGCTCCTTACGCAGTATACGCAGAACGGCGAGAACGAGCAGTGTGTTGCAGTCGCTCACAGGCTGATAAGCAAGTCCGATTTTGTAACGCGTGCAACCACCGTTGACGGAATGCTCGCGGCAACGGATTTTTCCAATTGGACGGACGAGGAGAAGAAGAAGGACTCCGACCTCTGTGTCGATATAATCCTCAATCTCCTTGATATGATGGATTCTCTCGGCGAGAGCGGCGAGATGGGTATGGACGATATCGACGCTATGGTAAATCAGTTCGTAACGCTCGGCAAGACCATGGATCTTATGAGAGAAACGAGCTGCATCTCCGAGCTTCCTTCGCTCTTGCTTGAGGGACTCGTTTGTAACGAGATGTTCAGCCAATACCTGCCCCCATACGTGGCATATGAATTTAATGCTCTGGTGGCGAGCGGCGAGCTTACCTATACCGAGGCTATGAACGATCTGGCGGCGACCGTCAGAACACTTATCAACGGATTTGGAGGTGCTATCAATGATTAAATTTCTTATCAATTTCGGAACATTCCTGCTCTGTGTGGCGATGGTTGCCTTCGCAGGCGTAAAGACCGTTCAGGAGAACAATATACAGGAAATGGTCGATAGGATCGAGGATATAATGACTGTCCCCGAACCCTCCGTAAAGCCTGAAAACCCCGATGTACCCACAGTTCCCGACGAGGGCGAGGAGGGGATGCCCGATGCGCCGACTATCCCCGGCGAGCCTACGGTCCCCGACAAGCCTACGGTCCCCGATGATCTGACCTCCACCGAAAAGACGGAGAATGCGCTCAAGGACCTTTACGATAACCATAATTCCGCCCTCTCCGACGCAAAGAAGGAGACCGTTTCGAGCACTATAAGCAGCTCCATCGACACGAGCACCGAGGACGGAGAGCTCATTTCCGATATAGTGAACAGCTACGTTGATAACCTTTTCGCACAGATAGACTCCAATAGGGAGCAGAATTCCGGTGCCACCGAGGAGGAGAGCAATGCGGCAAGAGATGAGTTTGCAAGGAGGGAGAGCGAGGCTATCTCGGGACTCGTTGACATTATGAACACCTCCACGGAGGGCGATAGACCGAGCGACGAGCAGATAAGCAGCTCCGTTGAGTCCGTTCTCGAGTCCGAGGTCTGCCTTGGCACGGTAACTGCCATCACCGAGGACGAGGAGATGACCGAGAGGATACAGGAGGCGACCTCCGAGATGGATACCTCCACTAAGGATCAGATCCAGAACACG
This sequence comes from uncultured Lachnospiraceae bacterium, assembly GCA_964413365.1. GTDB lineage: Bacteria > Bacillota > Clostridia > Oscillospirales > CAG-272 > RGIG4608. The sequence goes on along the minus strand of CAYPRM010000010.1, from coordinate 270 downwards.
ATACAGAGCAAGCTTGACGAAACGAGAGAGTCGGGCACGCTCACCGAGGAGGAGCTCCGCGAGAAGGAGGATCAGTATCAGGCTATCGCCGATCTCTTCGGAATAAGGCTCAACTGATCATTCAGAATACGAATAACCCCGTGCGGTGGACATATAAAGCCTGCCGCACGGCTTTTTTTACCTTGCCTTGGAATATTTTTTCTGGAAAACAGAAAATTTCCGAAAAAAATATATAATAAATAAGAAAATAATACTTGCAAAATGCTCAAG